>NZ_MBLN01000077.1:0-301715 GCF_001854645.1 Pseudofrankia sp. EUN1h | reverse complement strand
GACCGCCGCTGACCGGGAGAGACAGGTAGTTCAGGCGAGACGCAGGCGTGACCGACGTCACGCAGGCCTGCTGGCTCGGACTTGAGTAATTTCATGTCCTCGCTCGGACTCCGAAAATCCCACCGGATCATGAATGGCTTGCGCGTGTGGGGTCGTCGAGGCGGGCGCCGAGGCCGTCAGGCAGAACCTCAGCCGAGGCGGAGGCCGGAGTCAGCGTCGAAGACGTGCTCGATGGCTCCCGTCGGGGTGACGAGGAGTGTCTCGCCGCGGGCTGGGTCGACGCGGCGGTCCACCCGGACGACGAACGGCTTGTCGCGGGTGTCGTCGTCTCCCGGCAGCGTGCCGTGCACGTAGGAGTCCGCGCCGAGGTGCTCGACGAGGGTGACCCGCAGCGACAGCGCGTCCGGCGTGTCCGGGGTCGCGACGGCGAAGGACTCGGGGCGAAGCCCGACGATGACGTCTCCGCTCTCCCGGCCCTCCGCGCCCTTCGTCAGCCGGGCTGCGGAACGGACCGATGGCGCCAGGGGGAGAGGCACGCCGCCCAGGTGAACGGACCCGTCGGCGTCGGCGCTGGCGACCCGGCGCAGGTTCATGGCCGGCGATCCGATGAAGCCGGCGACGAAGACGTTGGCGGGCCGGTCGTAGATGGCACGCGGGGTGTCGACCTGCTGCAGCTCGCCGTCGTTCAGCAACGCCACCCGGTGGCCCATGGTCATGGCCTCGGTCTGGTCGTGGGTGACGTACACGGTCGTCGTTCCCAGCCTGGCCTGCAGAGCGGCGATGTTCGCGCGGGTCTCCACCCGCAGCTTCGCGTCGAGGTTGGACAGGGGCTCGTCCATGAGGAAGACCCGCGGCTCGCGCACGATCGCCCGGCCCATCGCGACCCGCTGGCGCTGGCCGCCCGAGAGGGCCTTGGGCTTGCGGTCGAGGTAGGGCACCAGGTCGAGCAGCTTCGCCGCCTCCAGGACCTTCGCCTTGCGTTCCTCCTTGCCAATCCCACCCAACTTCAGCGAGAACGCCATGTTGTCCGCGACCGAGAGGTGCGGGTAGAGCGCGTAGTTCTGGAACACCATCGCGATGTCCCGCTCCCGGGGCGCCCACCGGGTGACGTCGTCGTCGCCGATGCGGATCTCGCCCTCGTCGACGTCCTCCAGGCCGGCGAGCATCCGCAGCGCGGTCGACTTGCCGGACCCGGACGGCCCGACCAGCACCATGAACTCGCCGTCCGCGATGTCCAGGTCCAGAGCCTTCAACGCGGCGGCGGAACTGCCGGCGTACCGGCGGCTCGCGCCTATGTACCTGACCTCGGCCATCAGCGTGACCCTCCCGAGTCTCCCGAGATGACGGACAGTAGATCGAGCACCGTCGCCGTGATCTCGTCGCGAGCCTTCGCCAGGTAGGGCCGCGGGTCGACGAGTTTCGGGTCGCCCGCGAGCGCTCGCCGGACGGCGCCCGTCATGGCGATGTTCAGCGCGGTGCCGATGTTCACCTTGCTGATACCGGCGGTGACGGCGGCGCGCAGCGTCTCGGCCGGCACACCGGACGAGCCGTGTAGCACCAGCGGAACGGACAGCCGCGCGCGGAGCCGTTCGATCAGCGGGATGTCCAGGACGGCGGACCGCGAGGTCATCGCGTGCGAGCTGCCGACGGCGACGGCCAGCGCGTCCACGCCGGTCTCGTCGACGAACCGCCTCGCCTCGTCCGGGTCGGTCCGCACGCCTGGCTCGTGCGCGCTTCGGGGGGAGTCCGGCTTGCCGCCGACGTAGCCGAGCTCCGCCTCCACCCAGAGCCCCGCCGCCTGCGCGGCCGACCGGGCCCGGCTGGTGCGCTCGACGTTCTCCGAGTACGGCAGCGGCCCCCCGTCGTACATCAGGGAGCTGAACCCGGCCGCCGCGGCCTCGGCGGCCAGCCGGTCCTCGGTGACGTGGTCCAGGTGCAGCGCGATGGGAACGTCCGCGAGCCGGGCCACGGCGCCGGCGGCGGCGGCGATCGGGACGACCTGCCCGCCGTGGAACGACACCGCGTTCTGGCTGATCTGAAAGATCACCGGTGTCCCGCGGATCTCGGCGGCGCGCGCGATCGCCTCGGCGTGCTCGAGGGTGATGACGTTGAAGGCGGCGACGCCGCGTCCCCGGGCGGCGGCCGCGGCGACGAGGTCGCCCGTGCTGGCGATGGTCATCGGCCAGTCCGCGTCAGGGGCTCGACGGTCACGCCGACGGACTCCCGCTGGTAGTCGGCGGTGTCGAGCTCGCCGGCCACAGGCGACAGCACCGCGGCCGCGGCGAGCGCGACGCAGTCCGCGAGCAGCGGCCCGAGCGCCGTGCCGGCCCGCAGCCCCCGGGCGAGGCCGGCCACGACCGCGTCGCCGGCACCGGTCGGATTCCCCGTCAGCCGCCGCCGTGGCCTGGCCCGCCACCCGTTCTCGCCCTCGACGGCGACCAGGCCGTCGGCGCCGAACGAGGCCACGACCGTGACCCCCCATCGCCCGGCGACCGCCCGGGCCGTCACGGCCGGATCCGCGGGATCGACCGCGTCACCGACCCCGCGCACGCAGTCGCGCAGCTCGTCGGCGTTCGGCTTGACGACGGTCGGCCCGGCCGCGAGCGCGGCGACCAGCGCGGGCCCGCTGGCGTCGAGCACGACCGGCCGGCCGCCGTCGCGGGCGACCCGGATCAGCTGCGCGAGGCCGTCGACCGGGGCGTCGGCGGGCAGCGTGCCGCTGATCACCACGACGGCTGCGCTCGGGATCAGCTCGGCGGCCCGCGCGAGGAACCGGGACCAGTCGTCCACCCGCGCCGGTTCGTTGAGCAGGGTGACGGTGCCGGTGGCCTCGTCGACGATGGCGACGGTCCGCCGGGTCGCGCTGGCGGTGGGCACCAGCTCATGGGGAATGCGCAGGCGGGTGAGGTCGGCCATCAGCTCGGCGCCGGTGTCGCCGCCGGCGGTGGTGAGCAGCAGGGTGTCCTCGCCGAGTTGGCGCAGGAGCCGGGCGACGTTCGTGGCCTTGCCCCCCGGCCGGCGCGCCGTCTGTTCCACCCGGTTCGTGGCGCCCACCGTCAGGTGCTCGACCCGGTAGGTGACGTCGATCGCCGGGCTCGCCGAGACGCAGAGGATCACGGCGCCGCAACGGCCGGGGACGCGGTACCGGCCGAAGAGGCGACGCTGGCCGGGGAGGTGGCGGTGGCCGGGGACAGGATGACGGAGCGGGTCAGGTTGCGCGGGCGGTCCGGGTCGAGGCCGTGGCGCCGCCCGAGCGCCGCGGCCAGCCGCTGGACCCGGACGAGATCGGCGACCGGGTCGAGGTCGTCGTTGACGATCGTCGCGCCGGTGCCCTCGATGTCGCCGACCAGGCCCGGCACCGGCTCGCCGAAGATCCAGACGACCCGTCCCGGCTCGGCGATGGAGATCGGCCCGTGCCGGTACTCCAGTTGGGGATAGCTCTCCGTCCAGACGCGCGCGGCCTCGCGCATCTTCAGCGCGGCCTCGCTCGCGACGCCGACACCCCACCCGCTGCCGAGGAACGTGAACTGGCTCGCCGTCTCGACCTCCGGGGCGAGGCCGTGCTCGCCGGCCAGGATCCGCGCCGCCTGCACCGCCGCCGCCTCGACGGAGTCACCGAGCGACGCCCGCAGCAGCGTCAGCGCCGTGGTGGCGAAGACGGTCTGCACGACGGAGGTCTCGTCGGCGAAGTCGAGCACGATCGCGGCCTCGGCATCGAGGGCGGCCGGCGAGTCCGCGACGCCGGTGAGGACGGTGACGGGGGCCGCGGCGGTGTCGATCGCCCGCAGCACCTCGGTCGTCGTGCCGGACCGGCTGATGGCGACGACGCGGTCGTAGCGCCGCGCCGCGGGCCACTGCCCGGCGGCGAACGCGTCGGTCTCACCGGCGCCGGCGGACTCCCGTAGCGCGGCGTAGGCGGCGGCCATGAACCAGGAGGTCCCGCATCCGAGGACGGCGACCCGCTCGCCGGGCTGGGGCAGGAGGTCCGCGACCTGGGGGAGGAGCTCGCAGGCCCGCGCCCACGCCCGCGGCTGTCGGGCGATCTCGCGGCCGATGTGTGACGTGGTCTCGGTCATGATGCCCTTCGGTCGTCGACCAGCAGGTCGAGGGTCGGTTGGGCCGCGGTGCCCCCCACGGCGCGGACCGAGCGGGAGCCGGCGACGACGCCGCGCCGCAGGCATTCGGGCAGCGGCAGCGAGCGCAGCCAGGCGTCGAGGAACGCGGCGTTGAAGCTGTCGCCGGCGCCGGTGGCGTCGACCGGGATCGTCGGCACGGCCGGCGCGCTCGCGAGCTCACCGTCGGCACCGACCGCGGACGCGCCCTGGTCGCCGTCCTTGACGACCACGAGCGGGCCGCGGTCGGCGAGGACGCGGCAGGCGGCGATGAGGTCGAGGTCGAGGTGGGCCGCGGCGACGCGTGCGAGCGCGAGTGCCTCGCGGCGGTTCGGCAGCAGCAGGTCGACGTGGGGCAGCAGCGGTTCGACGCCGGCCCAGGTCTGTGCGGGGTCGTCATTGGTGTCCAGTGACGTGGTCACACCGGCCGCCCTGAGCTCGGCGAGCAGCTCGGCGAGCCCCGCGGCCAGTGCCGGCTGCAGGAACAGCGAGCAGACGTGGACGTGCCGCGGGCCGGCGGGCTCCCGCTGCCCGAGCCGCGCGACGGCAGCGCGGACGTCGGCGGCGGTAAGCGTCGAGATGGTCCCCGGCAGCGTGAGGATGGCGCGGTCGGGCCCGGTGGACAGGACGACGGTCAGCCCCGTCGGCTGTCCCGGCCGGACGACGAGGGTGCTCGTGTCGACGCCGGCGTCGGCCAGGGCGCTCGTCATCGTGGCGCCGAAGCTGTCGGCGCCGATCGCCGCGGCGAGCGAGACCGGGCGCCCGAGCCGGGCGAGGCCGTGGGCGGTGATGCCCGCGGAGCCGCCGATGACCAGCGCGGCGGTGTCGAGCAGCTGCTCGGCCTGGCCGAACCGGGGCACGACGTCGCCGCCGAGGACCAGGTCGGGGTTCAGGTCACCCACGACGAGTACGCGCGGGCTGTCCGCACGCTGGGCGGCCACCCGCTCGGCGCCCACGCCGTCCTCGGACATGGCGCCAGTGTGTCGTAAGCCGTTCTTTGTGTCCACAAACGCTCAGAAAAGATGATTGATCCTGTCCCTTTCGCGCGTCGCCGTGCCATGCTCGCCGCGTGACCACCGTCTGCTTCGTCGGCGCCGGCTCGGCCGAGTTCACCCGGCAGCTGCTGCGCGACCTGTTGACCTACGACGACCTCGGGCCGCTGACCCTCGTCATGCACGACGTCGATCCCCGCCGTCTCGAGCTCGCGGAGAACCTGGCGCGCATCGCCGTCGAGCGGCACGGCCGCGACGCCACCACCACCATCCGCGGGTCGCTCGACCGGGCGGCCGCCCTGCACGGCGCCGACTTCGTCATCAACGCGGTCAACATCGGCGGCCACGCCGCGACGCTGACCGACTTCGAGGTCCCGGCCCGGTTCGGCCTGCGCCAGACGATCGCCGACACCCTCGGCCCGGGCGGGGTCTTCCGCGGGCTGCGGACCTTCGGCTTCCTCGACGACCTGGCCACCGACCTGCGCGCCGAGGCGCCCGACGCCTGGCTGCTGAACTACACCAACCCGATGGCGATGAACATCCAGTTCCTCAGCGTTCGCCATCCGGAGCTGAAGGTCCTGGGGCTGTGCCACTCCGTCTACTGGACGGTGCACGACCTGTGCGAGCTGATCGACGTCCCGTTCGACGACGTGTCGTTCCACAGCGCCGGGGTCAACCACCAGGCCTGGGTGCTGCGCTTCGAGCGCGACGGCGTCGACCTCTACCCCGAGCTCGACCGCCGCATCGCCGCGGACCCGCAGCTGCGCCGCCGCGTCCGCGTCGACATGTACCGCCGGCTCGGCTTCTACCCGACCGAGACCAGCGAGCACTCCGCCGAGTACGTCCCCTGGTACCTGCGCGAGCCGGGGGAGATCGAGCGGTTGCGGATCCCGATCGACGACTACGTCGGGATCAGCGCCCGCAACCTGGCCGACGTCGAGGCACTGATGCCCGTGGTGGCGGCCGGCGGGTACGTCGAGCCGGAGGAGGAGGCGGCCGAGTACGCGCCGCAGGTGATCCACAGCATGGTCACCGGGACGGCGCGCACGATCCAGGCGACGGTGCGCAACGACGCGCTCATCGACAACCTGCCGGATGGCGCCGCGGTCGAGGTCCCGTGCCGCGTCGACGCGAACGGCGCGGCCCCGCTGCCGGTCGGCGACCTTCCCGCGCAGTGCGCCGCCCTCAACCGGACGTTCCTGTCCGTGGTCGACCTGACGGTGCGGGCGGCCACCCTGGGCCGGCCGGACCACATCCGGCACGCGCTGATGGCCGACCCCAACACCGCGGCGAGCCTCTCCGTGGAGGAGATCTGGCGCCTGGCCGACGAGCTGGTGGCGGCGCACGGCGAGCGGCTGCCGCAACCGCTACGGGCGCGCCTCGGCGACCCCGGTGGTTCCTAGCGACGGGGTCTAGGCGGTGGGGTCCACCACGTGGACGGTCGGGCCGAGGCGTTCGAGCGCGGCGACCTCCTCGGCGCTGATGCCGGAGTCGGTGACCAGGTCCGAGGCCGCGGCGATGTCGCTGATCTTCGCGAAGCCGCGCTTGCCGATCTTGCTGGAGTCGGCCACGACGATGACGCGCTCGGCCGCCCGCAGCAGGGACTGGTTGGTGTGCGCCTCGACCTCGTGGTGGGTGGTGAACCCGGCGACCGGGTCGACGCCGTCGACGCCCACCACGGCGACGTCGACGTTGATGTTGGACAGGGTCAGGTCGGCCAGCGGGCCGACGAGCTCGTAGGACTCCCCGCGCACGCTGCCGCCGCACACCACGAGCTCGATGTTCGCGCGGACCGCCAGCTCCGAGGCGATGTTGAGCGCGCTCGTCACCACCCGCAGGCCCGGCCGGGACGCGAGCATCCGGGCGACCTCCGTCGTGGTCGAGCCGCCGTTGATGCCCAGCGAGCCGACGTCGTCGGGGAGCAGGCGCGCGACGCACTGCGCGATTGCGCGTTTCGCCTCGTGGCGCTGGCCGCCCCGGTAGCGCATCGGCAGCTCGTAGAGCACGCCCGACGCGACCGCCCCGCCGTGGGTGCGGGTCAGAAGTTGTTGCTCCTCCAGCAGATGCAGGTCGCGGCGGATCGAGGCGCGCGAGAGCTTGAGGTCCCGGGCGAGCTCGTCGACTCCGACCGAGCCGGTCTCGTTGAGCCGCTGGAGGATGATCCCTAAACGGTCTTCGCGGCGCATGCCTGCACGATACGCGCACCTTGCTGCACGTTTGCTCGCACGTCTTGACCCATTTGGGCAGTAAGTGCAACACTGCGCACAATAGTTGATCGATCATGCGCGATTTGCCCGCACGATCGGCCCAGCCGCGTCGACCGAGGAGTGCCGACCATGGCTTCCCGCCCTATAGCCAGTACCTGGATCACGACACGGGGGCGGCGGCTGGGGGCGCTGACAGCGAGCACCCTGCTGGTGGCCGCCACGGTCGCCGCCTGCGGCGGGGGCGGGGGTGGCAGCGGCACCGCCGACGACCCGACGACGATCACCCTGACGCACGGCTACACCGACGCCGAGTCGAAGGCGCTGACGTCGCTCGTCGGCGAGTGGAACACCGAGCACCCGACGACCAAGGTGAAGCTCGAGTTCAACGGCGGGAACGACAACGCGCTGCAGAAGACCGTCGCGGGCTTCACCGCCGGCAACTATCCCGACGTGGCCTACCAGTTCGGCTCGTCGGCCGCCCAGCTGGCCCGGCAGCCGAAGCTGGTGGACCTCACCTCCACGGTGGCGGCRCCCGCCTTCGGCTGGGACGACTTCTACCCGTCCGAGCGCGAGGCCACCACCGTCGACGGGAGGGTCGTCGGGATTCCCGCGCTCGTGGACAACCTGAGCCTGGTCTACAACAAGAAGCTGTTCGAGCAGGCCGGGGTCGCGCCGCCCACGGACTCCTGGACCTGGGAGGACTTCCGCGCTGCGGCGAAGAAGCTCACCGACCCGGCCAGCAAGTCCTACGGCTGGTCCTATGTGAACGACGGCAGCGAGGACACGGTGTGGMGGTACCTCCCGCTGCTCTGGCAGGCCGGCGGCGACCTGCTCACCGAGGACAACAAGGCGCCCGCGTTCGACTCCGCCGCCGGGCTCGCCGCCCTGCAGCAGCTGCGGGACATGGTCGTCACCGACAAGTCCGTGTACCTGGACACCGGCAACCAGAACTACCTCAACCTGTTCAACAGCGGCAAGATTGCGATGCTGTGGACCGGCCCCTGGGACCTGTCCAGCATCACCTCCGACGTCGACTACGGCGTGAGCATCCTGCCGGGCTACCAGGGCAACCACGAGACGATCTCGGGGCCGGACATCTACATGGTCTTCGACCACTCCGGCCCGCGGCACCAGGTCGCGCTCGACTTCATCACCTGGCTCACCTCGGCGAAGGTGCACCTGAAGTTCGCCATCGCGACCGGTGACCTGCCGCTGCGCAAGTCCGAGACCCAGCTTCCCGAGTACCAGACGTTCCTGCAGAAGTACCCGGGCGAGAAGGTCTTCGTCGACAACCTCGACAACGTGGAGCACGTCCGCCCGAACATCCCCTCGTACGCCGAGGTGTCCACCGCGGTGGGGCAGATGGTCCAGTCCGTGCTCCTCGGGCAGGCCGAGCCGCAGGCGGCCCTCGACTCCGCCAAGGGGCAGGTGGCGTCCGCGCTGTCCCGCCACTCGTGAGCTCCGTGAGCTCCGCCGGCGGCGTCGGAAAGCGCGGGTCGCCGGCCACGCGCTCCCGGGTCCCGCGGCGCACGATCCTGCCCGGGCGGCCGCCGCCCGGGCAGGGACGGGCCGAGAAGGGGCCGGCCGAGGCACCCGCGCGCCGGCGGCGGCCGGGGCGCGGGGGGTGGCTGGGCCGGGGAGAGCGGCCGGGGCGCCGAGCGCTCGGCGACGGGCTGGTCGGCTGGGCGATGGTGTCGCCCAGCGTGCTGCTGATCGGCCTGTTCGGGCTGGTCCCGGTCATCTGGTCGTTCGTGTTGTCGTTCCAGAACAACGACCTGCAGACACCGGCGACGTCGGCCGGCTTCGCCAACTATCGTGACCTGGTCCACGACGACGTGTTTCTCGCGGCGGTTCGCCGCACCCTCCTCTATACCGCCGTCTTCGTGCCGGTGACCCTGCTGCTGTCCCTGCTGGCCGCGGCCGCGCTGAACCGGCGGATCCGCGGGATGTCGGTCTACCGGCTGGCGTTCTTCATTCCCGTCGTCACGTCGACGGTGGCGACCGGGGTCGTCTTCACCTGGCTCCTGGACCCGGCGTACGGGCTCATCAACACCCTGCTGGCGAAGGTGGGACTGCCGACGTCGGGATTCTTCGCCTCGCCGCATGCCGCGCTGCTCTCCGTCGTCGCGATGACCGTCTGGGGCTGGGTCGGCTTCGGCACCCTGATCTACCTCGCGGGCCTGCAGGGCGTTCCGGGCGACGTCATCGAGGCCGCCCAGATCGACGGCTGCTCGAAGGCCGGCGCGTTCTGGCGGATCCAGGTGCCGTTGCTGCGGCCGGTCACCGGGTTCCTCGCGGTGTGGCTCACGATCAACGCCCTGCAGTTGTTCGACGAGGTCTACGTGACGACCAGGGGCGGGCCGTTGAACGCGACCAACGTCGTCGTCTACTACCTCTACAAGCAGGCGTTCGAACTCTTCCACGCGGGCTATGCCGCCGCGATGGCCACCGCGCTGTTCCTGATAATCGCGCTGGTGACCTGGGCGCAGACCCGGCTCACCCGGGACGTCTCCGCGGGGGGCCGGTCATGACGGAACCGGTCGTGACGGAACCGGTCATGCTGGAGCCGGTCGTGACCGAACCGGTCGCGCCGGCCGCCGCGCCGCCAGGACGACGCCGGTGGCGCCGGCCTTCGGGCTGGCACCTCGTGCTCATTCCCTCGTCGCTGCTGATGATCGTGCCCCTGCTCTTCATGCTCGGGACGTCGCTCTCGACGCTGGAGGAGACCCGCCGGTTCCCGCCGGGCGTGCCGCACGCGCTGCACTGGGACAACTTCTCGCAGGCCTGGACCGAGGCGCCGTTCGGCCGTTGGCTGCTCAACAGCGCGATCGTGTCGGTGACCTGCGTGGTGACCAACCTGGTTCTGTGCAGCCTCGCCGGCTACGCGTTCGCCCGGCTCCGCTTCCCGGGCAGCCGGCTGGCCTTCGGCGCGATCCTCGCGACGCTGATGGTCCCGTTCCAGATTCTGATGATCCCGACGCTGCTCATCGTCAAGTACCTGGGGATCGTCAACACGCTGCCGGCGCTCATCGTCCCGAACCTGGTGACGCCGTTCGGGATCTACCTGCTGCGGCAGTTCTTCCTGACGCTGCCGGTCGAGCTGGAGGAGGCGGCACTCATCGACGGCGCCAGCCGTCTCCGGATCCTGCGCAGCGTTCTGCTGCCCCTGATGGGGCCGCCGCTGAGCACCGTGGCCGTGCTGACCTTCCTGACGGTCTGGAACGAATTCCTGTGGCCGCTCGTCGTGACGTCCTCATCCGACGTGATGACCGTCCAGATAGGGCTCGCGACCTTCCAGAGCGCCCATTTCACGGACTGGCCGGTGCTCATGGCCGCGACGCTGATGAGCCAGATCCCGGTGATGCTGCTGTTCCTCGCCGGCCAGCGGTACTTCGTCAGCTCGATCGCGAACACGGGAATCAAGTGACCGGCCGGGGCCCGGCGTTCGGATCCCAGTACGGTCCTGGCGATCTTTCGGGTTGGAGCTGGGCGAACGCCGCCGGGAACCGCGCCGGCCATCTTTGCGCTCCGCGGAACGCGGGGACGGCGCGCGTACCGCCTGAGCCCGCGGGCTTGGGCTGTCGGTGGAGGGCGACGCGGGGGAGTGGCTCCCTGTCCTGGCCCGCGGAGGCGGACCGGTAGGGTCCCGTCGAGACGACGGATCGTGAGCGGCCCCGGATGTCATCTGGCCGGCCCGAGCAGAGGAGAGCACTGATGACGGCAGTCGAGGTGCGGGAGGTGACCGAGTCGCTGCGGGCGCTCGGGATTGCCGTCGTCGCCGATGAGCCGGAGGTCGATGAGGACCTTCCGGTCGTCAGCTGGGAGGACGACCTCCAGGGTTTCCTCGAGGCCGCGAAGGACCTTGCGCCGGCCGGGGCCTACGTCGGCCCCCTCACGATCGACGAGGACCTGGTCAGCTCGCTCGAGGATGACGACGATCTGGACGAGTCCGAGCGCGCGTCGCTCAAGAAGATCCTTGACGAGGCGCGAGCGCTGGTTGGCCAGGAGGTCGGATCTCAGGCGATCTTCCTCGCCGATCACATGATGCATGAGTACTACTCGCTGATCCCGGCCGCCCACGACCTGTTCGAGCGCATCGAGCAGTTCGCCGACTCCCTCGCCGACGATGACGACGCCTGCGGCTGCGGCCACGATCACGGCCACGAGGACGTGCATGACCACGCCGGCGGTCGCGTCGAGCTGAAGGTGGTCCCCGCCGAGTAGGCAGGCGGGTCACCATGATCACCAGGTGCGGCGGCCGACCTGGGAGCAGGCCGCGCGCCACGCCGCGTTTCTCGCGGACCTGCGGGCCGTTTCCTTTGACCCTAGGACCCCGGTCACCCAGGAGCGGGTGAGATCGTTGCCTCGTTCGCCGGCTCCGAGGACGAAGACAAGACCCTCCAGGGCGAGGGGTGGCGCTACGACTTCGTCGGTGACGCACTGGTCGTGACCTACCAAGAACGATTCTTGATCCGCGCCGACGATCCGATCCGGCATTCCGGCACGGTCTTTTGAAACGGCCGCGCTTCTCTGGTGCGGCGTCGGCGACAACGAGAACGTCGCCGGTCCTCGCCGACGACCGGAGTGCCTTTCCGCCTGGCTGGTCGCCGTTGACCAGAATTCACGGCTACCTGTCGGTCGGCGGACAGGTGGGTTCCTCACACGCTTTCTCACACGGTGTTTTGTTTCACTGGCCCTCGTCTCGATATCCCAGATCGGGACGGCGGCCGGCCCCGGCGTGTACGCGTGGGTGGTTGGTCTCCTTGATGAATGTCTCGCGAGGAGGCGGAAATGAAGTCTCGATCGGGGGAACCGGAAGCGGTTCCTGGGCCGGGTATGGCCCCGGCCGGACGGGGCGCGGCCTCGCCGGGTGCCCGCCGGCGTGCCTGGGCGGCGGTGGCCGCCGTGGTGAGTACGACGGCGATGTCCCTGGCGCTGACGGCGGCACCGGTGCATGCGGGGCCTCCTGCTCCGACCGTCTATGACCCCACGGGCCTCGCGTGGGGCGACAACTACGAGGGCAAGCTTGGCGACGGGACGGAGGAAGACAGGTCCAGCCCTGTACAGTCCGTCGGCCTGCCTGCCTTGACCGCCGTCTCGGCCGGTCAAGGGTTCGGCGTGGGGCTGGACGTGGACGGAACGGTCTGGACCTGGGGCATCAACTCATGGGGCCAGCTGGGCACCGGGTCGGCGGAATATTCCCGTGCCAAGCCGGCCCAGGTGCCCGGGCTCACCGGCGTCGTTCAGATCGCGACCGGGCGGGCTCACGTCGTGGCACTCCGCGGCGATGGCACCGTGTGGACGTGGGGCTATAACGGCGTCGGGGCGCTCGGCGACGGGCACGCGGGCACCAACAGGTCCTGGCCGGAGCCGGTGCCCCATCTGGATGGTGTCCGGCAGGTCGCCGCGGGCGCGAACCACAGCCTTGTGCTGAAGGACGACGGCACGGTCTGGGGCTTCGGCAAGAGCGGCGATGGCCAGCTTGGTGCCGGTACCACCAGCGAGCCATGGTTCGACAGCCCGGTGGAGATCCATGGCGTCGGCCCCGACGTCGTCCAGATCAGCGGGAGCGAGTTGAGCAGCGCGCTGGTGCGTGGCGACGGCACCGTCTGGGCCTGGGGCAACAACGAGTGCGGCCTGGTGAGACCAGGCACCGACCAGAACCAGGTCTATGCCGATCCGGTGCGGATCCCGCGGGTCGAGAACGTCATCAAGATCACCACTGGGGACGCCAACACTTTGGTCATCTCGTCTCACGACGGCAAGCAGGGCCAGGTGATCGGCTGGGGCTGTAACCAGCACAACGAGCTGGGGTTGCACCACGACGGCTCCATCCCGCGGCCGGTCGAGGGCCTGCCCGCCACCATGACCGAGGTGTCAAACCGCAATTACCACACGGCGGCGCGGTCCTCCGACGGAACCGTGTGGACCTCGGGCTCCAACAGCGACGGTCAGCTGGGTCATGGCCCTGTCGGTGGTTATCCCGTGGGCCCCGCGCAGGTCCCCGGGCTCACGGGCGCCGTCCACGTCTCCGCAGGTATGGACTTCACCCTGGCGGTCGCCCCGCCGATTCTGGAAAAGATAGACCCGGACAAGGGCGGCAAGGGCTGACGAACGGCTGACCCGCCCCTCCGGTCCACCGACCCTGGCGACCGGCCAGTGACCTGGCCGGCAGCGCCGGCCGGACCGCGCCGACCGGCAGCCATTCTCCGGGATCAACCCGCCCGGAGGATGGCCGCCGCGCGTATGGTGCCGCCGCCGCGGACGCCCGCTCATGGCGGCGAGCCCGGCCATCGGGCGACCTCGAAGACCCGGGGCCCGGGCTCGCCGTTACGCGATGGGGAAGACCAGGCAGGTCGTGCTCGCGGTCGCGACGACCCGGCCGGCCCCGTCGCGGACGTCGCCCTCCGCGAAGGCCACCCGTCGCCCCGGCTTGGTGACCCAGCCGTGCGTGATCAGCTCCGCCGGCGTCCCCGGCTCGACCCGCACCGGGCGCAGGTAGTTCACCTTGATCTCGATCGAGGTGTAGCCGACGCCGGCCGGCAGCGTGGAATGCACCGCGCAGGCCGCGGCGGTGTCGAGCAGGGTGCAGACGAGCCCACCGTGCACGACCCCGATCGGGTTGTAGGCGGACTCGTCCGGGACGCACGCGAACCGGACGTCTCCTGGCTCGACGCCCACGGGCCGGAAGCCGAACATCGCGGCGATGGGCGGCGGCGGGACCTCGCCGTTCTGCATCGCGCGCAGGAACTCCAGACCACTCATGGTCGCGGCGCGCGCGGCCGTCGCCAGCGGGTCATGCCAGCTGACGGTCTTGTGCCGTGGCTCTCCCCAGGCGCCGTAGGCCGGCGGCGGGCTCACCGGCCGATCCGGTTCCGGTGCCGGTGGCACCGACTCCGACGAGGGCGACGTGGACGGATCCGCGATCGTCATGGCCGCACCCTACCATCTAGGTTCAATAGGTGAATCTAGGGTGGGTCTGGCGTCGAGAACCCCGCGGTGGCGCCCGATTTCCCTCCGGACCGGGCCTCCAGGGAAATGGCCCTGTCGGGGAATGGACGTCGCCAGGGCGGTAACAAAACAGGATGATTGGTACGTGAGCCGCTGTGGTGCACGGGCAGGTCGAACCAGCGCGGGTCGATGAGTGTCGGGACGATCGCGACGCTGGCGACCATCAGCATGGTGTTCGCCGGAGCGCTGTTCCTCTCGCTCGGCCTCTTCACGCTCCGCCAGATCCTCCAGCGGCTCTGGCTGCGGTTCGCCGGGCACACCGCTCTCGCCACCATCGTCGACTTCGAGGTGATCGAACGCGACAGCGATGACGGCGGCTCGATCTACACCCCGATCGTCGACTACACGACCCGGGCCGGCGAGCAGGTCCGCGCCGCCGCGCTGCGCAGCCCGGACACGTCCTTTCCTGGAATCGGCGCCAAGGTCAGGGTGGTGTACCGACCAGGCGATCCGACCTGGGTGACCAGGACGGACTGGTTCGGCGCGGTCCTGTCAGCGATGTTCCTGCTTCCCGTCTACTTCACGGCCGGCCCGTTCTGCCTCTACTTCGGCATCAGGATGCTCACCGACTGACACCGGCTGGGCTGGTGGCGGGCCGAGTCCGAACGCCACCGAAATGCGGAGATCGCGGTCGGGAGGGACGTGACGACTCCGGCTGCGCTGAATTCTGGGCATCGTTGCGTCGGTGCGTTCTGCCAGGTGGACGGTGGTCTGGCATGAACGAATGGCGGATCGGATCCAGGTCGCGTCGACGACCGGTGAGGCAGCGCGCCGCGACCGGCGGTGGACCGTCAAGCGGTCGATGGCGGTCCCTCGTCCGATGAGTAGATCTTCGGAATCTCAGTTCGACCAGGCGAGCCGCGGGCACGACCGGATCATGAGCGCGGTCGCATCCGGAGGGAACCGGAATCCGGCGGCCCCCGAGACGGGCATTCACGGTCCTTTGAACGTGAGTCGGATCGGTKCGGTGAGTGCCCATAGGTATGCGTGTCCGGTTTAAACAAAACCCTCCGACCGGGGCGGTCGTGCGGTCGAGGCGGAATCAATGTCGGTACTCTGCGCGGGCCGAGACGCCGATGTATCGAGGTGATTGAAACATGCCAGATACTCCCCAGCGCATATCAGTGGACGACCTGGTCGAGGCCGCGCTCCGTGGTGCCATGCGAGCTGTTGAAGCCCGTGCGGGCGCTGTCGTCCCGCATCGGCCACCGATCGTCCTCGGGCTGATCCTGTATCCCGAGGATCTCTTCGGAGAGCAGTACTCCGCTGGTCAGGGCAAGCCGGACAGCGCGGCCCGGAAGGGCTAGTCGGTGCCGAACGAGGACTCGTCCGGCCACCTCGGTGCCATGTTGGAGGGCGAGCTCTATTGCCCCAGTGCTCCGCACGACATGCCCGGTGCCTCCATCTTCGGAGTTGTGGGAGGTTCTACGTCGGCCCCTCGCCTGGCCTATCTCGACGCGCCGGTACCGGTCACACCGGATGTTCTGGCGCTGGCAGCGCCCGCGCGACCCTCCGAGGTCTTCAGGATCGGGGCCCCGTGTGTGCGAGAGAGGTGCCAGAACTTCGATGGGCATCGATGTGACCTCGCGCGCCGGATCGTGGCGGCTGTTCCCGCGGTAGCCGCCTCTCCACCAGCCTGTCGGTTGAGGTTCCGGTGCCGGTGGTGGGCCGAGGTCGGCATCGACTCCTGTACACGCTGCCCGATGGTCGTCACCGAGCAGAGCTCCACGCTTCAGGAGGCGATCTAGCGACCGAGAACCGGCCTTGGACCTAAAACGGGATACCCGGCTCGGCCGGCCCGGTGGTGCCGGCGAATGGAATCGTTCCCGCGGTGGCCGGCGCGACGGGATCGTCCGGGGCCGTTGGCTGTCGTTCTTTCCCGACGGCGTTGGGCTGTGGGGGTTTGATGGAGTGCGTGAGCGTGGCAATAGTCAGGGCACGACTCGCGAATGATCGTCATGTTGCCTGGAAGGGCTTGCGGCTTGACAATGCGGCCCGAGGGACCGCGCACTCCGGGTGCGCGGCGGCGGGATCCCTGAAATATTCGGACCGTTCGATTGGAGACGTCAATGGCGACGGGGACAGTGCAGTCGGGAATTGATCTTCATGAAATGCAGGGTATTGCGCATACGCCGGAGTCCTGGGCGCGCTTCATCATTGCCTCGGCTTTGGAGAGCGCGTCTTCTCAGTCGGGCTTCGGGAATGAGCCCATCAGCATCCCCTGCACGATTCGAGTCGACCCGTCGGCGGTTCCCGCTTCGGCGGAGACCCGTGGAATCGGCATCTGTATCGACATAGCAGGTCACATTGGCTGCGTGGGGCTCTACACTCCCCACTAACGAACTGGGGAATGACTCCGCACCTTCAGGTACCGGCTTCCGGCGCCATGGGACATGGACCGGGCCGCCGTCGTCGGGCCATGGTCGTGAAGACGATGTCGACGCGGGTGAGCACGACGGCTCCCGCGGGCGGCGCACGCGGGCGGTCGCCTCGGCCGGGACACGCGTTCCGGTCGAGGTCGCCGCCTGGGCCCGGTCGGTTGGTGGATGGGGAGTGTCTGGGCCACGACGCGTCGGCTCGGCGGCGTCGGTCGGACTCGGCGATCCACACGGGTGCTGGAATGCTCGGACGTGGTGTCGTCGTGGCCGTGTGGGTGTTGGGGAGGGCGGGTGGCGTTTCGAGGAGTCGGACGGGCCGTGGTGGGTGCACGGGCCGTGGTGGGTGCACTGTCGATCTGGCGCGCTCAACGGGGAGTACTCACGGAGGATGTGGCCGCCCGCCTGACACGCCGTCGGTCGGTCAGCCGCCCGAGCTGAAGGCCGCGTCGAACGCGGCGGACGGCGGGTCGACGGCGAGGCGGCGGACGAACGCCAACGCCTCCGGGGCGCCGGCCAGCCGGTCCATGCCGGCGTCCTCCCATTCGATCGAGATCGGACCGTCGTAGCCGATCGTGTTCAGCATCCGGAACGAGTCGTCCCAGGGGACGTCGCCGCGGCCGGTCGAGACGAAGTCCCAGCCGCGCCGCGGGTCCGCCCAGGGCAGGTGCGAGCCGAGCCGGCCGTTGCGGCCGTTGCCGACCCGGCGCTTCGCGTCCTTGCAGTCGACGTGGTAGATCCGGTCGCGGAAGTCCCACATGAACCCGACCGGGTCGAGGTCCTGCCAGACGAAATGGCTCGGGTCCCAGTTCAGCCCGAAAGCCGGGCGCCGGCCGATCGCGTCCAGCGCCCGCACCGTCGTCCAGTAGTCGTAGGCGATCTCGCTCGGGTGCACCTCGTGCGCGAACCGCACCCCGGCGGCGTCGAACGCGTCCAGGACGGGGTTCCACCGGTCGGCGAAGTCGCGGTAGCCGGCGTCGACCAGCTCCTGTGACACCGGCGGGAACATCGCCACGTACTTCCACGCCGCCGACCCGGTGAAGCCGACGACGGTGTCCACCCCGAGGCGCGCCGCGGCGTGCGCGGTCGCGACCATCTCCTCGGCGGCCCTGGCCCGCACGCCTTCCGGGTCGCCGTCGCCCCACACCCTGGCGGGCACGATGTCCCGGTGGCGGACGTCGATCGGGTCGTCGCAGACCGCCTGCCCGGTCAGATGGTTGGAGATCGCCCAGACCTTCAGGTCGTTCTTCTCCAGGATGTCCAGCCGGGACCGGACGTAGGCGTCGTCCTCGGCGGCCCGCCGCACGTCCAGATGGTCACCCCAGCAGGCGATCTCCAGCCCGTCGTAGCCCCAGCCGGCGGCCAGCCGGGCGACCTCCTCGAACGGCAGGTCCGCCCACTGGCCGGTGAACAGGGTGACCGGTCGCGCCATGATCTGTCCTCGCCTTCTTCGTGACCTTCGCTCGCGGTCGGTTCTCGACGCGGCCGGTTCCTCGCGCGGTCAGTTCTTCACGCGGTCATGTCTCGACGGGGGTCCAGCACGAGCCGCCCGCGGCGCTGCGGCCTACCGCGTCGAGGACGAGCTGCACCTGCAGGCCGTCGGTGAAGCTCGGCGTCGGCGGCGTGCCGGCGGCGATGGCGGCCACCAGGTCGCGGACCTCGTGGGTGAACGAGTGCTCGTAGCCGAGGGCATGGCCGGGCGGCCACCACGCGTCGAGGTAGGGGTGGCTCGGCTCGGTGACCAGGATGCGGGTGAAGCCCGCGGCCTCGTCGTCCACCCGGCCGTCGTAGAACTCCAGCTCGTTGAGCCGTTCCAGGTCGAAGACCAGCGAGCCCTCGGAGCCGTTCAGCTCGATCCGCAGCCCGTTCTTGCGGCCGAGCGCGAACCGGGACGCCTCGTAGCTGGCGAGCGCCCCGCCGTCGAGCCGGGCCAGGAACAGCGCCGCGTCATCCACGGTCACGGTTCCGGTACCGCCACCGCCCTGCTCACTGTTGCCGCCCGGCTCAGTGACCGACAGCCCGCTGGCAGACAGGCCGGACGCCGCCACCGGCAGCGGCCGCTCCCGCACGAAGGTCTCGGTGAGCGCGCAGACGCCCGTGACCCGCTGGCCGCTGATGAACTGGGTGAGGTCGACGATGTGCGCGCCGATGTCGCCGAGCGCGCCGGACCCGGCCATCTCCCGGCGCAGCCGCCAGGCCAGCGGGAACTCCGGGTCGACCAGCCAGTCCTGCAGGTAGACGGCGCGCACGTGGCGCAGGGTGCCGAGCCGGCCGGCGGCCACCAGCTCGCGGGCGAACGACGCGGCGGGGATCCTCCGGTAGTTGAAGCCGACCGCCGAACGCACCCCCGCCGCCGCCGCCCGCTCGGCGGCGTCCGCCATCGCCCGCGCCTCCTCGACGGTGTTCGCGAGCGGCTTCTCGCACAGCACGTGTTTGCCGGCGGCGAGCGCGGCGAGCGCGATCTCGGCATGGCTGGAGCCGGGGGTGCAGATGTCGACCAGGTCGACGTCGTCGCGGCGCAGCAGTGCCTTCCAGTCGGTCTCGTGGGAGCGCCAGCCCAGCTTCGCGGCCGCGGCCGCGACCTTCTCCTGGTCCCGGCCGCACACCGCGGCGAGGTCGACCTCCAGCGGGAGGTCGAAGAACCGGTTCACCGAGCGCCACGCCTGGGAGTGGGCGGCGCCCATGAAGGCGTAGCCCACCATCCCGACGCCCAGCCGCTGTCGTTCCGTCATTGAGAGATTCTCCAGGTGAGGGACGTCGCTCGGATGCCTCGTCCGGCGGCGCGTCGCGTGTCAGGACGGCGGCGTGCCGTGCAGCTGGACGGCGGCGCGCCGGGCACCAGGGCGGCGGCGCGCCGGGCGTCAGGATGCGAAGCCGAACTTCGTCAGGACGCGAAGCCGAACTTGAGATACCTGTCGACGTTGTCCTTGGTGACCGTCACGGAGGCGAGGGTGATCGACGACGGGACGTCGTTCTCGACCAGGTCCGACAGGGTCTTGCCCTGCGCGACGAGGCGGGCCAGGTTGATCGCCGAGGACGCCATCGTCGGCGGGTAGGTGACGGTGGCCTTGACGACCCCGTCGTCTGCCTTGATCAGGTCCATGACGTCCTTGGACCCGGCGCCGCCGACCAGGAAGAACTCGTCGCGGCCGGCGGAGTCGATCGCGGACAGGACGCCGATGCCCTGGTCGTCGTCGTGGTTCCAGAGGGCGTCGATGCGCGGCGCGGCCTGCAGCAGGTTCGCGGCGGACCGTTCCCCGGACTCGACGGTGAACTCGGCGGGCACCCGCGGGCCGACCTTGAAACCGGCGGTCGCGAGCGCGTCCTTGAAGCCCTGGCTGCGCTGCTGGGTGAGCGGCAGACTGTCGATGCCGGGAATCTCGGCGATGACGGGGTTGCTGACCCCCTTGGCCTTGAGCTGCCCGGCGATGTAGTTGCCGGCGGCGACGCCCATGCCGTAGTTGTCGCCGCCGATCCAGGTCCGGTAGGCCAGCGAGCTGTCGAAGACGCGGTCGAGGTTGATCACCGGGATGTTGGCGATCATCGCCTTGCGGGCCACCTCGGTCAGCGCCTTGCCGTCGTGCGGCAGGATCACCAGCACGTCGACGCCCTCGTTGATGAGGGTCTCCACCTGGCTGATCTGCAGGTTGAGGTCGTTGGTGCCCTCGGTCGCCTTCAGCGTGACGTCGGTGTGCGTGCCGGCCTGGGCGCGGGCGTTGCGGGTGATCGCGCCGATCCAGCCGTGGTCGGCGGCCGGGGCGGAGAACCCGATGGTGATCTGCTTGCCGGCCGCGGCGTTGTCGCCGCCACCGCCGGTCGAGACGTTGGCGGCGTCGCCAGGGTTGTCGTCGTCGTTGCTGGTGCAGCCGGCGAGCGTCGCGACGCCCGCCACGCCTAAGGCCGCGCCGCCGGCGAGAAACCGCCGCCGACCGAGCGATGTGCCGCGCAGTTGTGCCATGTCCTGCTCCTCTGTCCCGTTGTGCGGCTGTTCTGGTGTGCGGCCACTGCGTCTGTGTGGCCACTGCGTCTGTGTGGCCGTCACGTCCGCCTGGACTCCCGGGCCAGCCGTTTCTGCAGGAGCACGGCGGCCACGATGATCAGGCCCTTGGCCAGGGCCTGGGTGGAGGTCGTCAGGTTGTTCAGGGTGAAGATGTTGCTGACCGTGGTGAAGATCAGCACGCCGAGGACCGTGCCGACGATCGTGCCGCGCCCGCCGGAGAGCAGGGTGCCGCCGATGACCACGGCGGCGATCGCGTCCAGCTCGTAGAGCAGGCCATGGGTGGACGTGCCGGACGTCGTCCGCGCCGTGATCATGACGGCGGCGATGCCGCAGCAGAACCCGAGCAGCGTGTAGAGCCACAGGGTCTGGCGCCGCACGTTGATGCCCGCGAGCCGGGCCGCCTCGGGGTTGCCGCCGACCGCGAACGTGCGCCGGCCGAACGTGGTCCGGTTCAGCACCACCCAACCGACCAGCGCGACGAGCGCGAACATGATGACCAGCACCGGGATGCCGCCCGGCTCGGCGCGGAAGAAGTTCCGGAAACCCTGGACCCGCACCACCTGCGTCTGCCGGTTCGAGATCTCCTCGGCGAGGCCGCGGGCCGATGCCAGCATCGCCAGCGTCGCGATGAACGGCACGATCCCGCCGTAGGCGACCAGGATGCCGTTGACCAGTCCGCACACGGCGCCGACCGCGAGCGCCACGAACACCATCACCAGGAACGTCGAGTCGCGGGCCATGTTCTGGGTGGCGAGCGTCGTCGACCAGACCGAGGCGAGCGCGACGATGGCGCCCACGGACAGGTCGATCCCGCCGCCGGCGATGACGAACGTCATGCCGACGCTGACGACGCCGATGACCGACGCCAGCCGCAGGATGGTGAGCGCGTTGTCGGTGCTGCCGAACCGGTCGCCGGCGGTACCCAGCCCGACCGCGCAGATCAGCGCGAGGGCCGCGATCAGGCCGAGGTTCCGGCCGGCGCCCGTGCCGAGCAACCGCCCCAGCGCCGCCCGCCCGGCCGCGCCCGGCGCCCGGCTCGCGTCGCCGGGATCGGTCTTGCGCGTGAGAACGCCGGTGAGGCTCGGGGCGACGGCGGCGTCTGCCTCCACCGCGGCCCGCTCGACCCGTGCCCGCTCATCCGTCGGCGGTGCCGCGACGGGCCCTGCCGCGACGGGCGGTGCCTCGGCTGGCGATGCCGGGGCCGCCGCGGCCGCGGTCGGCGGTTCGAGTGGTTTGGCGGCCGGGGCCTCGGCCGCCGCCGGGTCCGTTGCCGGAGCGTCGGTCAGGCGTGGCTCGTTCACGCGGCGCGTCCCTCCTCCATGACCAGGTCGAGGACCTGGGACTCGCTGATGCCGGTGGCGGCCGCCTCGTGCACGACCCGGCCGGCGGCGACCACCAGCACCCGGTCGGCCAGCCCGATCACCTCGGGCACCTCGCTGGAGACCAGCACCACGGCGACCCCGGACCGGGCCAGCCGGCGGATCAGGGCGTAGATCTCGTCGCGGGCACCCACGTCGACGCCGCGGGTCGGCTCGTCGAGCAGCAGCACCCGGCAGTCCCGCAGCAGCCAGCGGGCCAGCACGACCTTCTGCTGGTTGCCGCCGGACAGGGTGCGCACCGGGCGGGCGACTCCGGCCGGCCGGATGTCGAGCGCGTCGGCCTGCCGGCTCGCGGCCGCCGACTCGTGGCCTTCCCGGGTGAACGGCCCGGCGGCGAACCGGGTCAGCGTGGCGAGCGTGATGTTGCGGTAGACCGGCTCGTCGGGCAGCAGGGCCTGGCTCTTGCGTTCCTCGGGGCACAGCCCGACGCCGGCGGCGACAGCGGCGCCGACCGAGCCCCGGCGCAGCCGTCGGCCTGCCACCCGCACCTCGCCGGTGGCGGCCCGGCGGGCGCCGTAGACCGTCTCGAGGATCTCCGAGCGTCCGGAGCCGACGAGCCCGGCCAGGCCGACGATCTCCCCGGCCCGCACGGCGAACGACACGTCGCGGAACTCGCGCGGGCGGCCGAGGCCGCTGACCCGTAGTACCTCGGGGGCGTCCGGGGCAGGTCCGACCCTGGGTGGGAACGCGTGCTCGATCGCGCGGCCGGTCATCAACCGGATGACGTCCTCGGTCGACGTGGTGCGCGCCGGCAGCCCGCGGGCCACGGTGCGGCCGTCCTTGAGGACGGTCACCCGGTCGCCGATCCGGCGGATCTCGGCGAGGCGGTGCGAGATGTAGACCACGGCGACGCCGTGCGCGGTCAGGTCGCCCACCAGCCGGAACAGGTTGTCGACCTCGTCCGCGTCGAGCACGGCGGACGGCTCGTCCATGATGATCATTCGCGCGTCGTGCGACAGCGCGCGGGCCATGCTCACCACCTGCTTGCCGGCCGCGGACAGCTGGCCGACCTCGCGGCTCACGGGAATCTCGGCGTGGCCCAGCCGGGCGAGCAGCGCCCGGGCGGCGTCGTCCATCGCGCGGCGGCGGGAAAGCCCTGCGCGGGCCAGCTCGTGGCCCAGGAAGATGTTGTCGGCGACCGACAACCCGTCGACCAGGTCGAGCTCCTGGTACATCGTGGCGATGCCGAGCCTGGTCGCGGCGGTCGGCGTCGGCGGGCTGACCTGCTCGCCGCGCCAGCGGATCGTGCCGGCGTCGGGCTGATGCGCCCCGGACAGCACCTTGATCAACGTGGACTTGCCGGCCCCGTTCTGGCCAAGCAGGCAGTGCACCTCGCCGGCGCGGACCTCCAGGTCGACGCCGTCGAGCGCGCGCACACCGGGGAACGTCTTGACGACTCCAGTGACGATGAGGAGTGGATCGGGCGTGTTCGGTAAGGCGGGGGCGCTGTCCACCACTGATCCCATGATCTGTGCCACTTCCGGCCCGACTTTGGCCGGCCTGCAGTCAAGTTAGAGATCCGCCCGAGCCTGGTCAAGAGTTAATCTTCAGAAGTTTCAAAGTCATTGACGAAAGTTTGGCCTGGCGACGCCTCGACCGGAGCGCGAGGACGCGCCGGCACGCGGTGGGCCGGCCCGGCTTCGACGACTCCACCAGCCACCGCGGGCTCCGGCCCCGCCTCGGCCGCCAACTGTGGTCGATGAGTGACACCGGAGACACCGCAATCGACCACAGTTGGTGATCGACGGTTGAACCGTGGTCGATGGGGGTGTCTATGACGGCACGGAAGTACCACGGTTCGAGCCGCCGGCGCGGCGGGGGGCGGGCCCCGCGCGGCGGTGGCGGGGCGGGGCGGGGGAGTGGAGCGGTGGGGAGAGCGGAGCGGGGGCGGGTCAGTCGGGGGAGTAGACCGTGTCGCTGGCCAGGCGGGCGGCGCCGACGATGCCAGCCGCGTCGCCCAGCTCGGTGAGCACCACGGGCAGGTTGCCGGTGGCCAGTGGCAGCGACCGCCGGTACACGACGCCGCGGATCTCGGCCAGCAGCAGATGCCCGAGCCCGGAGACGCCGCCGCCGATGACGACCAGGCCCGGGTTGAAGAACGAGACGAGGCCGGCGAGCACGGTGCCGACCCGCCGGCCGCCGTCGCGGATCAACGCGAGGGCTGCCTGGTCGCCGTGCCGGGCCGCGGTGCCGACGTCGGCGGCGGTCAGCACGCCACCGCCGGCGGCCAGTGCCGCGAGCTCCGGGGAGCGGCCGGACCGGGCGGCCGCGGCCGCGTCCCTGGCCAGCGCGGCGCCGCCGAAGAAGGCCTCCAGGCAGCCGGAGTTCCCGCAGGCGCAGGGCGGCCCGGACTCCTCGGCCTGGATGTGCCCGATGTCGCCGGCGCAGCCGTCGACCCCGCGGTAGAGCCGGCCGTCGACCACGATGCCGCAGCCGATGCCTGTGCCGATCTTGACGAAGAGGAAGTCCCGCGCCGACCGGGCGACACCGGCGTGCAGCTCGCCGAGCGCCATCGCGTTGACGTCGTTGTCGACCAGCACGTGGCAGCCGAGCTCGCGGGCCAGCACGTCGCGCACCGGGTAGCCGTCCCAGCCCGGCATGATCGGCGGGGCGACCGGGACGCCGGTGTGGAAGTTCACCGGCCCGGGCAGCCCGATGCCGAGCCCCGCCGGCCGGGCCAGCTGCTGTTCGGCGAGCAGCTTCCTGGTCAGCTCCAGGACGCGGCCGAGCACGTGCTCCGCGCCGCGGCGCACGTCGAGGTCCTCCTCGCGCTGCACGAGTACCTGCAGCCGACCGTCGGTGATCCCGACCGTCAACGAGGTGGCGCCGACGTCGACCCCGACGAAACGCAGCCGCCCCGCCAGGTCGACCAGGGTGGCACGCCGACCGCCCCGGGACACGCCCGGTCCGATGTCGTCCACCAGGCCCAGCTCGGCGAGCCGGCTCACCTCGGTGGCCACCGTCGTGCGGGACGTGCCGATGCGTTCCGCCAGCTCGACGCGGGAGAGCGGACCGCCGTCGCGGAGGTGGCGCAGGATGCGCGCCTGGGTGGTGTTCTCCGCACCGGCGGCGAGGGTCGAGGCCATGGCGGCTCCTGTCGTGCGGGCCGGCCGATCATATGCGGTCGTCAGGACGCCGTCGGACGGAAGCAGGCGACGACCAGGTTCACCGCCAGGTCTCGGTCCGCCTTCTCCCGGCTGTGAGGGCGATCGGCCGGGCAGAGATGATCATTATCCGGGATGGCTGCGCGGTGACCGCTGGTCGGTGATGATGGTTGGAGGTGATCCCCGTCACTCGGCTGGCGGTGCCGTGTCGACCGGACCGGACCGCGGGTGAGCCCGTCCACGTCCTGAGGTGATCCGCGTGTCCGCTTCCCAGGTACTGGTTCCGGCGTCCGGGCTCGAGTCGATCCGAGCCGTCGCGCCGGCCGCGGCGAGCTGGCTGCGAGCCGGGTGGGACGCGGCCCTGGCCAGGGTCGAGCCGCGGCTGCTCGACCTCGTCCGGGGCCGGGTCGCAGCCGGGCACGGCCTCGCGCCGGCCGCCGGCGCGGCTCCGGCCGGCGCGGTTCCGGCCGGGGAAGCTGCCGCCGATCCGCTCGGCCAGGCGGTCATCGAGTTCACCGACGGGTTCGTCCGCCACGTCGCGACCAGACGGCCCGACCTGGTCGGGGTGCTGCGCGAACGGCTCCGCGGGCGTGGGACCCGTGAACTGGTCGACGCCATGTACGTGTTCGACCAGGCGGCCCGGCTGGTCGTCGGGCATGGCAGGCTGTTCGACCCGGGGGAGTTCGGCGACGTCCCACCCGACGTGGCGCCGCGCGAGCACAAGTCGCTCGCGGCGGCGAACCTCCTGTTCCACGATGCCGCGCTGGGACTGTCGGCGCTGGACCCGGTGACCACCGAGCTGGTCCGGCTGCGGGCGGCCAGCTACCACGACTGCCGCACCTGCCTGTCGTTGCGGTTCGTCGTCGACGGCCTGGTCGTCGTCGACGAGGAGCTGTTTGCCCGGCTGGGCGGCTACGCCGACGACCCGGCGTTCTCGCCGGCGCGGCGGGCGGCGCTGCGCTATGCCGACGCCCACATGACGGGGCCCCGCCAGATCACCCCCGAGCTTCGGGCGGAGCTGCGCACGCATTTCTCCACCGCCCAGCTGGTCGAGCTCTCCCTCGACGTCAGCGCGTGGAACTACCAGAAGACCCTGGTCGCCCTCGACATGGACGCCCCGGCCAGCGGGGACGGTCTCACCGGCATGGTCATCAACGCCGACGGCACGCTCCAGCTCTCGCTCCTCTAGACCCTCAGGTCACCACGTCTAGACCCTCAGGTCACCATGTCGACGGAGGGCACGACGTTCGCGGAAGCGGAGGGTTCGAGCGCGCCGACGTGGGCGGCGGCTCGCCGGGACGGGATCGCGAGCGCGACGGCGGCGGCGGCGAGCGCGACGGCGCAACCGATCAGGAGACCGAGGCGGAAACCGCTCTCCGAGGGCACGGACCGGGTTCCCAGCTGAGTGGTCAGCTGGGAAAGCACCAGGCCGACCACCGCCGCGGCCATCGTGATGCCGATGGAGCGGGACAGGGTGTTGAAACTGGTGGCGGAACCGGTCTCGGAGGGCGGGACCGCGCCCATGATCAGCGCGGGCATCGCGCCGTAGGCGAAGGCGACGCCGACCATGCAGACGCAGGAGACGATCAGCAGGCCCCACGTGGTACCGAGCAGCACCATCGAGGATCCATACCCCACCGCGATGATCAGGCTGCCCGCGATGAGGGTGATCTTGGGTCCGCGCGACGCCGACAGCCTCGCGCCGACGGGCGAGACCAGGAGCATGAGCAGGCCCGAGGGGGCCATCCAGAGGCCGGTGGCCAGCATGGACTGCCCCAGGCCGTAGCCCGTGCTCCGGGAGAGCTGCAACAACTGCGRCAGGATCAGCTGGGAGGCATACAGCGCGAACCCCAGCACGGCCGACGCGAGGTTGGTCATCAGCACCTGGCGCCGAGCCGCGACCCGGAGGTTGACCAGCGGGTCGGTGATGCGCAGCTCCCACCAGCCCCAGACGGTGAACGTCACCAACGACGCCGCGAACAGACCGAGCGTGGTCCCGCTCGCCCATCCCCAGTCCGCGCCCTTGGACACGCCCAGCAACAGGCAGATCAGCCCGATCCCGATCCCGATCCCGCCGGCGGCGTCGAAGTGGCCCTGACTCCTCGCGGGCGTCACGGGAACCGCCAGCCAGATCAGCGCGCCGACCGCCGCGCTGAGCCCGGCGGCGGTCCAGAACAGCGTGTGCCAGCCGAAGTGCTGGGCCATCAGCGCGGAGAACGGCAGGCCGAGCGCGCCGCCGATGCCGAGGGAGGAGCTGACCAGCGCGATCGCCGACCCCAGCCGCTGCGGCGGGACCAGCTCCCGCAGCGCGCTGATCCCGACGGGGACCACGCCCAGGCCGACGCCCTGCAGCGCCCGTCCGATGACCAGCGGGACCAGGGACCCGGCCAGCGCACAGATCACCGAACCGACCAGGAGCGCCCCAGTACACGTCAGAAGCAGGCGGCGGTTGCCGTGCAGGTCGCTCAGCCGGCCGATCGCCGAGATGGCGGCCGAGCCGGYGAGCAGCGTGGCGGTCACCACCCACGACGCGTTGACGGCGCTGGTGTGCAGCAGCTGGGGCAGCTCGCCGATGAGTGGCACTACCAGGGTCTGCATGAGCGTGGCCACGATGCCGCCCGCGGCCAGTACGGCCACGATCAAGCCCGGGCGGGTGGCCGGCGCGGAGCCGTGCACGGGCACCTCGTTACCTCGTCCCTGTCGCTGTCCTGGTCGCTGGCACGGTTCGATTTGCGCGATACAAACTGTTTGTATAGTGCAAACTCCATGTAGGGCGCACGCGACGTGGTAGACACGGGTCGGGTAGGCCGCGAGGAGGAGCGTGATGGACCGGCCCACGCACCTGATCGAGTACGAGGGCATGCTGCTCGGCCGGTACGCCCACCTGACCGCGCGTGGGGGGCACCGGCCTGGCGGTCTCGAGCGCAGCGCCTACATCCTGCTCAGCCGGATCCGCGTGCAGGGCCCGATGTCGCTCGGGCAGCTCAGCGAGGCGTTCGGGCTGGACGTCTCCACGCTGCATCGCCAGACCGCCGCCATGCGCGCCGAGGGCCTGGTCGACCGCATCCCCGATCCCGACGGTGGGATGGCCAGGAAGTTCCGGATCACCGACGAGGGCGCCCGCCGCCTCGACGAGCAGCGCGCCGACATCATCGCCGGCATCGACGACGTCCTGGCGGACTGGACGGCCGACGAGGTCGCCRCCTTCGCGGAGTTCCTGCGACGTTTCAACGCCGGCATCGAACGCCGCAGCGGACGGCCGTGGCCGCGCCCGGCGGACGTCGCGCGCTAGGCCGAGTTCACGTCGCACGCCAGGTCGAGCTCCCAGACGGTCGAGCTCGCACACAGGGTCGAGCTCACGCAGAGGCTCGAGATCACGTAGAGGGCCGAGCTCACGCAGAGTCGGGGCGCACGCAAGGTCGAAGTCACGCAGGGTCGAGCCGTCCGGCGGGCGGCAGATAGCGATGCGCGGTTTGTCCGCCGCCCAGCGGGGGCAGCGTCTGGGGGGATCATCCAGCGACTCATTCCGCGGAGGAACGGTGACGGTGAAAAGCGCGTCGCGACCCGGCGCCCCACTGGCCGAAGGCCGCGGTCAGGCCCAGAAGGCCAAACACAGCAAGGCGGTGACCGCGACGGCCCGGCTTGGGCTCGCCTCGCGCGGACTGGTCTACCTGCTGATCGGCATACTCGCCGTGCAGGTCGCCGCGGGACACAGCGGCGAGAAGACGAACCGCGAGGGCGCGCTTCGCCAGATCGCCGACAAGCCGTTCGGCACCGCCGTGCTGGTCATCCTGATCATCGGCTTCTTCGGTTACGCGGCGTGGCGGCTGCTGGACGCCGCTGTTGGGCACACGGACGAGAACGACGGCAAGAAGCGGGCCGCCAAGCGGGCCACGTCCGCCGTCCGCGGCGCGATCTACCTCGCCATCGCGGGCAGCACCATCAAGTTCCTCACCTCGGGGCACGGCGGCTCCGGCGAGCCGGCCCCCTACACCGCCCGGGTCATGGGCCACACCGGTGGGCGCTGGCTCGTCGGCCTGGTGGGCATCGTGGTGATCGGCGTCGGCGTCGGCATGATCTGGCGTGGCGTGACCACCAAGTTCGAGAAGAAGCTGCGCACCGGCGAGATGAAGCCGGGGGTCAAGAAGCTGACCGTCGGCACCGGGCGAGCCGGCTACGTCGCCAGGGGCGTCGTGTTCGGCCTGGCGGGCTTCTTCGTGACGAAGGCCGCGGTGGACTTCGACCCGAACGAGGCGAAGGGGCTGGACGGCACCCTGAAGTCGATCGCCGGGCACGCCTACGGTCCCTGGCTGCTCGGGATCTGCGCGGTCGGGTTGGCGCTGTTCGGCGCCTACTCCTTCTTCGAGGCCCGTTACCGGAAGCTCTAAGGACCGCGGCGAACGCAGCCGCGAAGCCGCCGCCCGACGTCCCTCGCCGGACGGGCCCTCGCCCGGCGGGCCGCGGCGGGCACGCCGCCCTCAGGGCAGCGGGACGACGTAGGAATCGACGCGGGCTATGTACCCGTCGCGGAACGTGAACAGGTCGTTGAAGGCGAACCGAAACGGGCCGTGCTCGACGGTGGCGCCGCGGCCCTCGCCGGTGGTGATGACGACCGGGCCGTCCTCGAGGACACGCTGGACGTCGAGCGCGGGGCTGCCGGTGAACGCCGGATTCTCGATCTCGCCGTCGAACTCGGTCTTGCCGTGGGTGGTCCGGTGGCCGTGGATGACCCACTCGACGTCGTCGGTGAGGGTCGCGAGGATGCGCGCGTGGTCGCCCACGCGGAATCCGTCGAAGTACTCGGCGACGGCGTCGCGCTGGGTCGTCGGTGTCATGGCGTTCTCCGTCCTGGTGCGGGCTGGTGGCGCCGCAGGTGCGCGGCGAGGGCGTCGAGGATCGAGGCGAGTCCGCCGGCCGCCTGGGCTGTCCGTAGCTCACGGGGAAGCCGGCGCTGGTGGACGGTGAGGTCCGTGCCGTCGCCGGCGGGGCGCACGCTGACGGTGGTGCGCAGACCTGTGACGGGCTCGTCGAACACGAGCTCGCGCGGCGCGGCGATGCTCACGTAGACGAACCGGAGCCGGCGGGTGGCGCCGTCGGGCGCGCGGGTGTCGAGCGTGAACTCTCCGCCGGGACGCAGGTCGACGGTGACGGACTCCGGGGGCACGGTGGCGTGCGAGCCGCCCCAGAACGCCGCGATGCTCGCCGGTGAGGTGAAGGCGGCCCAGACGCGTTCGGGTTCGGCCGGGAGGTGGCGTTTGGCGATCAGTTCGTCGCCGCGGAGCTCCGCGCTGGCGGTCAACGGCCCGCTCCGCCCTCGGTGAGGTGCTGTTCGAGGGCGTCGAGCCGGTCGTCCCAGGCGCGGCGCTGCTCGTCGATCCACGTGCCGAGCAGCGACAGCTGGTCGACTCTCAGTCGGCAGTGGCGTCTGGTGCCCTCGCGTCGCTGCTCGACCAGGCCGCTGCGCCGCAGGACGCCGACATGGTGGGAGATCGCCTGCGGGGTCAGGTCGAACGGTTCGGCGAGCTCTCCGACCGTGGCGTCACCGCTCGCGAGACGAGTCACCAAGGCGCGACGGATGGGGTCGCCGAGGGCGGCGAAGGCCAGGTCGAGTTCTGGGCCGGACGCCAGGGGCGGAGAGGGCATGGCCACACCCTAATGCAAACGTTCGCTTTCGCAAGCCATCGTTTGTGGATGTGGGCCTCCGTCGGCTCCCGCGAGGCTGTGCCGCCGATGTACTAGGCCGGTAGGAGACGGGTTCGGAACAGGTCGAGAACCTGGTCGAGCGCCGCCCGGGTGGGCTGGCCCGGCTCGTCGATGAGGTGCTCGGTGAGGACGGAGTGCGGCTTCATCGTCGCCTCGGGGTTGGCGGCGCGGTCGGCCAGCTCGATGGCGACGAAGGCGTCACCCAGCTGCTCCCGGAGGAACCGGAAGCGCTCACCAGGGGAGAAGGCGTCGCCCTGGAAACGGAGGCCAAGCACCTGCAGGCTCTCCGCCGCGCACCGTCCCTTGACTACCTCCAGGTCGGCGGCGGAACAGTCGATGGACCCCTTCTTGGCCTTGGAGAAGGGAAACGGCAAGGACGGCTCCGCGAGCACAGGAGCGATCAGGCTGGGGTGCGTCGCCATCGCCAGCGCGAACCCGCCCGTGAAGCACATGCCGATGGCGCCGACACCAGGCCCGCCACAGCGCGCGTGTTCGTCCGCGGCCAGCGCGCGTAGCCAGGAGACGACAGGTGACGTCCGGCTCGTCGCCCAGATGGTGAATTCCCGGCTGACGCAGGCTGGAACAAGCGACGACAGCGTGTACCGCACGGAGCCCAACCTGCCGGCCGCGAATGGGTCCTTGCCGGGGACGCCGAACAGGTGCGGCATCACCGCGGTACAGCCGATGCCGACGACCTGGCGGGCGAATGCGGCCACCTTCGGCGTGATACCCGGCATCTCGGCGATCACGATCACGGCCGGGCCCGTGCCGGCCCGGTACACGGTCCTGGACTTGCCGTCATGGGTGAAGGTAGTCGCCTCGAAATCGGCGAGGCTGTCGTCGGCCATGGCGGGAGTCAACCAGATCGCCCTGGCGAGAACACCCCGCCACTCACCTGGGCCGTGGAGCCATGGCGCCAGGGAATGACCCTGACCGGCGCCGGCGCGTGCAGCTCGACGTCGGTTGGCCACGATCCGACGGTCCAGCGGCCAGGGTGGCGGGGCCGGTGCCGCTACTGGTCGAGCCGGTGGCCGCACCAGCGGTTGCGGTTCGCCGGGTTGGCGTCCTCGCTCGGCACGACCTGGTAGCCGGTTCCCGCCGCGTTGACCTGCATGAACGTGTAGCAGAGGGCGACCTGCCCGAAGTCCCTGGTCATGTCGACGGGGGCGGGCAGCAATCCGCCGCCGTCATAGGTGCTGGCGCGCAGGGCGTCGATGAACTCGGCGCGGGTCGGGCAGTCGCCGGCTCTCTGGAGGCCGTCGAGGAAGAGATCGGTGAGGATATAGGTGATGAAGGCGAGCTCCTGGTCGGGCGGTTGGAGCTCGGGTGCGAAGCTGCTCATTGCGCGGAGGTATTTCTGGTGGGCCGGTCCGCCGATCTCGAAAGGGACGTAGTTGAGGGCGGCGGTCAGGCCCGCCACCGTGCCGCCGTACCGCTGGATCAGCGACGTGTCGTATCCGTTGGGAGAAAGAACGACCTTCACCGGCGCGCCGGCCTGGTGCATGCCCCGCACCAACCGGGCGAGATCGTCGCTGCCCAGCGCCGAGGCGACCACGTCGACCTGGGCCGTGGCCAGCCGCCGGCCGAAATCCACGGGGTCGGTGAGCATCGGCTTGAAGACGAAGGGGCCGGGCGCGATGGGGATGCCGGCCGCCGCGAAACTGCTGATGATTTTCGCGGCGAGATCGTTCGAGGCGGAGGTGACGTCGGTCTGGATCATGGCCGCCCGGGTGACGCCCTGGGCCTTCGCGAATTCACCGAACGTGGTGACGGAGGGCCCGTTGGCGAACGGGTATGCGAAGGTGAACATGTTCCGGTAGCGGGGGTCCGACCAAAAGGCCTCGGCGGGTATTCCGGTCACGGGGATGCCGCGCTTCTGCAAGTAGTCGGCGCCGCCGGAGGCGCTGACGGTCGCCTCGACGAGCCCGAAGACGCTCTCTGGCCCGACGAGCTCGCGCACGGCCTCGAGGTTCTGGCTCGCGTCGCCGGCGTCGTCCTTCCAGGTGTAGACCAGCTCGCGGCCGTGTATTCCGCCGTCGGCGTTCGCCTGCTCGAGGCGGACGTGGAATCCGCTCCTCGCGGCGGACAGGGGCCCCGCGACGATGCCGCTGTCGGGATAGACGAGGCCCAGCCGTATCTCGTGGGCGCCGTAGCCGGGGGTGTCGCACGCCGCCATACTGGGGCGGCCGCTCGCGCCGCCTGGTGTCGAGCAGCCGGCGGCCATGGCCGTGGCCAGCGCCGCGGCGAGCAGCGCCGTCGGGCGTGGAACGCCATGTCCGAACACGACCCGGGCACCCGGGCGGGGTCCGGCGGCCAGGAAGGCGGGGAAGGGGGACTGTGTACTCGGCCGACGACTGCGTCCCGGTAGCCAGCGAAACCAGCCACGGGATGCCTGGCGGCAGTGCGGCGATCGTGGCATGTCATCCCCTCGCGCGGGTCGGGGACGACCATCTCTTTCCGGCGAGGCCATATAAGCCGGGTGAGCGACACGACCGGTATAGAGCCCACGGGCGGAGTCGTGCGTGACCATTCTGGCGAGGCAAGATGGGCCTCCAAGTCAGATCTGACGGGAGTCCTGCCTCCGGCCGCGTGTGAAGGGTGGCGGGCCGGCGGTAGCGGAGAATAGCCGCAGCGGAAACGTCGAGGTCTCGGCTGGCAGCGCTATCGGCGCTTGGCAGTCATTCTTTCCGCGTCGGATCGTGGGCGGTCGGCGGAGCCGCCGGAATTTCAACCGGACTCCGCTGTGGGGATCCTGAGCCCCACGGGACGCCGGTGCCCGAGGAGCGCACCGATGCATAACTGAAGTCGATGCGGGAAGTCTTGCGTCAAACTCCAGGGTCTCGCGCCGTCGTGGATGCTTTGGTCAGGACGGTCGTGAGCCAGTTCGTCAGCCGCCGAACGCGACCGCCGTCGCCACCACCGTCGCGGTCGCCAGCACCGCCACGGTCACCGTCGCGGTCGCCGTCCCCACCGTCGTAGCCACCGCGGTCGTCGGCGTGCCCCTCGGCGTCGGCGCCGTTCCACGCCGGGACGTACACGGTCACATGCGTGCTCCGTCCGGACCTGACGGGGACGCTGCGTCTGGACCCCTGACCACGGCCTCCCTCAGTCGGCGTTCAGTCAGCGCAGCCCCGTGAAGTGATGATGCACTAATCGTCAACTAACCGGTGGTGTACTCGGGCCTCACGACTTAGATCAAGGGAGCCGAAGAGCATGCCGCAGCCAACCGTCGTCCTCGTTCACGGCGCCTTCGCCGACGCGTCCAGCTTCGCCCGGGTGATTCCCGAGCTGCTCGCCGACGGCCTCAGGGTGGTGGCACCCGCCGTGCCGAACCGTTCGCTCATCGGCGACGCCGAGTACATCGGGTCGGTCCTCGCGGCCATCGACGGCCCCGTCGTCCTCGTCGGCCACTCGTACGGCTGCGCGGTCGCCACCGTGGCCGGTGCCGCCGAGAACGTGAAGGCCCTGGTCTATCTCGCCGGCTTCGTCCTGGAGGAAGGCGAGGCGCTGGGCGAGCTCCAGGGCCGCTTCCCCGACTCCGACCTGGCCCAGGCGCTGGTCGCGACGCCCTTCCCGGGCGGCGTCGACCTCTCGGTCGACGTCGAGAAGTTCCCGGCGGTCTTCGCCCACGACGTCGACCCGGCCGTCACCGCGGTGCTCGCCGTGTCACAGCGGCCGTTGTCCGCGGCGGCGTTCGGCGACAAGGCGCCCGCCGCCGCCTGGCACACCAGGCCGGCATGGGGTCTCGTGGCCACCTCGGACCGCGCCATCAATCCGGAGGTCGAGCGCTTCGGCTACCAGCGCGCGGGGGCCGACACCATCGAGGTGGACTCGTCACACCTGGTGATGTTCTCCCAGCCGACCGTCGTGGCCGATCTGATCAGGACGGCTGTCAAGTCAGTGTCCGCCTGAGCCGGAAGCCCACGGCCGCCGTCACCACGGCCGCTGGCTGGCCACATACCGAGCGGCCCGCGGGGTCCGAGTGAAACGAGACGGTCTGTTGAGTCCGGAGAACGAGACCCCGCGGGATGATTTTCCGGTTCGCGCGCGCGACCTGCTGCGCAAACGCGCGGTGTGGGTGCTGCCGCTGATCCTGGCCTCGGTGGTCGTCGCGGCGATGACCGCGCTGTACCTCGGGTCAGCGGTGGACCCGGTGGCCCATGTGCGCGGCCTGCCGGTCGAGGTGGTGAACAGCGACCGCGGGGCCACTCTGGGGACGGAACACCTCGACATCGGCAGGCAGATCGAGACCGGTCTGCGGGCGAGCCCCGCGCTGTCCGACCGGCTGCGCCTGGAGCTCGTGACCATGCCCGCGGCCGAACGAGCCATGAACCGCGGGCGCGCCTACGCGACGGTCGTGATCCCGCCTGACTTCACCGCCTCGCTCCTGGCGAAGGCTGGTCTGCCGACCGCTGGTCTGCCGACGGCCGGGGCGACGGGCGGCGGGGCAGTCCAGCTGCTGACCAACCCGCGGGCCGGCACGCTGGGGGCGAGCCTGGCCACCGGCATCCTGCAGCCCGCGCTCGCCGCGGCCTCGCGGGCGACCAGCGACCAGCTCACGGCGGGTGCCGGCACGGGTCCCCAGGACGCCGCGACGACGGCGTTCCTGGCCAACCCGGTGACGGTCACGACCAGCCAGTTCCACCCCCCGCCCGCGAGCAGCGCGCTGGGCCTGAGCGCCTTCTACCTGGCCCTGCTGACCCTCATGTGCGGGTTCCTGACCGGCACCGTCCTGCACGGCACGGTGGACGCGGCCCTCGGCTACGGCACCTCCGAGGTCGGCCCCCGGTGGACCCAGCTCCAACCAACGGCGATCAGCCGGTGGCGGACCTTGCTGATCAAGTGGGCGATGGCCGCGGTCCTGACCGCCGTGGTGACCGGCCTGATGATCGCGGTGGCGGCCGGTGCCGTGGGCATGGACGCTCCGCATCCGCTGCTGTTGTGGCTGTACGCGTGGCTGAGCGCGGCCAGCGTCGCCGCCGGGACGATCGTGCTCTTCGCCGTGCTCGGCACTCCCGGGCAGCTCGTCGCCCTCCTGTTGTTCGTCTACGCGGGCCTGGCCTCGGCCGGTGGGACCGTGCCCATCGAGGCACTACCCGGCTTCTTCCGGCTGCTCAGCGAGGCCGAGCCGCTGCGGCAGATCCTCGCCGGTGACCGGGCCATCCTGTACTTCGGCGCCCAGGCCGACGCGGGCCTGACCCGCGGCGTCGCGGCGGCCTCGATCGGCCTGCTCTGCTGGCTCGCCGTGGGCACCCTGATCGTCCGCTGGTACGACCGCCGGGCGATGCACCGGATGACTCCGGAGCTCCTGACGTACGTCGGCCGCGCCGTCCAGGACTACAGGTCCCAGGGACGGGCCGAATGAGACGTCAGCGGGATCGCTGCCCGAGAAATGGACGGACAGGAGTCAAGGGTCGAAGCGCCGGGCCAGTCCGCGGCCCGGCCACAGCATGCCCAAGGATGTCGCCGTGGATTTCGCGCTGATCCTGGCCAGTCTGCCTTTCGCCCTCGGCATCGTCATGTTTGGTCTGGGCCTCGGCCTGGCCCTGGACGACTTCCGGCGGGTCGGCCGGCATCCGAGGGCGGTCGTGGTCGCGCTGCTCTGCCAGGTGGTGCTGCTGCCGGCGATCTGCTTCGGCGTGGTGCTCGCCTTCCGGCTTTCGCCGGAGCTGGCGGTCGGGTTGATACTGGTCGCGGCCTCGCCGGGCGGCCCGACAGCCAACCTGTTCAGCCACCTGTTCGGCGGGAACGTCGCGCTGAACATCACGCTCACCGCGACCAACTCGGTGCTGGTGGTGGTCACCCTGCCGATCGTGGTCAACCTCTCGGCCGGGTACTTCCTGGCCGACGAGGCCGCGCTCGGGCTGCAGTTCGGCAAGATCATGCAGGTCTTCGCGATCGTGCTCGTCCCGGTCGCGATCGGGATGCTCGTACGCGCGTGGGCGCCGCGGGTGGCGCGGTGGCTCAACCGCCCCGTCCGGGTGCTGTCGGTCGTGGTCCTCCTCGGGGTCATCTCCGCCGTGCTGTTCGCCCAGCGGGCGAACCTCGCCGATCAATTCCTTTCGGTCGGCCTGGCTGTGCTGGCTTTCAACGTCGTGAGCCTGCTGATCGGCTACGGTGTGCCGCGCCTGGCCGGCGTCGACTACCGCGCGGCCGTCGCGGCCGGGTTCGAGATCGGCATCCACAACACCGCGCTCGCCATCACGGTCGCGCTGAGCCCAGCGCTGTTGGACAGTGCCGAGATGGCCGTCTCGGGCGTGGTGTACGGCATCGTCATGTTCTTCACGGCGGCCGGGTTCGGCTGGTTGGTCACCCGTCGAGCCCGGTTGAGCCCAGCTGAGCCCGTCCCGGTAGCTGCCCGTCAAAGCTCGGCGAGGAATCTCTCGGCTCGGCGGGCGAACAGGTAGCACTCGCGTTCGTCGGATCGCTTCCGGGCCTTTTCGGCGGCGGCTCGTACGACGCCCACGGGTCCGCCGCGGGCGTGGAGCAGGCGTGCGTGCAGCAGCAGGACAAGTCCTTCGGCGTAGCGTTGGCCATAGGACTCGAGGGCCCGGTCCGCTCGGTCGAGGGCGACGCCCGCCTCGTCCGGCCTGCCGGCGGCCAACCACATCTCGGCGATCAGTGCGTGGTGATACGCGACGCCCCACCGCGGCGGGTCGACCAGCGTCCCGGTGAGGAGCCGTTCGGCCTCCGCCGCGGTACGGGCCGGGTCGTCGCCGGTGAGGGCACGGGCCCAGTACCAGTTCAGCCGTACGTAGTGTTCCTGCTGGGCGGCGGCGCGGCCCGTGCCCACGGCCATCCACCGCTCGATCGTGCGCGTCACCCAGCCCGCGTCGCCGGCCATCGAAGCGATGATGGTGATGTAGTACGCCCAGGTCGCGACGGCGTACGGGTCCTCGGGGCCGTTCCACTTGTTGATCAGGGTTCCCGCCGTCTCGACGTCACCGTGGAGCGCGGTCACGACGGCCAGCCAGCCGGGCCACTCACCCGAGACGTCACGCCTGATCGGGGTCTCGCTGTGCGACGAGACAACCCCGTCGAGAAGGGCGGGATCGTTGCCACTGAAGCACCGGTATGCCTCGCCGATGTTGCCACTGTCCCACTGATGCAGGCCCCAGGCCTGCCGGCCGTACACCCGGACGACCGGATCGCGGGACGCCTCCCCCTGCTCGGACAGCCGGCGGACCAGACGTTCGCGGTCCCACTCCAGGAAGGTGTAGGCCCCGAACAGCCGAGCGAAGAGGAGGCCGGCGGCCTCGACCTCCTGACCGAGTTGGCGAGCCAGGTGTTCCGCGCGCTCCAGCAGATCGAATGTCGTGCCGCCGAACCCGGCCTGCCGGCGCGGGGCGACGGCGAGGAGCGAGAGGGCGGAGAGCTCGAGTTCCGGGAGTCCGGCGGTTCGCGCGATCTGGGCGGCCAGTTCAAGGTGCTGATCGGCGGCCGCGACCGCGAGCTTGGTCGCGGCGCGGCGGCCGGCGCGCTTCAGCGCCTCCACGGTGCGAACCGGGTCGGCGAGAGGGCCGGCGGCCCGCAGGTGGTACGCGAGGCGTTCGGTGATCGACTCGTCGTCGGTCTGGCTTTCGTCGAGTGCGTCCGCGATGCGCAGATGCAGCCGGACAGCCTGCTGATGCGCCGTCGTCTCGGTGACCGACTCTCGGACTATGTCGTGCGCGAAGCGCCACGAGAACGGGTCCTCGGGCCCCGATTCGAGCAGGCCGAGCGCACGCAGCGGTTCGAGGCGTTCGAGGCACTCCGCGACGTCGATGCCGGCGGCGCGGGCGAGCAGGCCGAGGTCGAGCTCACGGCCGATGAGCGCGGCGACCCGCAGCAGGTCACGACCGCCGTCGTCGAGGCCCACCATCCGATCGCGGACGACGTCTCGCACCGTGGACGGCACCCCGGCGCGAGTCGATGCGTCGACGTCGCCGAACGCGCCGCGGTCGATGAGCAGCCGCGAAAGCTCGCGGGCGAAGAAAGGATTGCCGGCGCTACGAACGTGGATGTTGCGGGCGACGTCGACGCCAGGTTCGTGGCCAGCCTCGCGACGGATGAGTTCGGCCACGTCGGTCAGGCCGAGCGGGCCGAGCCGGATCCTGCGATGGCTGGCCAGGCGGCTGGCGGCCGCCAGTACTCGCGAGAGTTCGGAGCCGGGGCTGGGCGCGCGGTCGCGTAGGGCGCCGATGATCGCGGTGCCAGCGGGTAGGCGGCCCATCACGTGGCCGAACAGCTGGAGCGAGGCGGCATCAGCCCACTGAAGATCGTCCACGACGAGCAGCATCGGCCGTTCTGAGGATGCCTGCGCAATGACGGTGACGACCTGCTCGAACAGACGGAACTGGGCGCGGCCGCCGGAAACCGGCGGCCCGGCATCGTCGTGTCGAGATTCGAGGAGACTACCGAGGCCGCCAGCCAGCGACTTCTCGCGCGCCGAAGGGGGCAGGCTGTCGAGGACGACCGGGAGCGCCTGCTCCCATAGCCACATCGATGGTGTTCCGACGCCTTCCAGGCAGGAAGCCCAGACGACGAGCGCGCCACGCTGGTCCGCCTCGAGCGCGGCCTCCTCCAGCAGGCGCGTTTTGCCCACCCCCGGTTCGCCTTCGATGATGCCGAGCCCGGTGCGGCCGGCGAGCGCGTTCTCGATGGCGCGGCGCAGCACGCCGAGCTCTTCCTCCCGGCCGACCAGGCCGGTTGCCCGCCTCGCCGATACGCGTTCGCCCTCGCTCTCCGTACTCTCCGTACTCGCCGCCGCGGTCGGCCTCGGGGCCTGCGCCAGTACTTGCAGGTGCGCGGCCCGCAGCGCCGGTCCAGGGTCGATGCCGAGCTCCTCGGCGAGGCGGTCGCGGACCGCCTGAAACGCTGACAGCGCCTCCGCCTGCCGCCCCGCGGCGCCGAGGGCGGTGACGAGGCTGGCCTGTACGGGTTCGTGGAACAGCGCCATCGACGCGGCCAGCCGCAACGGCGGGATTACTCGCGCCGGTTGGTGCAACGCCACGGCCAGTTCGGCGGCTGCCACGCAGCCGGCATGGAACTCGTCGTCGAGGGCGGCGAGGACCGGAGGGGCGGTCGATCCGTGGAAGACCCCATCCCCCGCGGGACCATGCCAGAGGCCGAGCGCTTCGACGTAGTGGTCGAGCGCCGCTTCGCGAGCTTCCTCGGCGGGAGCGGCCCGGGCTCTTGCGAGGAGCTCCCGGAACGTGACGAGGTCCAGCGTGCCGGGGCCGGCGACGAACACGTACCCGTTGCCGCGGCGGTGCAGGTAGCTACCAGCCTCCCGGGTGGGGAGCGCGGGTTCGAGCACCCGCCGCAATGCCCCGATGTACTTGTGGATGACGTTGAGCGCGCTGGCGGGGACGTCATCGGGCCAGATCAGGTCGATGAGTTCTCTCGTGCTCACCGGACGGCCCACGTGAGCCAGGAGCAGCGCCAACAGCTGCGCCTGTTGGCGGGGGCCGGCGTCCAGTTCGGCGCCGTCACGCCACACCCGCAACGGACCGAGAATCTGAAGGCGCACCGAACCGGTACCGGCGGGCGGATCTCCGCCGTCGGGCCGAACAGGATTGGCTCGCCCAGCCACGTCTGTCGACTCCCGGAAGAACATGACGGCTCTGTCCGCTTGCGACCTCCGTCGAACCGCGGCGCGCTGATTCTAGCCGAGCTGGGGCGGCCCTGTTGTGGGGAGCCGGCGGCGCAGCGCGGCGGCGACCTCGTCGAGGCGTGCCCCGCGGGAGGCCTTGACGAGCACGACCTCGCCAGCGGCGAGGTCGCCACACAGCCATGCGACGGCCGCGTCGTTGTCGGCCAGCGTCACCGCCCGCTCTCCCGCGCCGTCGGCGATCGGTCGGGCCGCCTCGCCTACCGCGACCACCACGTCGGCGCGGTAGGCGGCGTACTCCCCGACGGCGCGGTGCTCGGCCACGGTGGCGGCGCCGAGCTCGCGCATCTCGCCGAGGACGGCGATGCGGCGTCTGCCCTCGATCGCCGCCAGCGCGTCCAGGGCGGCGCGAGTCGAGTCGGGGTTGGCGTTGTAGGAGTCGTCGAGCAGCGTCGCGCCGCCGGCGAGGTCGCACAGCTGCATGCGCCACTTCGACAGCGAGGCGGTGGCCAGCGCCGCCGCGGTCACGTCGAGGGGTACGCCGGCTGCCAGCCCCGCCGCCGCGGCAGCCGACGCGTTGAGCGCCAGATGGCCGCCGACGAGCGGCAGCATGACGGGAACCGAGGCGCCGGCGGTCCGCAGCGTGAAGGACGGCCGGCCGAGCCGGTCCAGCACCAGGTCGAGCACCCGTACGTCGGCGTGCGCCACCCGGCCGAAGGTCAGCACCGGACCGTCGGTGAGCGAGCGCATCGCGACCACCCGAGGATCGTCGGCGTTGAGGATGGCGGTGCCGCCGGGGGCCAGCCCCGCCACCAGCTCGCCCTTGGCCGCAGCGATGGCCTCGCGTGACCCGAACTCACCGAGGTGGGCCTGGCCGGCGTTGAGGACGACGGCGATGTCGGGCGCGGCCAGGCCCGTGAGTTCGGCGATGTCGCCGATGTGGCGGGCGCCCATCTCAAGGACGAGGAACCGGGTCGCCGCGTCCGCGCGCAGCATGGTGAGCGGCACGCCGAGCTCGTTGTTGAGCGAGCCGATCGTGGCGATCGTCGGCGCGACGCTCGAAAGCACGGCCGCCAGCAGGTCCTTGGTGCTGGTCTTGCCCTGGGAGYCGGTCAGCCCGACAACGGTCAACCCGTCGCGCAGCCGGGCCACGACGTGGGCGGCGAGCGCCTGCAGCGCGGCCTGGACGTCCTCGACGACGACGGTGGGCAGCGGCGTCGGCCGGGAGCCGAGCACGGCCACCGCGCCGGCCCGGCCGGCCTGGCCGGCATAGTCGTGGCCGTCGACGTGCTCGCCGGCGAAGGCGACGAACAGGCCGCCCGGCTCGGCCAGCCGGCCGTCGAGCACGGCCGGCGCGGTCACGGTCACGTCGCCGTCGCCGTCGCCGTCGCCGTCGAGCGTCCCGCCGACGATCGCGACGATCTCGTCGAGGCTGACCGGGATCATGCCTGGGCGGGGCTGGGGCAGGCCGGCGGGAGCAGGCCGCGCGGGCCGCGGCTGACGGTGACTGGTTCGCTGTAGGTCGAGACACGCATGCTCCCGCATGTTGCTGACCGGCGCATATCGTCGGCATATTGAAAAACGCATACGTGCTGGCTACACCGCGCCGCCTTGACTACCGGCATGACCCACAGCGAGCCAGCACGAACAGCGGCCCGCCGCGCCCGACCGCCGGCGCCCTCGTCCCCCTCGTCGTCCTCGGCCGCCCCGGGAACGGGAATCACCATCTATGGGTGCGGGCAGGACGAGGCCATTTTGTTCCGGGAGCTGGCGCCTCGCTTCGGCATCATACCGACCATCGCGGAGGCCGCGGTATCCGAAGCGAACATTGAACTGGCGTTCGGAAACCGATGCGTCAGCGTCGGCCACAAGAATCGGATCGATAACTCGATCGTTCGTGCTCTGGGCCGGGCCGGCGTGGAGTACATCTCGACGCGAAGCGTCGGATGTGACCATATCGACGTGGAATACGCGGAGAGCGTCGGCGTCACTGTCGGAAACATCGCCTACTCGCCGGACAGCGTCGCTGACTACACGCTGATGCTGATGCTGATGGCGGTTCGAGATGCGAAGTCCATGCTCCGCCGCGTGGATAACCATGACTACAGGCTGAATGATGTACGCGGGAGGGAGCTGCGCGACCTGACGATCGGAGTGGTCGGAACGGGGCGCATCGGCGCGGCGGTCATCGACAGGCTGGCGGGCTTTGCGTGCCGAATACTCGCCCATGACAGCCGTCCGAAGGCCTTTGCCCACCACGTTTCCCTCACAGAATTGCTGCGGCAGAGCGACATCGTCACGCTCCATACTCCACTCAACGCGGGCACATACCATATCCTGGACCGTCGGCGTATCGGCCAGATGAAGTACGGCGCATTCATCATCAATACTGGGCGCGGCTCACTTCTCGATACGGAGGCCCTCGTCGAGGCATTGGAGAGTGGCAGGCTGGGCGGCGCGGCTTTGGACGTCCTCGAGGGAGAGGAGGGAATATTCTACGCCGACTGCCGGAACAAACCCGCTGAAAGCAGGTCGCTGTCGCGGCTGCAACGCCTGCCGAACGTGCTGATCAGTCCCCACACCGCCTATTACACGGACCATGCCCTGAGTGACATCGTTGAAAACAGTCTCATCAATTGCCTCGAGTTCGAGAAGGGGAAGGGGAAGTCGGCATGGATAGGCTGAGGGTCGGGATCATCTTCGGGGGTTGTTCCGAGGAGCACTCCATCTCCGTCAAATCCGCGCAGGAGATCGCGAAGAACATCGATGTCGAAAAGTATGAGCCTTTCTATGTCGGGATCACGAGGAGCGGCGCCTGGAAACTATGTGACGGCCCCGGCGCGGCCTGGGAGGACGGTGGTTGCCGTCCGGCCGTCCTGTCGCCGGACCGAAGCGTACACGGCTTGCTCGTCCTGGAGCAGGACGGATACGAGATGATCCGTCTGGACGTGGTGTTTCCCGTTCTGCATGGCAAGCTTGGCGAGGACGGCGCGATGCAGGGACTGTTGGAGCTCTCCGGCATTCCTTACGCGGGCTGCGACGTCCAGAGCTCTGCTCTGTGCATGGACAAATCCCTTGCCTACATCGTCGCCGGAAACGCGGGAATTGCTACCCCGAACTACCGGGCCGTCGCGGCGGACGAGAAGGTCGATCCCGACGGGTTCACCTATCCCATCTTCGTGAAGCCGGCCCGTTCGGGTTCGTCCTTCGGCGTCAGCAAGGTATCTCGAAAAGAAGACCTGCCGAGCGCCGTGGAGGCCGCGAGACGGTACGACTCGAAGGTGTTGATCGAAGAGGCTGTCGTCGGCAGCGAGGTGGGATGCGCGATCCTGGGGGAACGATTCGGACTGGTCGCGGGCGAGGTGGACCGGATCTCGCTGTCTCATGGTTTCTTCAGAATCCATCAGGAGAGTGCGCCCGAGACCGGCTCCGAAAACTCGACAGCAATCGTGCCCGCCGACATCTCGGCGGAGTCCCGCGCGCTCGTCCAGGAGACAGCAAAGGCAATATATCGCGCCCTGGGCTGTAGGGGACTCGCGCGGGTGGACATGTTCCTGACGGAAGACGGAACCGTGGTGCTCAACGAGGTCAACACTCTGCCTGGCATGACCTCATACAGCCGGTACCCGAGAATGATGGCCGCCGCGGGGCTGCCACTCGCAGAATTGATCGATCGGATCGTGTCGCTGACCCTGCACGGAAAAAGGCGATGAAGAACGACTTCGTCTTCGTGGACGAGTTCGTGCCCGGAGTACGCTGGGATGCCAAGTACGCCACCTGGGACAATTTTACCGGCAAACCGGTGGACGGATATCAGGCAAATCGGATCGTCGGTACGAGGGCTCTGTGCGCGGCCCTGGAGAGAGCGGGAGAAAAGGCCGCAGCCTCCGGTTTCGGCCTTCTTCTCTGGGATGGTTATCGCCCGCAACGCGCCGTAGACTGCTTCCTGCGCTGGTCAGAACAGCCGGAGGATGGCCGGACGAAGCCGAGACACTATCCGAACATCGACAGGCCCGAGATGTTCGAAAAGGGATACGTGGCCGCCAGGTCGGGCCACAGCCGGGGCGGCACGGTTGACCTGACGCTCTATCACCTGGCTACCGGCGAGCTTGCCGACATGGGCGGCCGCCACGATCTGATGGATCCGGTCTCACATCACGGCGCAAGAGAGATCACGCCAGTCGAGGCAAGGAACCGTCAGCACCTGTGTTCCATCATGAAGGCCTGTGGATTTGATTCGTACGATCACGAATGGTGGCACTACACGCTGAGGCACGAACCTTACCCAAACACCTATTTTGATTTTCCCATCACGTAGTCGAGCGGGCCGGGGAGTCAGAGTCGGAGAGAATGCCAGGGCTCCATTCCCATGAGGACCTCGGGGCCGTGGCGGTTCCGCTGATCGTCAGCTGTCAGTGTGCGGTGGCGCGACGGGTAGTCGCACCGTGACGCAAAGGCCTCCAGCGTCCCGGGGGGTGAGGGTGATGGTTCCGCCGTGCGCCTGGGCGATGCTCTTGACGATTGCCAGGCCGAGGCCGACCCCCGCGTGGTCGGTGCGGGTACGCCCGGTGCCGCGTTGAAACGGCTCGACAAGCGTGGAAGTCACTTGTGGGGAGAGCTTCTGGCCGGTGTTCTCGACAGTGAGCACCACCGTCGTCGAGTGAACGCTGGTGGTGACCCACACGGTGCCCTGCTCAGGCAGATTGTGGACGATCGCGTTGTGCACAAGGTTCGTGGTCATCTGCAGCAGGAGCGGATATGAGCCGAGGGTGGCGGCCAGATCGCCAGAGGTCTCGATGGCGACGCCATGTTTTTCCGCGAGCGGGAGAAGCGTTTCCGTCGCTTCTTCCGCTGTCAGGGACAGGTCGACGTGTTCTCGGGCGAAGGATCGCTGGTTGGCGCGGCTGAGCAGGAGCAGTGCCTCGGTGAGGTGGATTGCCCGGGTATTGACCAAATGTAGGCGGTCGACGAGTTCGCCGGCATCGCGGTTCGGATCGTTGCGGGCCACGTCGAGCAGGGTCTGCATGATCGCCAGTGGGGTGCGCAGTTCGTGGGAGGCGTTGGCCGCGAATCTCTGCTGTTCGGCGTCGTGTGCTTCGAGCCGCGCGAGCATGGCGTCGAAGGCGTCGGCGAGTTCGCGGAACTCATCCCTGCGGCCTTCCAGTTGGATCCGGTGGGAGAGCGATCCGTTCGCGGCCAGGCGGGTCGCGTTGGTGATGCGCGTCAGGGGCGCGAGCATGCTGCCGGCGAGGATCCACCCTCCCAGCAGACTGAACAGCAGCAGGAACTCCAGCATTGCGGTTGCCTTCGGGACGAAGGCTCGAAGCAGGTCGGAGCGGTCGGGTATGAACATCGAGGTGCCGGGTCGCGATCCCAGCTCGGGAGGTGCTGTGTAGATCCTCTCGGGTACGTAACGCAGCAGGAACACCCACACGACCGCGAGCAGCAAGGTACCCGCCAGCATGAGGAAGCCGGCGTAGCTGAGGGTGAGTTTGAGGCGAACGCTCAAACCGCGCGATCTATTCACGGTCCCCTCCATCACGCCCGGTGTCCGGTGCCGGTGCTGTGTCGATGCGGTATCCGACGCCGGGCACGGTGGCGATGATCCAGGGTTCGCCGAGCCGTTTACGCAGGGCCGAGACCGTGATGCGTACGGCGTTGGTGAACGGGTCGACATTCTCATCCCATGCCCGTTCCAGCAGCTCTTCGGTGCCAATGACACCACCATCGGCGGCGACGAGAACTTCGAGCACGGCGAACTGCTTCCTGGTCAGCGCGACATATCGACCATTCCGGTGGACCTCGCGGCGAAACGGGTCCAGACGCAGACCTGCGAGCTCCCGCACGGGCGGCCTGATATGCGCACGCCTGCGGTCGAGTGCCCTGAGCCTGAGCACGAGCTCTCGCAGCTCGAACGGCTTGGTGAGGTAGTCGTCGGCTCCGAGCTCGAACCCGGAGGCCTTGTCGTCAAGCCGGTCGGCAGCGGTGAGCATCAGGATCGGCATGCCGCTACCGGAAGCGACGATGCTTTCGGCGATCTCGTCACCGGAAGGCCCGGGAATGTCGCGATCGAGGACGGCGATGTCGTAGGCGTTGATGCTCAAAAGGTTCAGAGCGGTGTCACCGTCACCGGCGATGTCGGCCGCGATCGCTTCCAGGCGCAGCCCATCGCGAATGGCCTCTGCCATATAGGGTTCGTCTTCGACGACCAACACACGCATGCTGCGATGCTACGAGCCGGCGCGTATCGCCGGCATACCGAAAATCACGTATGCGCTGACACCGCCGCGCCGGGCGCCGACCACCGGGCCGCCGCCGCGCCCGATGGAGTTCCGGAGCCGCGCCTAGCCGATGGGGGTCAGCCGGACAGGGATGCCGTTGAGGACGGCGTTGCCGGACAGCGGGTCGACCTGGGAGGCGTCCGTGAGGACGTTCGTGTTCACGCCGGGGTGTTCGGCGGCGACCGTCATCCGGGTACCGGCCTGGCCGTGGCCCCAGCCGTGGGGCAGGCAGACGACGCCGGCCATCACCTCGTCGCTCACCTCGACCTGGACATCCAGGGTGCCCGCGGCGGACGCCAGCCTGGACCGGCCGCCGTCCTGGACGCCGTGGCGGGCCGCGTCGTCCGGGTGCACGAGCAGGGTGCAGCGCTCTCGGCCCTTGACCATCGCCGGGACGTTGTGCAGCCAGCTGTTGTTGGTCCGCGGGTGGCGCCGGCCGATCAGCACCAGGCCGGTGTCCGCGCCCACGTCCGCGCTGGCGGCGCCGTCGGTGGCGCTGGCGGCGAGGGTGGCGCGCAGCCGGGGCACGTCCGCCACGATCGGCTCCGGGGCGAGCTCGACCTTCCCGCTGACCGTGCGCAGCATCGCCGGGATCCGCGAGGTGAGCGGCCCGAGGTCCACTCCGTGCGGGTTGGCCAGCAGCCGGGCGAGGCGCATCCCGTCCGGCCGGGCACCGAAGCCGTCACCGAAGTGGCCGGTGCGCAGCGCGACGTCCAGCAGGCGTTCCGGGGCGGTCTCGCCGTCGACGAGCGCGCGCAGCTCCGCCGGGTCGCGGCCGGCGACCGGTGAACCCGGCTCGGCGACCGCGCGGCGCAGCGCCTCGTCGAGCAGCGAGTCGTGGACGGTCGACACGTCGGCGTCGGCCGGCTGGCCGAGCGCGATCAGTGTCAGCCGGGCCAGGAGGTCGTGCTCGGCCATCCCGTCAGGCTCGGGCGGCAGGACCGGTGGCGAGTAGCTGGCCACGGTGCGCACGGCCAGTGCCCCGAACATGAAGTCGTAGTGCCCGACGCGGGCTGGGTCGGTGGGTGGCAGCACGACGTCGGCGTGGCGCGACGTCTCGTTCAGGTACGGGTCGACGCTCACCATGAAGTCGAGCGTGCCGAGCGCCGCAGCCAGCCGCCGCGCGTCCGGGGTGGACAGCGCGGGGTTTCCGGCCACGGTCACCAGCGCTCGCAGCCGGCCGTCGCCGGGTGTGTCGATCTCCTCGGCCAGCGCCGCGACGGGGAGCTCTCCCATCACCTCGGGCAGGCCGCGGACCCGGGTGTGCCAACGCCCGGTGCGCCACCCGCGGCCGCCGGCGTGCCCATCGGGACGCGGCCGGTCGGCGCGGCCGTGGGCACCGCGGCCGAACATCGCCCCGCCGGCGGCGTCAAGGTTGCCGGTCAGCGCGTTCACGACGATCGTGAGCCAGCTCGTCAGCCCGCCGAACGCGACCGTCGTCGTCCCCATCCGGCCGTAGACGGCGGCGCGCGGTGCCGCGGCGAGCTCCCGCGCGATCCGCCGGGTCGTCTCGGCCGGCACCCCGCAGGCCGCCGCGACCGCCTCCGGGGTGAACGGCTCGGCCAGTTCGACGACGCGCTCCACCCCGGTGAGGTGCTCCGCGACCGCGCCGAGGGTGACCTGGTCCGTCACGGCGAGGTGGTTGACGAGCGCGAACAGCCACAGCGCGTCCGTGCCCGGCCGGATCGGCAGGTGCTCGTCGGCGAGGGCGGCCGTGCGCGTCCGCCGCGGGTCGACGACGACGACCCTGCCGCCGCGGGTCCGGATCGCGGCGAGCCGGCCGGGGAAGTCGGGGGCGGTGCACAGGCTGCCGTTCGAGACGGCCGGGTTCGCGCCGAGCATCAGCAGGTAGTCGGTGCGGTCCAGGTCGGGCACCGGGATCAGCGACGGATGCCCGAAGACGTGGCCGCAGGCGGCGTGCATCGGCATCTGGTCGACCGTCGCGGCGGTGAACAGTGAGCGGCTGCCCAACGCGCCGAGGAACGCCGGAACGTGCTGGGCGCCGGACATCGTGTGTGCGTTCGGGTTGCCGAGGTACACGCCGACGGCGTCGCGGCCATGCGCGTCGAGGACCCGGCGCAGGCCGGCCAGCACAACGTCGAACGCCTCATCCCAGCCGACCTCGCGCCAGCCGGCCTCGCCGTGCCGGCCGCGGCTGGCGCCGGCCGCGGCGGCGCGGACGAGCGGACGACGCAGCCGGTCGGGGTCGTTCAGGAGCTGGGGCAGCGCGGCGCCCTTCGGACAGAGGTAGCCACGGCTGAACACGTGCGCCGCGTCGCCGCGCGCGCCGACGACCCGGCCGCCCGCCACCCGCAGCTCCAGCCCGCAGGTCGCCTCGCACAGCGGACAGGTGCGCAGCGCGGTCGTCCCTAACCCAGGAGTCATACCGGGCAGGGTCGCACATCTGATCGGCACCGGCCCGGATCCGCCCGGGTTTCCCCGGGCGGCCTCGCCGCGGGGGAGCTGCCTGCTCGCCGACCCCGTTGACGAGATTCATCATGACGATTATGGTGACCTGCGTCATACGAACCTGGTCTCCGGGAGGGCTGGTCGGCTGTGGCCAACAAGGCAGACGACCCTGTCGAGGGTGTCGAGAAGCCCGCTCGTGTCCAGAGCGGCTGTCCGGTCGTCCACTTAGACGTGTCGCCCGCCCTCGAGGCGGGCAGCTACTGGCGCAAGGCCGACGAGCTTCGGGAGGCGGGCCAGGCGTTCTTCAACACCATGGCCCAGGGCTACTGGATGTTCACCCGGTATGACGAGGTCCGGGAGATCTACCAGCACCCCGAGATCTTCTCCAGCGAGTCGATCACGCCGTGGGAGCCGGAACCGGTGTACCGGTTCGTGCCCACCCAGATCGACCCGCCGGAGCACAGCAAGTACCGCCAGCTCCTGAGCCGCTGGTTCGCGCCGGCCGCGGTCAACGAGGCCGGCCCGGCGGCAGAGGCGATCTGCCGACGCCTGGTCGCCCAGATCGCGCCGAGCGGCGGGTGTGACTTCGTGGCCGAGTTCGCGATGCGGTTCCCCACCGAGGTGTTCCTGACCGTTATCGGTCTGCCAGCCTCCGACGCCGACCTGTTCGTGCCGTGGGTCGAGGATTTCTTCCGCGGGTTCGGTGGCGACCTCGCCCAGCAGGAGGCCATGGCCCGGGCGCTGGACGGCATGCGTCAGTACTGGGTCGACGCGCTGGACGAAAGGCGCGACGAGCCGGTGCCGCGGGAGGGTGACCTCGCCTCACACCTGCTGCACGCCACGCTGGACGGCGAGCCCATCGGTGACGCCCTGATACTCGACATTCTGACCGTGCTCGTGCTCGCCGGGCTCGACACCACCCGGGCGGAGCTCGGCTACCTGTTCCGGCACCTCGCCACCAATCCCGACGACCGGCGCCGGCTCATCGCCGAGCCCGAGCTGATTTCGTCCGCGGTCGAGGAGACGCTGCGGTTCTACACCATCATCTTCGGCGACGGGCGCAAGGTGGCTCGTGACATCGAGTTCCACGGCTGCCCGCTGCGCAAGGGCGACATGGTGTACGGGCTTGTCTCCGGCGCCAACCGGGACCCCAGGGTCTACGACCGGGCGGACGAGTTCGTGCTGGGTCGCACGGCCAACAACCATCTCGGTTTCGCGGCCGGACCGCATCGCTGCCTGGGCGCGCATCTGGCCCGCCGGGTGATGAAGATCGCCGTCGAAGAATGGCTGAAGGTCATMCCCGACTTCCGGGTGGCCACCGACGCGCCGCTGCTCGAACGCGGTGGCGGCTCCATGATGACCCTGCTCACTCTCCCGCTTGCCTGGGAGGTCACCTCGTGAAGATCACTGTTCTTGGCGACCGCTGCACCGGTCACGGGCGCTGTTACAGCATTGCGCCGGACTTCCTCGACTACGACGACGAAGGTTACGTCACGATCCGTGATCAGATCGTCGGTGTGCCGGCTGATCAGGTAGCGGCGTCTCGGGATGCGGCGAGGACCTGCCCCGAACAGGCCATCGAGCTCCTGGAGGACTGAGCGCCGGCGCGGTCGAGCTCGTCGCCAGAAGATAGCGGAGAGTGAGCAGGAGACCAGATTTGGACGCGGCACATCCGAGCGGTGAGCTCGAGGACTTCCGGCGGCGTGCGCGGAGCTGGCTCGCCGAACACGCGGTGTCACAGGACGATCCCGGCCGGCGGGATGCCGGCGCCGGGCAGGGGTCCGACGACGTCTCGGTCTTTCACAACCTGTCCTTCGCCCAGGAGCAGGCACTGATCGAGCGCGTGGCGGCCTGGCAGCGGCAGAAGTTCGACGCGGGGTTCGGCGCGCTCGGCTGGCCGCCCGAGCACGGCGGTGCGGGGCTGGGTCCCGAGTTCGTCGAGGCGTTCGCGGCCGAGGAGGAGCGCTACGACATCCCGGCGCCGCACGAGCTGGTGTCCGTGACCGTCAGTCTGATCGCCCCGACGATTCGCCTGGTCGGTACGCCCGAACAACGCGATCTGCTGATGCGGACCTTCCTGCGGTGCGACAGCCTGTGCTGCCAGCTCTTCTCGGAACCGGGGGCGGGGTCCGACCTGGCGGCTCTGGCGACCAGGGCGGTCCGGGACGGCGACGAGTGGGTGGTGGGCGGCCAGAAGGTGTGGAGCTCGGGGGCACAGTTCGCCGAGTGGGGAATGCTGCTGACGAGAACCGATCCGGACGTCCCCAAACATGCCGGCATCACCGCGTTCCTGCTGCGGCTCGACTCACCCGGTGTGACCGTCCGGCCGCTGCGTCAGATGTCCGGCGGCACGTCGTTCAACGAGGTGTTCCTCGATGACGTGCGCATTCCCGACTCGCTTCGGCTGGGCGAGGTGGGGGCGGGCTGGAAGGCCGCTCTCACGACACTCGGCTTCGAGCGTGAGGGCTCCGGCGGGGGTCATCCCCGGGTGGGCGGCGGATGGCGGGAGCTGGCCCCGCTGGCCCGCGCACTGGGCCGCCTCGACGACCCCCTCGTGCGCCAGCGGCTGGCTGACGTCTACATCAGCGAACGCCTTGCCGAGGTGGCGGCGCTGCGTGAAGCCCACGACCGGCGAGCCGGCCGGCCGCCCGGGCCGGAAGGCTCGTTCCGCAAGCTGCACTGGGTGACGGGTATGGCGCTCGCGTCGCGGGCGGCGGAACTGCTGCTCGGGCCGCGCCTGGCGGCCGACACCGGCGAATGGGGGACCTTCGCCTGGACCAGCCACGTTCTCGGCGCGCCCGGTTACCGGATAGCGGGTGGATCGGACGAGATCCAGCGCAACATCATTGCCGAACGGATCCTCGGGCTGCCGGGTGACGTGCGGGTCGACCGGGACCGGCCATGGCGTGAGATCCCCCGCTGAGCTGGGCTCCGCACCCCCTGGCCCGGGGCATCCGCATGGCTTCGTCCGGGCCCGGMGGGCCATTGCCGCTGTCATTGGGTCTTTTCCATGCCCGACCGATGCACCAACCGGAGGTACTCGATATGCCGTTCGCAGACCTCGACGGAGTCAGGCTTTTCTACTCCGACGACGGCGACGGGGAGACGCCCCTGTTACTGGTGCACGGTCTGGGTGCGGACTCCCACGACTGGATGTTCAACATCCCGGCGCTGTCAGCGTCCCACCGGGTCGTCGCCGTCGACCTCCGAGGGCACGGGCACACGACAGTTCCGACCTCGGGCTATGCCGTCGACAACTACGTCACGGATCTCGTCCATCTGCTGGATCATCTCGACATCGACCGGGTGGTCGCCGTCGGCCATTCGCTCGGCGGCACGATCGTGGCGCACCTGGCCGTCGAGCATCCCGACCGAGTCCTCGGTGTGGTCGAGGTGGACCCAGCCTACGGGTACGACCCTGCCTGGCCCGCAGCATTCCAAGAGGTCGCGGACGCCATCGACGAGCAGGGTTCCGCGGCCGCCGTGCCCGGCCTCGCGGCCTTCTGGACGGCCGAGACTCCGCCGGCCCTGCGCTGCTGGCACGCACGCCAGGTTCTGACCGTCCCCCCGCACGTGCTGGCCGACTCGATGCGGCAGTGGGGCCTGCGGCACCCCGCGACCGTCCTGAGCGACGAGGCGAGAACCTGGCTCGCCCGCAGGCCTGTTCCTGTGCTGGCGATCTACGCCGACCCGGCGCGAGTCGTCTGGGAGGAAAAAACCTTCACCACGGCGAACAGCCGCGCGATCGCCTATCCGGGCGCGGGGCACTGGTTGCACCAGGAGCGTCCGGAGGCATTCAACGAACTCCTCCTCACCTGGCTCGACAGCGTACGGCGCTAAGTCAGCAGGAGCGACCCGAAAGAACGCCTGTCACCGAGAAAGACGTTCGAGCAACCGTAGGAGGCAAGGCGGCATGGCCTGGGACTTCGAGACGGATCCGGAATATGCGCGCGAGCTGGACTGGGCCGAGGAGTTCGTCCGTGAGGAGGTCGAACCGCTCGACTTCGTCATCGAGCACGCCTGGGACGTGCGTGACCCGGTACGGGCGAAGCTGATCCCGCCGCTGCAGGACCAGGTCCGGGAACGGAAGCTGTGGGCCTGCCATCTCGGCCCGGAGCTCGGCGGCCCGGGCTACGGGCAGGTCAAGCTGGCGTTGCTCAACGAGGTCCTCGGGCGTACCCACTCCGGCCCGATCGTTTTCGGCTGCCATGCGCCGGATTCGGGAAACGCCGAGATCCTCGCGCACTACGGCACCGACGACCTGAAGAAGACCTACCTGGAACCGCTGATCGAGAACCGGATCGTCTCCTGTTTCTCGATGACCGAACCGCAGGGCGGCTCCGATCCGACCGGGTTCACCACGCGGGCCCGCCTCGACGGTGACGAGTGGGTGATCGACGGGGAGAAATGGTTCTCCTCGCACGCCCGGTTCGCCTCGTTCCTCATCGTGATGGCGGTCACCGACCCGGACGCGCCGTCGCACCGGCGGATGTCGGCGTTCGTCGTCCCCGCGGACACCCCCGGCATCAATATCGTCCGCAATGTGGGGGTGTCCGGGCATGACGAGCATGAGGGCACCCACGCCTACATCCGCTACGAGGGGGTGCGCGTCCCGGCGGATCATCTGCTCGGCGAGCGGGGCGCCGGCTTCGCCGTGGCGCAGACCCGGCTGGGCGGCGGCCGCATCCACCACGCGATGCGGACCGTCGGGCTGGTCAGGCGCGCGTTCGAGATGATGTGCGAGCGGGCGGTCTCCCGGACCACCAAGGGCGAGGTGCTCGGACGCAAGCAGCTCGTCCAGGAGATGATCGCCGATTCCTGGATCCAGATGGAACAGTTCCGGCTGCTCGTCCTGCGCACAGCCTGGCGCATCGACAGGTACAACGACTACAACAAAGTGCGCGCCGACATCGCCGCGGTCAAGGCGGCGATGCCCAAGGTGCTGATGGACGTCGCGTCCCGCGCGCTGCAGGTGCACGGCTCCCTGGGCATCTCCACGGAGATGCCGTTCGGCCGGTGGGTGCTGGAGTCGTTCCACATGGGCCTGGCCGACGGCCCCACCGAGATTCACAAGGTGAACCTGGCCCGGCAACTGCTGCGCGGCGTCACACCGGCCCCGGGGTTGTTCCCCACCGGCCACCTCCCGTCCCTGGCCGCCGATGCCCGGGCGCGGTACGCCGTCGAGCTCGAGCTCGCGGATGCGGAATGAGCGGCTCGCCCGTCGCGGGCCGCCCGTCGAACGGCATGGAACTCCGCGGTTCTGATCGGTCAAAGGGCACGCGATCATGGTGCGGTCGCACGCCCGGAGGCCCTCCGCCCAGTGACATGCAAGGGGGTACCGGAGCGTGAATCTTGCACCGAGCGAGGAACGCGACGAGCTGCGGAAGGCCCTGCGCTCGTTTCTGGCCGCGCACTCCGCCGAATCCGACGTCCGGCGACTGATGGAGACGCCGGAGGGCTACGACCGGGAACAGTGGGCGAGGCTGGCCGGCGAGCTCGGCCTCACCGGGCTGTGCATCCCGGCCGAGTACGGCGGCAGCGACGCCACCTTCGCCGAGGTCGGCGTGGTGCTCGAGGAGATGGGGCGCACCCTGACGTGCGCGCCGTACCTGTCCACCGTCGTGCTCGCGACCGGCGCGTTGCTGCACATCGACGACGAGGCGGCCCGCAAGGATCATCTGCCCGGCATCGCCGCGGGGGAGACCATCGCGACCGTGGCGGTCGTGGAGGAGTCGGGGCGCTGGGATCCGGCCGATGTCGCGACCACCGCGACGCGCGGCGCGACGGGCTGGGAGCTGCACGGGACGAAGATGTTCGTCATCGACGGACACATCGCCGACCTCCTGCTCGTCGCCGCGCGGACGGGCGACGGCGAGGGATCGGCCGTCAGTCTCTTCGCGGTCGACGGGACCGCCCCGGGTCTGACCCGCGCCGCGATGCCGACGCTCGACCTCACCCGCCGCCAGGCACGCCTCGACCTGGACGCCGTGCCGGGCCGGCTCGTCGGCCCGGAGGGTGGCGCCGGCCCGACCCTCGAGCACCTCGGCTACCTGGCCGCCATCGCCCTGGCCTGCGAACAGGTCGGCGGCGCGGCGCAGGTGCTGGAGACCGCCGTCGCGTACGCGAGGACGCGGGTGCAGTTCGGGCGTCCGATCGGGCAGTTCCAGGCGATCAAGCACCGCTGCGCGGACATGGCGCTCGAGCTGGATGCCGCTCGGACCGCGCTGGCCCATGGACTGTGGGCGGCGGCGACCTCGGACCCCGAGCTGCCCGTCGCCGCCTCCATCGCGAAGATCCGCTGTTCGGAGTGCTTCGCGTTCGCGGCCGCCGAGAACGTCCAGATACACGGCGGTATCGGCTTCAGCTGGGAGCACTCCGCGCACCTGTACTTCCGCCGGGCGACGAGCAACGCGCTGATGTTCGGCGACCCGTCCTACCACCGGGAGCAGCTGATCCGCCAGCTGGAGGCGGCCGGGAGGCTGTGACGAGCTGTGGTGGTCGGGCGCTCGCGATCGCCGGACCCCGAGAACCGACCCGCTGGCCGGCGGAGGACCACCAGCCTTTCCGTCCGACCGGCGAGAACGAGCCGAGGAAGAGGAGAGACATGAAGATCCCGCAGCAGAGCCTGGTCGGCTGATGAGCGTGCCCGCCGCCCCCGGGTCCGACGCGACCGCCGCGGACCCGGTACCCGCGGCGCGGCAGGAACCGACCGTCGCCAAGGTGGCCGAGCGGGGCGGATGTCCCGTGGTCACCTACGACATCATGTCCCCGCGCCCCGTGCTGACCGGTGTCAGGGAGATGGCGGAGCTTCGGGAGGCAGCGCCCGTCTGCTGGAACGATTTCGGTACCGGCTTCTGGATGCTCACCCGTTACGACGAATGCCGGGAGGCCTACCAGAATCCGGACATCTTCGGGAGCGACTCGGTCATACCGCTGGACCCGAACCCGGGTTATCACTGGATACCGACGCATGTCGCGTCGCCCGAGCACAGCTGGTACCGCCAGATCCTGAATCCGCCGTTCTCGCCGCGAGCGGTGAACGCGTTGGTTCCCCGGATGCGCGAGCTGTGCGACCAGACCATCGACATGTTCGTCGATGCCGGCGGCTGCGAGTTCGTCAACGACTTCGCCGCGGTCTACTCCACTCGGGTCTTCCTCTCCCTGCTGGGACTGCCGGCGGCCGACGACGGGCTGTTCGYCGAATGGGTGGACACGGTCTTCGCCGGCTTCACCGATCCCGAGGGGCAGGCCAGGACGCTGGCGGCGGTGACTGCGATGATGGAGTACTTCGTCACTCTCGTCGCGGACCGCCGGGCCGCCCGGCGTGATCCCGAGGGGGATTTCGTCAGCTACCTCATGACGGCGAGGTTCGGGGACCGCCCGCTACGGGACGACGAGATCCTCCAGATGTGCGTCGTGCTGGTGCTCGCCGGTCTCGACACGGTCAAGAGCCAGCTGAGCTACGCGTTCCACCATCTGGCCACCACGCCGGCGCATCGACACCGGATATCGATCGATCCGTCGGTGCTGCCGTCGGCGGTCGAGGAGTTCCTACGCGCCTTCCCGATCATTCAGGATGGCCGCAAGCTCACCCGGGACGTGGACTTCCATGGCTGCCCCATGAAGAAGGGCGACATGGTGCAGCTCACCCTGGGCTCGGCCATGCGTGACCCCAGGGTCTTCCCGAACCCCGACGACGTCGACCTGGATCGCGAGGCCAACCGGCATTTCTCGTTCGCGGCCGGGCCGCACCGCTGTCTTGGTGCGCACCTCGCCCGTGCCGAGATGACCGTCGCGCTGGAGGTCTGGCACAGCCGGATCCCCGACTATCGCCTCGCGGACGACGGGCCGGTCCTCGAACGCGGCGGCGCGGCCGGCCTGGTCGACCTCCAGCTGGCCTGGGACACCGCGGGATAGCGGGTGACAGCGCGGCCGAGAGAGCGTCGCCACCGCCGGCCCGAGACCGGCGGTGGCGACATCGCACGCCTTTGTTCATCTTTCTAATAGCCCGGCGCGTCGCGCTCCGGCGACTACCTGTGGGCCATCGCCTCTCCGGACTCGCATTGGCACGTCATCACCATCGCCAGCGAGAAACCCGGTGTGGACACGGTCATGAACGGCTACCTCGTCCGCGACGGCGAACTCGGCGAACTGATCCGGGGCGAACGACGGGTATTGGAGCGCCGGCGGGGAGCGCCGGTGCGGGTCGTGCTCGATGCCGAGGACGACCGCGGGCGCACGCTGCACGCCGAGGGCGACGTGCGCACCGCGCTGCGCTGGTTCGGGTGGCCCGGCCGGTTGGCGTTCTGGACGCTGACCGACTGGCGCTGGGACGGGCTGCGGGGCTGGGGCGAGGATCAGGAGTTCTTCCCGCGCGAGCAGGTTCGGTCGCTGCGGTCATGAGCGGCCCTGGATAGCCGCTCGTCGAACCACGTCGCCGGCCGCGAGCCGCTGCTCCAGTGTGGTCAGACGACCCGCGGGCGGGTACCAGACTGGCATAACGGCGAAAATCGAGGGACATTCTCATCTTCTGCTGCGACGGTTTGTCCGGGCTTCCCGACACGATCGGCGCCGCCTACGGGAAGACCACGGTGCAGACCTCTGCCGCGCATCTGATGCGCTCGGCGATGCGGTACGTTTCCTGCACGGAAGGAATTCGCTGCGGCGACGCGGCGGATCTATACGGCACGCGGGCCATGGTCAGCGGAACGCTGGAAGAGCCCCTACACAAATAATCTGACGGCTTCCGCCGAGCCCGGCCTCCGCGCGCGCCGTGTCCGCCTGTAACGACGTCCACACCAGGGTCCGCAACAGGAAGGAATCCGATGCGCCGGAGAAGGCTGTTTGCCTGCGGCACCGTCGTGGCGGCCACCCTGGCTGCCGCCGCCACCCCAGTGGCCGCCTCCACCGACGCGTTGCGCGACCGGCAATGGGGACTCGACCAGATCCACGCCAAGCAGGCCTGGGCGCTCAGCACTGGCTCCGGGGCCACGATCGCGGTCGTGGACACCGGCATCGACCTCGGCCACCMCGACCTGCACGCTAATCTCGTCCCCGGCGCAACCTTCGTGGGCTGCGCGGCCGAGGCGCCCTGCGGGCTGGGCGACTGGAAGGGCGTGGACGGCACAGGGCAACAACCCGACGTGCACGGCACGCACGTCGCCGGCATCGCCGCGGCCGTCGCCGACAACGGCCTGGGCATCGCCGGGGTCGCTCCACGTGCGCACATCATGCCGGTCAAGGTGCTCGAGAACGGCAGCGGCTCGTTCGCCGACATCGCGGCCGGCATCACATGGGCGACCGACCACGGCGCGAACGTCATCAACCTGAGTCTCGGCGCAATGCCGGGCGCGCAGGTTCTCACCCTGACCGGATTGCTCGGCGACGTGACCGATGCCATCGGCTACGCGGCCTCGCGCGGCGTGGCCGTCATCGCCGCGGCCGGCAACGAGACATCTCCGTTGTGCAGCACTCCCGCGTTCAATCCCGGCGCGCTCTGCGTGGTGGCCACCGACCGCACCGAACTCAAAGCCACCTACTCCAACCTGGGGCTCAAACCAGACAGCAAAGCGGTCGCGGCCCCAGGCGGAGCGGCCTTCCTCGGCTGCGCCGACGACGTCTATTCCGCCGTGCCCCGCGGCACCGGCTCCCGCACCTGCGGCTACACCGACTACGACGCCTTTGCCGGCACCTCCATGGCCGCCCCGCACGTCGCGGGCGTCGCCGCCCTGCTCTTCGCTCAGGGGCGCACGCTGCCCGACGTCGAACGGGCCCTGCTCACCACCGCCCGTACACCCATCGCCAACCTGCGGGGCGTGTTCACGCCGACCTACGGCTGGGGCATCGTCGACGCATACGCCGCTACCTTGACGAGGTAGGCGCCCAGACACCTGGCACGATGGAAGCGCAGAGCACCGGGCCCGCTCGGATGCTCGGCGAGCGAGGGCTCCTCAGTCACACGTCCGAGTTGCTGTTCGACCTACGCCGCACCGCCCTCGTCCACAACCTCCACGTCATCGCCAGCCACAGAAACGATCAGCAGGCAGCCTGACTACCTGTCCGACGCTCTGGCGGCACCTGTCTCGGATCCCGGCGCTCAAGATCAGGTCGTGATCACGGTGCAGGCGCTGACGCCCGGTGCGCCGTACACGTGGCTGAACGCGACCTTCGGTTCGCCGGGTACCTGCCGTGCGCCGGCGGCCCCGCGCAGCTGCACCACGTTCTCGTGGATCTGGCGGAGACCCGACGCCCCGATCGGCTCTCCGTTCGCGATGCACCCGCCGTCGGTGTTGACCGGCAGGCTGCCGCCGATGCTGGTCGCGCCGGTGCGCAGGAGCTCTTCCTGTTCGCCGTGCTTGCACAGGCCGCATTCGGCGAGGTGGGAGATCTCCGTTCCGGAGTCGGTGTCCTGGACCTGGGCGAGGTCGACCTCGGCCGGGCCGATCCCGGCTGCCTCGAAGGCCGCGCGCGAGGCCTGCTCGGAAGGGCTCTCCGCCCGTTCCACCGCGAGCCACGGGCTGAACACCTCGAACGAGCCGAACAGCCGCGAGCGCAGTACCGCGGAGCGGAGGTAGACCGGTGCGTCGGTGTACTTACGGGCGCGGTCGGCCCGGCAGAGCACCAGCGCCACCCCGCCCTCTCCCGGTGAGCAGAACATGTACTGGGTCAGCGGGTGGCTCAGCATCGCCGAGGCGTTGATCTCTTCCTCGCTGAGCGGGACGCGCCGCCAGGCGTTGGGGTTCAGCGACCCGTTGTGGTAGGCCTTGGCCGCGACCTTGGCCAACGCGGAGCGGCTTATGCCGTGGTCATGCAGGTAACGCTGCGCCTTCATCCCGAAGAACTGGGTGGTGAGCATGAGACCGGTCTCGCCGTACCAGCTTCCGATCCCCAGAGTGGCCGGATCGGTGTCGAAGGCCCCCCGCGGGTGCTTGTCGAACCCGACGACTATTCCGAGGTCGTGTGCCCCGGACCGGATGAGGCTGTCGGCCATGATGAGCGAGCTGCCACCGGTCGCGCACCCGTTGTAGACGTTGACGAACGGAAGGGCGGTCAGCCCGACGTCGGACACGAGCGAGTCGGCGTCGCCGGCCGCGTGGCTGCCACCCACGGCGAACTGGATATCCGTCCAGGACACGCCGGCGTCTTTCAGTGCCTCCCGGATCGCATGGGCTCCCTGTTGCCGCCCGCTCACCCCTTCATGGCGGCCGAACGGATGTATGCCGACTCCCACGATGGCGACGTCCACGACGTGCCCCTTTCCTTGAAGAACGGCCCGGATGCCCGGGCGATCGCAGGTTCCCCTCTCACGTCACTGGGACCGCGGCCTCCGGGCGTGCGGCCGCACGTAGCCCATCGGATCGGGAGCGAAGCGAGCGATCCGATGGGACCCGCTATGATCGCGGGCCCTTCGGCCTGTTAGCGGGCTGGTGCGAACGCAAAGGTGAGGACCTCGGTTCCGTCCTCGTCGCGCCGCAGCGGCCGGAGAACCAGCTCCATCTCGTCCCCGATGTGCAGGCGCTCCGGGTCGTTCTCGGTGAGCACCGCCTCCACGAGGACCGCGCCGGGCAGCTCGACGTATCCGACGCCGTACGGGACGAACTCGGCCGGGCCCGCGTAGGGCGGCTTGGGCCGGAAGCCCTGAACGGTGAACGACCAGAGGGCGCCACGGCGGGGCAGAACGCTGTCGGCCATGTCCACCCGGGTGCACTTCGGGCACGACTGCTGCCGCGGGAACGTCGTCGTCCCGCAGGACCGGCAGCTGCTGCCGACGAGCCGCGGGCCGTCGTCGGTCTGGATGAAAAGCCCGTCGTCGATCGGTCGGCTCTTCGTCACGCTTCGCTTCCTCCTCGTCCGATGAACCCAGGTCCACGCCTCACCCGGGTATCCCGCGATGTTGTGCCTCGCCCAGGTCGGCGAGGATCTCCGCCGTGTTCTCGCCCAGTCTCGGAGCACGCCTGGGGGACGGGACGGCGAACGAGGAGAACCGGAAGGGGCTGGTGGGAACAAGCGCGGTGGCCCCCTGGTCATCGGAGAACGGCGCGAAGAAGTTCCGTGCCGCGAGATGGGGGTCGTCGAGCAGGTCCTCCGGCGCCTGCACCGGCCCGATGGGCAGGCCGCGCCGCTGCCCCTCGTGGTAGGCCGTGGCGGAGTCCATGAGGAGGAAGAACACCTCGATGAGCTCCTGCACGTGATAGAAGTTCTGCTGCCGGTAGGTCAGGTCTGAATATTCGGCATCGGTCAGGTCCACAGCCAGGTCCAGGCTGGCCATCCAATCGACCAGGGCCTCCCACGGCTTCTGCTCGGCCAGGATGAGCGCGAAATAGATCCATCGGTCGTCCGCGCAGCGAAACAGCGCCGGCTGCGTCATTTCCGGCTGTGCATGCCGACTGGTCTGCCGCTGCACCAGGACCTTGGGATAGAACCAGTACGGGTTCGCCAGCTCGCCGCTGACGGCGAGCGAACAGTGCATCGACACGTCCACCAGCTGGCCGGTGCCGGTCTGCTGCCGCTCGATCAACGCCAGCAGCAGGCCACAGTGGGCGAAGCTCGCCGCCGTCTGATAACCCTGGTTGCCGCCAGGCCTGATCGGCGGAATCGAGTGATCGTCGTAGCCGCAGCTCATCAGCGGGCCACCCGCGGCGAGTCCGACGAGGTCGGACGTACGGTAGCCGGCCCATGGGCCCTCCAGGCCGAACGGGGTGACCGACATGATCACCAGGCGCGGGTGGGTCTCGAGCAGCTGCTGGTAGTCCAGCCCGGCCGCGGCGAGCTCGCTCGGCCGCAGAGTGGCCAGCAGGACGTCCGCCTTGGCGATCAGGGCCCGCAGGGCCGCTCGGCCGGAGGCGGACCCGTCGAGGATGACGCTGCGCTTGCCGGCGTTGTACGTCCAGAACGTCAGACTGGTGTCGACCCCAACGACGTCCCTGGCGAACGGCCCGGTCCGCCTGGACCGCGATCCTTCTGGTGGTTCCACCTTGATGACGTCGGCGCCGAGCTCGGCAAGCTGCTTTCCGGTCTGTTCGCCGGCGGGGTCGTCAGCTAGTTCGACGACGACGAGCCCCGTGTAGGGCGCGGCACCCCGCCCGTCGGTTTCGCTCATTTCTGGCCTTTCATATGGCCGAAACAAATGATCAGCTGTTGAGCCTTTTCCGGCACTCCGTCAGGCGCCTTGCCTTCCCGTCGGATCCTGTTGTATGGAAAAGGCTCGTTGTTCGCGACCGGCGCCCCGGCTAGATCGCGCCCACGGCGGCGAGTTCGCGCACCTCGTCGTCGGAGAGGCCGAGGATCTCGGTGAAGACGTAGGAGTTGTCCTCGCCGAGCAGCGGGGCCGAGCGCCAGTTGTCCTGTTCGATGCGCGAGAACCTCATCGGATTGCCTTCGAAGCGGGCAGGCCCGATCACGGGATGGTCGAGCTCGAAGAACAGGTCGTAGTGCGCGACCTGCGGGTCGACCTCGTTCAGATCACGCGCATCCTGAACTGCCCCGGCACAGACGCCACCGCGCTGCAGCAGATGCATCACCTCGTGCGGCTCGCGGCTTCTCGTCCACTCCGACAGGTGGCCGTCGAGCGCATCCTGGTTGTCGAACCGGTCCTGCTGGCTCCCGAAGCGGGGAGCGGACGCCCAGGCCGGGCTGCCCATGATTTCGACGAGCCGTTCCCAGTCGGCGTCGTCGAAGACCGCGATGGCGACCCACCGGTCCTCGCCGGTACACGGGTACACGCCATGCGGCGCGGCCTGTGGATACTGCAGGCGGTTACCCGGTGGGAAGCTGGGGCGCCGGGTCGGCCGTGAGTTGACGATGACGTCGAGCAGGTCGGGACCGAGCAGGCTGACGCCGGCCTCGACGGCCGAGACATCGATCTGGTTGCCCTTTCCGGTCGCGTTACGGTGCATGATGGCCATGAGCAGCGCGGCGCTGTTGTAGTAGGCCGCCTGGTTGTCCATATAGGAGAAGCCCCAGCCGGACGGTTCCCGGTCGGGAAGCCCGCTGATGAACGTCAGGCCGCTGACCGCCTGGACAATTGGGCCGTAGCTGCGGTAGGAGCTGTGCGGGCCGGTCTGGCCGAACCCGCTCATGTGCGCGTAGATGGCCTCCGGGGAGAGCTCCTGGATCCGCTCGTAGGTMAGCCCCCATCGCTCCATGACCCCGGGAGCGAAGTTCTCGGTCACGACGCTGCTCTTCGCGATCAGCTTCTCGGCCAGTTCGTGGCCCCGCGGCGAGCGCATGTTGATGGTGACGCCGAGCTTGTTGCGGCAGTAGTTGTTGAACAGGCCGCCCTTGTTCGGGTCCGGGTTCGGGTCCTCGTTTCCGTAGGACCGGGGATCGTCCTTGTAGATGGGAAGGCGCCGCGGCGTGTCCAGGCGGGCACGGTTCTCGATCTTGATGACCTCGGCGCCGAAGTCGGCCAGCATCCGCGTGGCCACCGAGCCGACGCCCATCCAGCAGAAGTCGGCTACCCGGATTCCGGAGAGTGGCCCGCGCCGTGTCCGCGGCCGTCGGGTGCCGTCGTCGACCAACGGATCGGTACGTGTTCCATCACCTTCAGGCAGCATCGACGAGCGCGGCAGATCGGGGTCCAGGCGGCTTCCGATCCGCGTGGACCCGATGGCCCGGCGCTCGGTGCGATCACCCGAGCGGAGGGCACCGCTCCCTCCATCCGGACAGACCTGCCCAACCTCCACCTCGTCCTCCTCGTGGTCGATTGCACACGTCGGGCGGCTGGCGACAGCGACAGCGACTGGCCACCCGGGTGGCCCCGCGGAAACGGCTGAGCGGCCGACACTGGCCGGATGCGCGAGTGATGCACCCGCGCCGTGTGACACGTTACACTCTATTTCTCATGATGAAAGACCGCAAGCGCTCGGATGGTCATGAGGCAGGCCGGCGCCGGGAGCTGGGGAGTCGGCGGCGCGCCGCCGCCTCGGGCCCCGGGGAACGGCCGCTGTCTCTGGCCGGGGAGAGTGAGGCATCAATGACGAATCTTCGGCCTCGCGCCATGGCCGTGCCGCCCGGCGCGCCGGCAGGGAGGCCCAGGCCATGAACGATGTCAACGGGGCGCTGCTCGCGGAGCGCGGACGAGCGGCGGAGCCGGCGGATCACCGACTGGACGGTCTCTGGACGGTGGTGACCGGTGGAAGCAAGGGGATCGGCCTCGGCATCGCGGAGGGCTTCGTCGCCGCCGGAGCGAACGTGATGATCGTTGCCCGTAACGCCGACGATCTCGATCGAGCTGGCGACGCGTTGCGCAGGCGGGCTGGCGCCGACCAGGTCGTGGTGACCACCCGTGCGGATACCAGCGACACCGACTCGATCGAGCAGCTGTTCGGTGCCATCCAGGCCACCTTCCCCCGCCTCGACGTCTACGTCGCCAACGCGGGCAGCGGGATCATGCGGCCATTCCTCGAGATCCCGCTCGAGGAGTGGAACCAGACCATCGCGCTGAACCTCACCGGGACCTTCCTCGGCTGCCAGCGGGCGGCGCAGGCGATGCTGGCCGGCGGTGGATCGGCGGACGGCGGCCCGGCGGACGACGGGCCGGCGGACGGCGGCGCGAACCGCGCCATCCTGGTCGTCTCGTCGATCCGCTCGCTCGGCGTCCGTCCCGGGCGTCTCGCGTACTCGGTCACCAAGGCGGGTCTCAACCAGCTCGTCCGGGTCGCCGCCTACGAGCTGGCCARCCGCCAGATCCGGGTCAACGCGCTGCTCCCCGGCATCACCGCGACCCCGTTGGCGCTGGAGGGAAATCCGGAGGTCTTCGCCGAGGCGTCGGCGTCGGTACCGCTCGGCCGGGCGGGCACCGCGCAGGACATGGCGGCGGCGGCGGTGTACCTGTGCAGTCCGGCCGCCCGGTTCGTCACCGGCGTCAGCCTCGTCGTCGACGGCGGCGAGTCCCTGTGGTGAGGCCCGCTGCGCTCCACGCCACACAGACCTGATCATCAGTTCCCGGGCCGACGGTCCTGGGTCCAGAGAAGGAGACGACGAGGTGTTACGGGATCAGGCGGCGGGCGGCGACCGGCCACTCGCGGGCAGGCTGGCCCTGGTGACGGGTGGTAGCCGGGGGCTTGGCAGGGAGATGGTGCTGGCGTTCGCCGAGGCAGGCGCCGACGTGGCGATCGTCAGCAGGAAGGCGCAGGCATGCGAGGCGCTTGCCGACGAGGTGCGCAAGACCACCGACGTCCGCGCCTTCTCGTATCCGACGCACGTGGGCGACTGGGACGGCCTCGGTCGGCTGGTGGACGCCGTCTACGACGAGGCCGGCGGACTCGACATCCTGGTGAACAACGCCGGCATGGCACCGCTCTACCCCAGCCTCGACCAGGTGAGCGAGGAACTCTTCGACAAGGTCATCGGAGTCAACCTGAAGGGGCCGTTCCGGCTCACCGCGCTCGTCGGCGCCCGGATGGCCGCCTCCGGCGGCGGCTCGATCATCAACATCAGCAGCGTCGCGTCGGTCCGGCCCACGCCGACCGACCTCCCGTACGCCGCGGCCAAGGCGGGTCTCAACGTCCTGACCGCCGGCTTCGCCCAGGCGTTCGGGCCGTCGGTCCGGGTGAACACCATCATGGCCGGGCCGTTCCTCACCGACATCAGCAAGGCCTGGGACATGCCCGCGTTCGAGGAGATGGCTGCCCGGTTCCCGCTGGGCCGGGGCGGCCGGCCAGGCGAGATCGTCGGTGCGGCGCTGTATTTCGCCGGACCCGGGTCGAGCTTCACCACCGGCGCGGTGCTCCCCGTGGACGGAGGCCAGGCGGTCGTGCCCTACGCGGGTTGAGGGCCGGGAACCGAGCCCGTCCGAGCGAGCGGTGGGTCACCTGACCCAGGAACCCGCCCGGGCAGCCCGGCGGTGCGTTCGTGGGTGGACCGTAGCGCGGCCGAGAAGGCGTCGCCACCGCCGGTACCGATGACCGGCGGTGGCGACCGCGCGCCTTGCTCGTTTTCCTCATGAGGAATAGCCTAAAACTGTACCTGGGTTGACGCGTTGGCACACAGCCCGTCCCTGGGGCTTTCCGCTGTTTCCCGGACCTCCAGGAGGCTGACCTATGGCCGTGTCGCCTGTCATCGACGACATCAAGGTGATCGACACTGACACGCATGTCATCGAACCCGCCGACCTGTGGACCTCGCGACTTTCCACGAAGAAGTGGGGCAATCTGGTGCCGCACGCCCGCTGGGACGACGAGCTCCAGGAGGAGGCGTGGTACTTCGGTGACGAGCGCCTGTCGGCGACCGCCGGCGGCGCGATGGCCGGATGGCACGAGTACCCGCCAAAGCACCCGCGGCGGCTGGCGGACGTCGACCCGGCGCTCTGGAGCGCACCGGAGCGGTTGAAGCGGATGGACGAGTACGGCATCTGGGCGCAGGTGCTCTACCCGAACGTGGCCGGGTTCGGGATGGGGAAGTTCCTCGGGCTGAAGAACTCGGAGCTGATGCTGCGCTGCATCCAGGCCTACAACGACTGGCAGACGGAATGGGCGAGCGCGGACCCGAGCCGCCTGCTGCCGATGACCGCGTTACCGTTCTGGGACATCGAGGCGACCTGCCGGGAGGTCGAGCGGACGGCCGCGGCCGGCCACCGGGGCATCATCATGGCGCAGCAGCCCGACTTCTTCGGGCTGCCGATGCTCGCCGACCCGCACTGGGATCCACTCTGGGCCACCGCGCAGGACGTCGGCCAGTCGGTCAACTTCCACATCGCCTCGGGTGACCTGTCGCTGATCGAGAAGAACATTCCGAGCAACGGGCTGCACGCGAACTACGCCTCCGTCGGCGTCTCCTTCTTCATGGGCAACGCCAGCACCATCGCGACCCTCATCTGCGCCGGCATCTGCCACCGTTTCCCGCGGCTGAACTTCGTCTCCGTCGAGAGCGGCGTCGGCTGGATCCCCTACGCGCTGGCCGCCCTGGACTGGCAGTGGAAGAACTGCGGCGTGCCGCTCGAGCACCCGGAGTACGACCTGCTGCCGAGCGAGTACTTCCAGCGGCAGATCCACGGCTGCTTCTGGTTCGAGAACGAGACCGCCAAGCAGGCGATCGAGCTCCTCGGCGCCGACAACATCCTGTACGAGACGGACTTCCCGCATCCGACCAGCATGTCGCCCGGCCCCGCGACCGCGGCGGTGCGGCCCGACCACTTCATCGAGGGCGCACTGTCCGACCTGCCGCGGGATGTGTTGCGCAAGATCCTTCACGACAACGCCGCGCGTATCTACCACCTCGACTGAGCGAGTCATCCGACCGGCGGCGGGTCCGCCGGTCGGATCTCCTCCCGGTGGGTCAGCCCTGCGTCAGTGCCACTCGATGAGATCGTTGACCTTCGAGCCCAGCCGCTCGCGGTTGTAGGCGCTGATCTCGCCGATGTGCTCCTCCATCAGCGTGCGTGCGGCCCTGGGGTGCCCGGTCGCGATCTCCTTGGCGAGCTGGCGATGCCCCTCGGCGATGAGGTCGTGCAGCACCCGCGGGTCGTCGGTCGAGGCGACGTGGTGGCTGACGATCAGACCCATGGTCTGCAGGATCAGTTCGAGCACGCGGTTGGAGACCAGCGAGGCGACGACGCCGTGGAAACGGCCCTGTTCCGCTACGAACTCCTCCAGGTCTTCGGACGCCACGTCCTCGGCGCTCGATGGCGCAAGGTACGGAGCCATGGCCGCGACCCGGGCCTCGCGGTCGGGGTTACGGGCGGCGAGTTCGGCGAGCATGCATTCGGCCAGCGACCACGCGTCGAAGAGCTCGTCATAGGTCGCGCCCGCCATGTGGAAATACAGCGTCGACATCCGGCCGAGATTGGCCGGATCGACGGTGCCGACCACCGGGCCGCCACCCGGTCCGCGCCGAATGGTGATCAGCCCCTGCACCTCGAGCAGGCGCAGGCCCTCCCGAAGGGATTCGCGGCTCACCTCGTACTGCCGGAGCATCGCGGCTTCGGATGGCAGACCGTCTCCGGGCCGCAGACCATTCGAAATGATGTCGTGCACGATGTCGCGGGCCACCTTCTCGGACGTCTTGAGGCGGCGCATCAGGGCATCGCCCGAGCCGATCGCGATGCATCCTCGTGACAGCGGCAGATCACGACTGGCCACACGACTACGCGACGCATCGACGTTACGACGATCAGGCATCATGTGAGCCTACCGCCGTTCCCGGCGATCGATCATGCCGTGGCGGTTCGGAGAAGTCGCCGCGGCGTTCGGGCAGTTCGGCGGCACCAGCAGACTCGCCGCTCATGCCAGGTCTTCTCGGGCCATGCGAAGAGCGCGGGCGGCGAGCCCCGGAACGCTCTCGCCGCGGGCGACCATGCGTTCGTCGGTGCTGTCACCCCGGAGATAACGGTGGTAGAGCTGCTGGCACACGACGGCGGTCCGCCAGCTGGCGAAGGTCTGGTACCAGGAGATCCGTGACACGTCGGCACCGGTCCGGGCCGCATATCGTTCGATGATCTCGGCGCGTGTCGGCAGGCCGAGGGCCTCGAGGCCGGGCACGTGCAGCGCGTGGTCGTCCGGGGTGTCGGACGGATCGGGCCAGTACCCCAGCAGCGTGGCGAGGTCGGCCAGCGGATCGCCGAGGGTCGCCATGTCCCAGTCGAACACCGACGCCACCCGGTCTGGCTCCCCCAGCGTGAACTGGCAGTTGTCAATCTTGAAATCGTTGTGCAGGATCGCCGGCACCGGCGAGGGCGGGAGCGTGCGTTCGAGCCGCTCGCCGGTCTCGGTCATCGCCGCGTCGGAGTCGGGGGCGGCCACGAGTTCCCAGCGGTGGCGCCATCCGGTGACCTGGCGGGTGAGATAGCCCTCGGGCCGGCCTAGGTCGCCCAGGCCGCAGCCCGCCGGGTCGACAAGGTGCAGGTCGGCGAGGGCGTCGACGGTGGCKAGGCCGACCCGGCGGGCCGCGTCGGGTAGCCCGCGCATCGATGCGGGCAGCGCCCCCCAGATCACCACCCCCGACCGGTATTCGGAGACCACGAAGTCGCTGCCCACGACGTCGTGGTCGTCGCAGAACAGAAAGGCGCGGGGCGCTCGGTCATACCGCTGCCACAGCCTGGACAGCACGCGGTACTCGCGCCGCATGTCGTGTGCGCCCGGCGCGATCTCGCCGAAGGGCGGCCGGCGCAGCACCAGCCGGACGTCGCCGAACGACAGCAGGTAGGTGAGATTCGCCGAGCCGTTCGGGAACTGTCGAACGGACAGCTCCGCGGGCACGTCGAGCCCCTGTTCGGCCAACCGGGGCACCAGGTAGTCGACCAGCTGGTCCCACGGCAGCTCCTCGCCCGGCCGGACCGGCGCCAGCTCCGGCGGATTGTCCAGCGTGCCGTGCCGCACGGCCACGTTCGCTCCCTCCCCGTCGCGCTTTGGAGCATTCATCATGACATAACCTCTCTACCGCGCCAGGAGAGCACGCTGCCGGCTGGCTCCAACCACCGCTGGGAGCGCCCGGTCAGGAACCGTCGGAGAGTCGGATCACTCCCCGGACCACGGCACCGTCGGCCTGGTCTCGATATCCCTGCGRCAACGCGTCGAGACCGTCGTAGTGGCGGGTGACGACGAGGTCGAGGTCGTAGCGGCCCCGCAGGTAGAGATCGGCGAGAAAGCCGATTCCCCGCCGCCCGTCCCAGGAGCCGGCGAGGCATCCGACGACCTGCTTCTCCAGGCTCTGCAGGTTCCGCAGACTGACGGTGGCCACGTTCTCGTCGGCGGAGTGGACGTTCACCACGACGACCCGCCCGCGCTTGCCGACCAGGGCAAGCGCCGATTCGAGCTGCCGTCCGTCACCGACCGCCGCGGCCATGATGACGTGGTTCGCCATCCGACCCTCCGTCATGTCTCGGACGACGGACAGTGCGTCGGCGAGACTCGGCGCCGCGGCCACCGCGCCGAGTCTCGCCGCGACGGCGCGCTTGAACGGGACGGGATCGACGGCCACTATCGCGCGGGCGCCGGCGAACTGGGCGGCCTGGATGGCATTGGCGCCGATCCCGCCGACGCCGACGACCACGACCAGGTCGCCGGGCCGGACCTCGGCCGTGTTCAGGACCGCTCCCCACCCGGTGGTCCCCGCGCAGGCCATGGTGCACGCGATCTCGAGGGGGATCGCGCGGTCCACCACGACACAGCTCGTCTCGTGGACGACCGTGTGTTCGGCGAAGGTGCCCAGGAAGACGAAGACGCCCAGGTCCCCGCCGCGGGCGTGATGCCTGGCGGTGCCATCCGAGATCTGGAATCCCGTGCCCGTCAGAGCGCCGCGTTCGCAGAGGTGGGGGAGCGCGCCGAGGCAGGCCGCGCACGCGCCGCAGGGCGGGACGGGAACGCTGAGCACGACGTGGTCGCCGGGCCGGACCCCGCGCACTCCCGGCCCGACGGCCTCGACGACGCCGGCTCCCTCGTGCCCGCCCACCATGGGCAGCCGCATGCCGGGGTATCCGCCGGCGAGCAGGTGATGATCGCTGTGGCACAGGCCGGTGGCCACCAGCCGGACCAGGACCTCGCCGGACGCGGGCGGATCGAGGGTGATCTCCTCGGTGCTCCAGGTCGACTGGCCGGGCCACAGCACGGCCGCGCGTGTCCGCATCCGGACGCCGTCCTCTCGTCGGTCTTCTCGTCACTACTTCTCGTGAGTCCCGTGTGGGGTTCCCTGTAGGTCCCCCCGTCGGTCCCTCGTGACGTGTCGCGGACGGCTGCGTTCTAGTCAAGGGTGCTGGTCGGAGGTTCCAGTCCGAGCTGTTCGGCCGCCCGGGACAGGCTGCGCCGTTTCTCCGCGAGGTCTCCTGATGGCCACACCTGGTCGGCCCAGATGACGAGATCGGTTATTCCCTCGGCGTGGTAGCGGCCGATCGTCTCGGCGTCCCATTTCTCGGTACGGAAGTAGCAGCGCAGCGGGTCGCGGCCCTGCTCGGCGCACAGCTGCGCGATGCGGTCACGCAGGCGTACCGCGTCCTCGAAGGACGGGGTGCCCGAGCTGAACCACGCGTCCCCGAGCCGGACGGCCCGCCGCAGCGCCTTCTCCGAGTTGCCGCCGAGCACCAGTGGGACGTCCACCGGCTCTGGGCTGACCTRGACCCGGCCGAAGGGGAAGCGGGGGCCGGGGCTGTCGAACGGCCCGCCCGCGAAGGCCGACCGGAGGACTCCCAGCGCCTCCTCGAGGGCGGCCGTGCGGCCCTGGAACGGGACCCCGAGCGCGTCGAACTCCTCCCGCAGCCAGCCCGACCCGACCCCCAGCATCAACCTGCCCCCGGAGATCTCGTGCACCGTGTGCACCGCGCGGGCGGTGACGAGTGGATGCCGTAGCGGAAGGAGGTAGATGCCCGTCGCCAGCTTCAGGCTCGTCGTGACCGCCGCGGCCGCGGCCAGGGCCGGCAGCGGGGCCACCAGCTCCGTGGCCGTGTCGATGATCGGTCCGGCGATGTGCTGAGGGGTGGTCTCGTCGTTGGTCGGGTGCTCGCTCGAGTACCCCCAGGGCAGCACGACGTGCTCGCCCAGCCAGATCGCGTCGAAGCCGAGCTCGTCGGCGGCAACGGCCAGGTCCAGCAGGTCCCGGGGGTGCAGGCCGTACACCGTCAGGCCGATGCTCACCGGATTGCTACCGTGTCGAAGCTCACGCCGGCACCTTAAACGTCATGAGGAATCGTCGCAAGAGCTTGCTTGGACCCCTTGCCATGATTCCTCATGATGTTTATGGTGTCCGTGACCTGGGTCACGGCCGGAGCCGCCGGGACGGGACGCGCAGCCCCCGTCGGTGGACGGGCCCCCCTTGCCGCGGCTGCGGGGGCCCAAACGATAACGGTGAGCAACGACGATGACCCGGTGACCACACTTCCAACGACGTTCCGGTAACAGTGCAACACTGGGGGTTACAGCATGCGCACTTCCGCTCGACGCGCGACCGCGTTGGTCGCCGGATTACTCGTCGCCGTGCTGGCGGCGTGTGGGAGCTCTGACTCGTCCGACGGGGGCGGCGCCAGTGCATCGGGCGCGGCCTCCGCCAACGTGGCGGCGGCGCAGGCCGTCGCGGACAAGTACTCGTCCGTGCCGACCAGCATCGTGCAGGACGAGCCGCTGGGTGYGGTGCCGCCGAAGAAGAAGGTGGCCTTCATCCAGTGCGCGGACCCGAACTGCGCGACTCTCGCCGGGTTCATGAAGGACGCCACCGGCGCGCTGGGCTGGGATCTGGTGACGTTCAGCGCGAGTGGCGGCGACTTCGGCGCGGYCATCCAGCAGGCGATCGACGCCAAGGTTGACTACATCAGCATCACCGGAATCCCGATCGCCCTCTACAAGCCGCAGATGGACGAGGCGAAGTCCGCGGGGATCCCACTCTTCCAGTGCTACAACACCGACGTGCCGCAAGGCCCGGAGAACAACCTCTACTCGGACTGCTACGACGCGACCGCGTCCAACGTCTATGGCCAGGCGATGGCGGACTGGATGACGGTGGACTCTGGCGGGTCGGCGAAGATCCTGGCGGTGACAATCCCCTCCTACCCGATCTTGACCGCCCAGGTGGACGCGGTCAAGGCGGAGCTGGGCAAGAACTGCGCAGGCTGCAAGCTGGACAAGCTGGAAGTCACGGTCAACGACCTCGCCGGCGGCGCCGTCCCGCAGAACGTCACCTCCTACCTGCAGGCGCACCCCGACATCAACTACGTCTACTTCACCTACAACGGACTTGAGGGCGGGGTGCCCGCCGCGCTGAAGGCGGCCGGATTGACCGACAGGGTGAAGCTGGTCGGTACGCAGGGGAACCAGCCGCAGTTCGCCGAGGTGGCGAAAGGTACCTCGGCGGCGTGGAGCGCGCTTCCGGAGGAGTTCGCCATGTGGACCATGACGGACCAGATGGCCCGGCTCTCGGTCAACAAGTGGTCGCTCAAGGACGAGCGCGCGGCCGCCGTGCCGCCGTTCTACCTCGTGGACTCACCGGAGCTGGCGAAGGATCTCGTGGGCCTAGAGCACGGCTGGCCTGGGCCGGAAGGTTTCAAGGACACACTCAAGAAGCTGTGGGGCGTCTGACCGGAGTCCTTTCCGCCGGCGGCGCGGGGTCGAAGCACTTTTGCGCCGCCGGCGGATCCCACCGGCTCCCCGATGGGCCGGTTTCCGGTGCCGTCGTGGCCGTGTCGTAGGAGAACGGATGAATGAGCCAGCCCTAGAGATCCGCAACCTGTCCAAGACGTTTTCCGGTCAGGTGGTACTGGACCGGGTGGACCTCGTCCTCGGCGAGGCGGAGGTGCACGCCCTCGTCGGGCAGAACGGCTCCGGCAAGTCAACCCTGATCAAGGTTCTGGCGGGCTACCACCAGCCGGATCCGGGAGCCTCGGCGTCGGTGGCCGGCCGGCCGTTGCAGCTCGGGTCGGCATCGGCGGCGCACGACGGGGGGATCCGCTTCGTCCACCAGGACCTCGGCCTGGTACTGGAGCTCAGCATCGTCGAGAACCTGATGCTGACGAGGCCCTATCCAAGGGCCTTCCCGGGACGTATTCGCTGGCGGGAGGCCCGGCTGCTGGCCGGGCAGATGCTGGCGCGGGTGGGCCTGGAGACCGACGTGCGCCGGCCGGTCGGAGAGCTGGGACTGGCGGACCGCACCGGAGTCGCGATCGCCCGGGCGCTGCCCGACCCCGCCCTGGGCAGAGCGGTGCTGGTGCTCGACGAGCCCACCGCGTCCMTGCCCGCGGACGAGGTGGAGCGCCTCCTGGCCACGATCAGGCGGCTGCGGGCGGCCGGCAACAGCATCCTGCTCGTGTCCCATCACCTCGACGAGGTCCTGGACGTCGCCGACCAGATCACGGTGCTGCGAGACGGGCGCAGGGTTACCTCGACCGCCGGGGCGGGCGTTGACCACGACGGCCTGACGAGGCTGATCGTCGGCCACGACCTGACGATATCGACCGGGCGTGACGAGACGGTGGCCTCGACCGAGCCGGGTGTTCTCCACCTCGACGGGGTCGCCGGAGGAACGGTCCGGTCGGTGTCGGTCACGGTCCGGCGGGGTGAGATCGTCGGGATCGCCGGCCTCACGGGATCCGGGCGTGAGGCACTCGGGGCGATGGTGAGCGGCCGGCTGCCCCGTACCGGGGGCGTGCTCGTCGACGGGGCCGCCGTCGCGCCGGCGGCCCCGGCGGCCGCGTTGGCCGCGGGCCTGGCGTTCGTGCCGGGCGAGCGGGCACGGTACGGCACGTTCCCGTCGATGACGGTCCGCCACAACCTGACCGTGGGATCCCTGCGGCGCCATGTGCGCCGCGGCCGGATCGACGCTCGATCCGAGCGTCGCGAGGTACAGGGGTGGATCGAGGAGCTCGGCATCGTGACCCGCGGTGCCGACGTCCCGATCACCAGTCTGTCGGGTGGGAACCAGCAGAAGGTGCTCGTCGCCCGGGCGCTGCGACTGGAACCGAAGGCGCTCGTCCTGGACGACCCGACCGCGGGCATCGACATCAAGGCGCGGGACGCCGTGCACCAGATCATCGAGCGCAGCACGGAGTCCGGCCTGGCGGTCCTCCTGGTCTCGACGGACAGCGCCGAACTTGCCCGCCTCTGTGACCGGGTGCTCGTCATGAGCCACGGGCGGGTGGCTCGGGAGATCCGCCGCGGCCGCGACCTCAGTCCGGAAGCCATCGACCTTGCCCAGGTAGCGGCGACCGCGGCATGACGCGTCCGGACCTCGTCGCCGCCCAGCACCACCTCCGCCGTTCAGATCCCCGTCGTTCAGATCCTGCCATCCAGTCTCCGAGGTAGGCCCATGTCAACCCAGGCCAGCGTCCGCCCCAAAGCTGACGGCGGACACAGCGACGACAGCGCCGGGCACGCCGGCGCGCAATCAGTACCGCGGTTCCGCCAACCGATCAGCGCGGTGCTGGGGCGTTACAGCGCGCTGTTTCTGCTGGCCTTCTTCGTCATCGTCTTCGGGGCGCTGAAACCCGATCTCTTCCTGACCGCCAGCACCTTCCGCATCACCTTCAGCGAGGGGGTGGTCACCGCGGTCGTTGCCCTGGCGTTCCTCATCCCCCTCGCCGCCGGGACGTACGACCTGTCGGTCGGGGCGATGATGGGTACGTCTCTCGTCATGATGAACTGGTTCGGCGCGAACACCGACATCCCCATCGGCCTCGTCGCGGTGGGCACGGTGGTCCTCTGCTGCCTGATCGGCCTCGTCAGCGGTCTCATCATCGTGAAGTTCCGCGTCAACTCGCTGATCGCCACTCTCGGCGTCAGCCAGGTCCTCAGTGCCGTCACGCTGAAGGTCTCGAACAACCGGCAGATCACTGGTGCCTTCTCCGACAGGTTCGGACAGCTCGGGGRAAAGATTGTCCTCGGTGTGCCGATCGTCGTGTTGTACCTGCTCGTGCTGGCCGCGGTCATCTGGTTCGTGCTCGAACACACACCGGTGGGGCGCTACCTGTTCGCGGTCGGGAGCAACCCCGAAGCGGCCCGCCTGGCCGGTCTGCCGACCACCAGGCTCACCTACGGGTCGCTGGCGGCGTCCGGCGGAATAGCCGCGATCGCCGGCATCATCTACGCGATGCGGGTCGGCGCCTACAGCGAGCAGGCAGGCCCGGGACTGCTGTTCCCGGCGCTGGCCGCCGTGTTCTTCGGCGCCTCGCAGTTCTCCGGCCGTCCCAACGTCTGGGGCACCCTCGTCGCCTATTTCGCCCTCGCCTTCGGCGTCAAGGGCCTGCAGCTGTCCTTCGGACCGGGGACATTCTGGATCCAGCCGCTCTTCCAGGGCGCGGCGCTGCTCGTCGCCGTCGGTCTCGCCAGCCGCCAGATATCCCAGACCAGGCGCAGCCGCCGCACCCAGGCGGCGGCCGCGGCCGCGGATGCCACGAGGCAGCCGGCATCCTGACAATCCATCCATCGAACTGAGGTGATTCGGATGAGCAGCACACTGGCCGACCCCGCCACCTACCCGATCTCGGAGACGACGGCTCGACTCCTTCGCCGTCCGCTGTTCGGCCACGTCGTCGACGGTGCGGTCGTGCCGTCCCTGGACGGGGCGACCATGCCCGTGATCGATCCCGCCACCGGAAGCCAGATCGCCGTCGCGGCGGCCGGGTCGGCGGCCGATGTGGACCGGGCGGTCGCCTCCGCGCGGGCCGCCTTCGACGACGGCCGGTGGCGCAACCTGGCGCCACTGGAGAAGGAGCGCCGGCTGCGTCGGCTCGGGGCCCTCGTGGCCGAACGTGGGTCCGAGTTCGCCGAGATCGACGTGCTCGACGCCGGCCTGCTGCGGATGTACACCGGCTTCATCGTGCAGTTCGCGGTTGACGGCATCGACTACTACGCCGGCTGGCCGTCCAAGCTGCAGGGCGCGATTCCGCCGGTCCCGTCCGAGTTCGCCGTCTACCAGCACCGCGAGCCGATCGGCGTGGTGGGACTCATCACGCCGTGGAACGGGCCGACGGCCGTCTTCGCGATGGTCGCCGCCGCCGTCAGCGCGGGAAACTCCGTGGTGTTGAAGCCGGCGGAACAGACCCCGATGGCGGCGGTCCTGATGGCGGAGCTGGCGCTCGAGGCGGGCATTCCGCCCGGCGTCTTCAACGTCGTCCAGGGGGTCGGCGAGGTCGTCGGCGCCGCCCTGGTCGAGGCCCGCGGTGTCGACACGATCTCCTTCACCGGCTCGGTGGCCACCGGAAGCGCGATCCAGGCCGCCGCGGCGAAGCGGGTGAAGCGGGTATGCCTCGAGCTCGGTGGCAAGAGCCCGTTCATCATCTTCCCCGACGCCGATCTCGATGCCGCCGCCGCGACGGCGATGGCCGGGGTGTGGGGGGCCTCGGGGCAGGTCTGCACCGCCGGTTCTCGGGTGCTGGTGCACGAGAGCGTGCACGACGAGGTCGTCAAGCGGATCCTCGACGGCTCACGGGCGCTGCGGCTGGGCTCGGGCTTCGACCCGGCCACCGAGGTGGGACCGCTGGTTTCCGCGGAGCAGCTGGAACGGGTCCAGCGGTACGTCGCTGTCGGCCGCGACGAGGGTGCCGACCTGGCTCTCGGGGGGCAGCGGTACGGCGAGGTGGGTTTCTTCCACGAGCCGACGGTGTTCACGGGCGTGCGCAACGACATGCGGATCGCCCAGGAGGAGATCTTCGGGCCGGTGATGTGCGTCCTGCCGTTCGGCTCGGAGGAGGAGGCCTACGCCATCGCGAACGACACGGAATACGGCCTGGCCGCCGGCGTGTGGACCAACGACCTCGGCCTCGCGCACCGTGCCAGCCGCGCATTGCGGGTGGGAACGGTCTGGGTGAACACCTACCAGATGGTCCACCCGACCGTGCCCTACGGCGGGGTGAAGCAGTCCGGCCACGGCCGGACCCTCGGCGCCGCGTCCCTCGACGACTTCACCCAGGTCAAGAGCGTGTGGATGAAGGTAGACGGCTGACCTTTCGCTGCTTCGGCACGCCCGGCGGGCAGCCGGCGCGGGACGGAAACGGAGAGACACTGATGGCTGACAACGCGATCCAGGCACTCATCGACCGCACCGAGATCACCGACACGATCTACCGGTACGCGTCGTGCATCGACCGCCGGGACAACGACGGGATACGCGCCGTGCTCGCCGACGACCTGTGGGCGCAGTACGGCAACGCCGACCCGATCGTCGGCGGTGACAACGTCGTGAAGTGGATCGACGAGTTCACGCGGGACGCCTTGTACCAGCACCACCTGCTGAGCGTGTACCACGTCGACGTCGACGGCGACGTGGCCGACGCGCTCGTCTATCACACCTCCCACCAGGAGTTCGGCGGCAATCCGGGCACGATGCACATCCTCGTCGGCCGGTATCACTTACAGCTCCGGCGTGGCTCCGACGGCTGGCGGATCAGCAGGCTCGTGTTCGAGATCGGGTGGGGAGACCGCAGGACCGACTCCACCGGCTACCTGGCGGAGGTCGGGGGCCGCGGTCCCGCGACCCTCCCGTCGACTCCGCCGGCACTCTGACAAATTCCTCATGATTCATGAGCTTCGTTGTGGATCGCGGCCAGCCGGCTCGTCCCGGGGGAGGGGCCGGCCGGCCGAGCCGACGCGAGAGGTGCTCCGATGCCTTCTGTCATCCGCGGTATCGCGGTCATCGATGCCGACACGCACGTCGTGGAACCGCCCGACCTGTGGACCTCCCGGGTGTCGAGTGCATCGGCCCAGGACGTGCCGCATGTGCGCTGGGACGACCGGGCCGGCGACGAGGCCTGGTTCATCGGCGACCAGCGACTCGCCGCGGTGGGCAATCCGGCCATGGCCGGGTGGGGGGAGTACCCGCCGGACCACCCGCGGCGGTGGGCGGACATCGACCCGGTGACCTGGGACGCACGACTACGCCTCGAGCGGATGGACTCCTACGGCATCCATGCCCAGGTGCTCTACCCGAACGTCGCGCTGTTCGACGCCAGCAAGATCCTCGGGATGCGCGACGCCGGGCTCCAGCTTGAGTGCGTGCGCGCGTACAACGACTTCCAGGTCGAGTGGGGGAGCGTGGCCCCCGACCGGTACCTTCCCGTGGCCTCGCTGCCGTTCTGGGACCTCTCGGCGACGATCGCGGAGATGGAGCGCTGCCGGGCCATGGGGCACCGGGGCGTCATCTTCAGCCAGGACCCCGGCTACTTCGGTCTCCCGGTCCTCACGGACCGGCACTGGGACCCCATGTGGGCCGCGGCCGAGGAGATGGGCCTCCCGGTCAACTTCCACATCGCGTCCGGAGACCTCTCACCCATGGCGGGCGGGCACCCGGACAACGGCCCGCACGCGAACTACGCCAGCGTCGGCGTCTCGTTCTTCATGAGCAACGCCCGGACGATCGCCCAGCTCGTGTGCGGGGGGATCTGCCATCGGTTCCCGAATCTCGACTTCGTGTCGGTGGAGAGCGGGGTCGGCTGGATCCCCTATGCGCTCGACGCGCTGGACTGGCAGTGGAAGAACTGCGGAGTCGCCAAGGAACACCCGGAATACGAGCTGCTGCCCAGCGAGTACTTCCGCCGGCAGATCTACGGCTGCTTCTGGTTCGAGGCCGAGAACGCGCGCTACGCCATCGAGCGGCTCGGCCCCGACAACATCCTCTACGAGACCGACTTCCCGCATCCGACGAGCATGTCGCCCGGGCCGGCCAGCACGGCGGTCGCTCCGAACGAGTTCCTGGACAATTCCTTCGGAGACCTGCCCGAGGCGACGCTGCGCAAGATCCTGCACGACAACGCCGCTCGCCTCTACCGCGTCCGATGACGGCGACGAACGAGGAGTTCCAGCACCGCGACCGCTGCGCGATCGTCGGGATCGGCGCCACGGACTACTCGCGTGACGCCGGTCGCAGCGACCTGACCCTCGCGACCCAGGCCGCGCTGGCCGCCATCGAGGATGCCGGCCTGACGCCGGGCGACATCGACGGCATCGTCCGCTGCGACATGGACACCGTCCTGCACAACGACCTGGCCGACTCGCTCGGGATCGACGAACTCACCTACTGGGCGGAGGTGGGGCCTGGGGGAGTGGCGCCGTGCGCCATGGTCGGGCAGGCGGTGGGCGCCATCCTCTCGGGCCAGGCGACGACGGTCCTCGTGTTCCGGGAACTCAGGGGCCGATCGGGGCGCCGGTTCGGGCTGTCCGCGGCGGCCGAGGCGAAGGCGGGCGGGGCGAAGGTAGGTGGATGGGGCAGCTACGACGAGTTCTTCGCTCCCTACGGGCTGCTCACTCCCGGGCAGATCTTCGCCGTCATGGCCCAGCGTCACATGATCGAGTACGGCACGAAGAAGGAGGAGATCGGCCACATCGCGCTCACCTGCCGGGCCAGGGCGAACGCGAACCCCGCGGCGCAGATGCACGCTCGCACCCTCACCATGGACCAGTACCTGTCGGCCCGCCCGATCGCCCGGCCACTCGGGCTGTTCGACTTCTGCCTCGAGACCGACGGGGCCTGCGCCGTGGTGGTGACCAGCGCCGCCCGCGCCCGTGACTGTCGAAAGCCTCCGGTCCTGATTCGGGCGGTCGCCCAGGGCAGCGTGCCCGACCCGCAGCCCGGAATCCAGTTCCCGGTCCTGATGCGGAAGTCGATCACCGAGCTGCCGGCTAGTTCGGTCGCTCGCACGTTGTACCGACGGGCGGGCCTCGGCCCGCAGGACGTGGACGTCGCCCAGATCTACGACTGCTTCACGATCACCGTCCTGCTCCAGCTCGAGGACTGGGGCTTCTGCAAGAAGGGCGAAGGCGGGCCGTTCGTGGCCGGCGGCGAGATCGATCTCGGGGGCGGCATTCCGATCAACACCGGCGGCGGCCACCTGTCCGAGGGCTACATCCACGGCATGAACCACATCCTCGAGGGGGTCCGCCAGATCCGTGGAGAGTCCACCTCCCAGGTCCCGGGCGCCGAGGTGTGCCTGGTCACCTCGACCCCGCTGCCGCCGGGCAGCGCGCTGATGCTGCGAGCGGCGTGATGGACCGGATCCGACGCACCCACCTCGTCCCGGTCGACGACGATCCCGACACCGGGGGCTTCTTCGAAGCGGCCCGGCGCGAGGAACTGGTCATCCGGGTGTGCGCGGGCTGCGGTGCCGTTCTCCACCTGCCGCGGGCCTACTGCCACACCTGTGGAAGCTGGGACGGCCGTTGGCGGCCGGTGGCGGGTTTCGGAACCCTGTACTCGTGGACGGTCGTCGAGCACCAGGTCCACCCGTTGTACCCGGTGCCCTACACGGTGGTCCTCGTCGAGCTCGAGGACGTCCCGTCCGTCCGGTTCGTCGGCCACCTTCCCGGTGCCCCCGACCTTGTTCCGGGCCAGCGCATGCGGGTCTGGTTCGACGACACCACGGGCGCGGTCGTGCCGCAGTGGCGACCGGTCGGTGACATCACCCAGCCGGGTGAGGAGGCGGACGGGGTCGGTGCCGTCCCGCCTGGGGAACTCTCGAGCTGGAGCCGGAGGTGCGGGAATGGCTGGAGCGGTTGCCGACCGGCCAGTTTGCGGCCGTAGCGTTCTACGTGGACGTGCTTGCCAGCCGTGGCCCGCTGCTGGGTGAGCCGTACAGCCGGCAGCTGGACGGCAAGCTGCGTGAGCCGCGGTTCTACCTGGACGGCCGGGCGGTGCGGGTGACGTACTGGCTGGCCCCGGGGCAACAGGCCGTGCTGCTGACGGTGTTGACCAAGACCCAGATGCGCGAACGCGGCCAGGTCGACCGCGCGAAGCGGACGCTGGCCCGCTGCCTGGCGGAGCGGCACACCGCTGACGAGGACGACCGGCGTGAGGGAGGCGAGGGCCGCGRCTGAGCGCGGAGACTGGGCGCGGCTGCGCGGTCGGCGGATGGCCGAGYGGGCCGTCGGGCCGGTGTCCGAGCCGGCTGAGGAGGGCTCTCGTCGTCGAAGCCGAGCACCTCGGAACCCTCGCCGAGCAACGCGGCAGCGTGGGGCACGCCCGGGATCAGCGGCCGAACTAGCTGTTTGCTCGCTCTGGGCGTCACGCTCGACCTGCCCACGATCGGCGTTGCGAAGACGACGTTCCGCGCCCGCGCGCGGCCGAGGCGGTCAGCTGCCCGGGTGGTCTCGGGCAGGCGGTAGCACGGGCAGAGTCCAGCACGCGGCTCGCCGCGGCCACCGGCGCGCACGACGCCGTCGGGACACCCGGCCCATCAGCGACGCGAGGCCCCTGAGCATGTGACCGCAGCCCTCTATTCACCTGATAAGGTGCGAATCTCCTTTCCTGGACGGAGTAGTCAGCGGTCGGTCATTTGTCGGCTGCGGGATGAGAGATGCGTGCGGCTGGCGTTGAGGGCGCTCGCGGTGGCAGCGATCAGCTGCCTCGTCGCCTGCGGAAGCAGTAGTGGTGCCGGCGGCGGAACGGACGGTGGCAACATTCGCGCCGTGGACGGACCGGTCGACACAGGCAGCCTGGGCGAGATCTGCGATGGAAGAACCGCCCTGACCTCCGCGCCTCCCTACTCCGGGCCGGCGCCGCATCCGGTGACAGTGTTCAGCCAGCAGCAGGGAAACGATCCCACCGGGCCGACGTTCCCCATCCGGGTGCTGAGCAACGTAGGCCAGGCCGAGCAGGAGCCGTTCCAGTCGCCGACGGCGCGGACCCAGCTTGTCGCGTGCGCCGAGCGGGCCGACCGCACGCCGACGGAGGTCGCCTGCCGGTTCGACATCGGCAGCCAGGACCGGGTGCCGTTCTTCCGCACCTCCTACCGGATCACGGTGCGCGAGGCGCATTCGGGAAAGGTCGTCGCCACCATCCCGGTGGACCCGGCCGCGGCTGGATGTCCGACCTCGGTGAAGGTCGCGTGGTCCGGCGCGGAGGTGTTCAGCGCACCAACCGACCGTCAGCTCGTGTCCGCGCTGGCGGCGTTCACCTCCTGGGACGGGACGGGGACTTCGCCACCAGCCGGGGAGCCGGCCGACATCCCGGCCCCGGCTGCTGCTCCCGTCGTCGCGGGCTCAGTGCGCATGACGACCGCGGCGGCGGTGGACCCGACGAGCCCGGTGATTCGTGATCATCTCGCGTTCTGGGCCACCTTTGCCGCGATCCAGGAAGGCAACCGCGCCGAGTTCAGCGCTCTGCGGGATCGGGTTGACCCGGAGTTTCTCGGCACACTGACTACCATTCTCGACCAGTCCCGGAGCGACCCGGGCCGGTCCACCCGTGGCCCGCTGCATCTGATGGTGACCGGGGTGTCACAGGAGAACGGCGCCGTGGCGGTGGACAGCTGCGTGGACGAGACCGAGCGGGAGACGATACGGCAGTCCGAGCCCACCGGGGAGATCGGCATCCGGCACCGGCTGCGGGTCACCATGCGCCAGGCCGCCGGCGGCTACCTGGCCACGGGTTTCGCGGATGCGCCACCGGCCGCATGCCCTCCACCGACCGGGAAGGTCGGCTAGGGCGGGAGCGGCGCACTGTCGCGTCGGGGCGAGGTCCCGCAGCGCCGGCGCCAGCTCCCGCCATTCGCGTTCCGGCAGCGCGGTGGGGTCCACCCGGTGATCGACTTCAGGGCAGGTCAGGCGCGCGGGTTGCGGCGCTGCTCACGGCGCGCCCGGGCGCCGGGCGGGGTCCGCGGAACCTCGTCGACCCGGCTCGTCAGATGCTTGTAGCCGTGACCATGCTCGTCCAGCCAGGCCCGCGCGCGGCCTTCGGCCTGGCCGATCGCCGCCTCCGCGTCGGAGTCGGCGGTGATCTGGAACCGGAAGCTGAAGAACGGCCGCGCCCTGGTCCTGCGGCTGGCCCGGGAGAACAGCGGCTGGGGCTACCGGCGGATCCACGGCGAACTCCTGGTCCTCGGCATCAAGGTTGCTCCGTCCACGGTCTGGGAGATCCTGCGCGACGTGGGCATCGACCCCGCGCCCGAGCGGACCGCCAACCTGGAGCTGCTGGCCGGGCTGGACGGCGGGGTCGCTGGCGGGCCGCCGCGATCCTGCTGCGGTTGTGGGATGATCGGCTCGTGACGACGCGCGGCACCGTTCGGGAGTTGTCGAACGAGCGGGGTTGGGGAGTCATCGACTCACCGGAGACCCCCGGCGGTTGCTGGGCCCAGTTCGGCCACCTGCTGATCGGCGGCTACGGCAGCCTGCATGCCGGGCAGCAGGTCGAGCTGGACTGGGAGGCGCCTGGCCAGGACGGCTACCCCTACCGCGCCGTGCGTGTCTGGCCGGCGGGGCAGCGACCCGTCGAACCGGAGATCGTCGGCCAAGGAGAAGGCAGCTTCAGTAGCACCTCACGATCAACCGGGAGGACGACCCAGCCCCGATCTGACCACACGGCGCTTCCGATGAGACCGATCGCGGGCCGAAACAGCCAGCAAGCGAGCCGCCGCCGACCGCAAACGGACGTGATGAGTAGCCGGGCCGGGTTGGAAGATCCGATGAACAGCGGCCCATCTGGGCGGACCGATCCGCTGGCCCGCCCGCCGGCCGCGGGCGGATCGTTTCCCGGCGGCCGACGATTGTCGGTGACCGCAGTGGGAGGACTCCACCCGTGACCGCATCGGACCAGGCTCCCCCGCCCGCTGGCCCCGCCGGTGGCGACAGCCCGGACGTCCCGGCCCAGCCGGCCGGCCGGCGCCGGGCGCCGGTGAGGATGACGGGCCGGATCGTCCCGACCGACTCCACGCACCGGGTCACCACCCTCGAGCTCTTCTTCGACCTCGTCTTCGTCTTCGCCTTCACCCAGGTGACCGCGCTGGTCGCCGACGACCCGACAGCGCGCGGCGCCCTGCGCGGCCTGCTGCTCCTCGCGATCCTGTGGTTCGCCTGGATGAGCTACGCCTGGCTGGGCAATCAGGCGCGGGCAGACGAAGGTGTGCTGCGGGCGGCGTTGATCGCCGCCATGATGGCGATGTCCGCGGCGTCGCTGGCGGTGCCGGAGGCGTGGAACGACCTGCCCGGCGGCCTTGACGCCCCGGTGGTGCTCGCGCTGGCGATCGTCGTCGTCCGCGTCGAGCATCTCCTGGTTTACGCGGTAGCGGCGCGTGGGGATGCCGCGCTGTTGCGCCAGATCGTGGTTGCGGCCGTGCCCGTCGCCGTGGCCGCGGTCCTGCTCGTCGTCGGCGCATTCGCCGACGGCGGGACTCGGACCTTGATCTGGCTCGCCGCGCTCGCCGTCGACTACGGCGGCATCTTCGTGACCGCGGGCGAGGGCTGGCGGGTGYATGCCCCGGGGTACTTCTCCGAGCGGCACGGGCTGATCGTGATCGTGGCACTGGGCGAGTCCGTCGTCGCCCTCGGCGCCGGCGCCGCGGCGTATCCGGTGAGTTGGGCCGTTCTCGCCATGATGGCGCTGGCGATCGCGGTGTCGGCGACGATGTGGTGGCTGTACTTCGACGTCGTCGCGCTCGTCGCTGAGCGGATCCTGCGCCGACGAACCGGCGCCGCCCGGTCGGCGATGGCCCGCGACACCTACACCTACCTGCATTTCCTGTTGGTCCTCGGGATCCTGACGACCGCGCTCGGCATAAAGAAGGTGGCCGGCTATGTCGCGGACACGACCGACCATGACCTGACCGATCCGGTCAAGGGTCTCGCCGCCGTGACGCTCGGGCTGGGACCGGCGCTGTATCTCATTGGTGTCAGTTCCATCCGGTGGCGCAACGTCGGAAAGCCGAATCTGCCGAGGCTGGTCGTCGCTGTGCTGCTGCTCGCGATCATCCCCGCGCTGAGCCGTCTGCCCGCGCTCGCCGCACTCGGGCTGGTCACGGTGACGATGGCCGGCGTGACCGCGTTCGACGACGTCCGCCTTGCCAAAGCGCGGGACGTCATCCGCCACCATGATGGCCTCGCGCACCTCACCCCGGCGGACCTCGCCGAACCAGTCCCGCAACCCCGCCAGGAACCCGGCCGATAGGGGCCGACACCGGCCCGAGTTCATGCGACCTGGCGTGCAGCGGGTGGGGGTCGACGCGCCCGGGCGGCGTCATCAGCGCGCCGCCAGGCGACACCGACGTCACCCCCTCCGGCGTAGTCCCCCCGGCTCCCGTCGGCGGCGGTGCCCCGCGGGGCACCGCCGCCGACGGACCTGGCTGATCCCGCCCGTCCTCGTCACCGTCGTCGTTCTTATGGCCGTGGGGATGACCGCGTTCATCGTCAGCCACTCGGACGACTCGCCGGCGGGCACGCCCGCCGCGGCCGGAACCACCCCCGCCGTGCAGTCCGTCCCCCCGGCACCTACCCGCACCCGGCCGCCCAGCCCCGGGCCCGCCTACGTCGGCGAGGCATCGAGATCGAGGGCTTCGACCCGGAGGCCGTGGCGGTGAGCAAGGACGGCACGCTGTACGTGTCCAGCAACTCCTTTTCCGGCAGCGCCGTGATCTACCGGATCGACCCTGACGGCGCCCTCTACTTCACCGATCTCGTCAACTCCACGGTCGAGCGGATCGACGCGGGGAGCAGGCCCGCGCCACTAGGCGGCGGATCATCGACGCGGGCTTGGAGCTGTTCCTGCGGCAGGGGTACGCCGCCACCAGACTCGACGAGATCGCCGAGCAGGCCGGGGTGGCGGTCCAGACCGTCTACTTCCACTTCGGCAACAAGCGGACCGTGCTCAAGGAGGGCGTCGACATCCTCGCGGCCGGCGACGACGAACCCGTGGCGGTCCTGGACCGGCCCTGGATGGACCAGGTGCGCGACGAACCCGACCCCCATCAGGCGCTGGCGCTCTGGATGGCACACTGCCGGGCCCTTTTCACCAGGGTCGGTCCACTCATGCGGATCGTCCGCGACGCCGCCGGCGCCGACCCGGACATGGCCGAACAATGGGAGGTCAACAAGCGGCAACGCCTCACCGCATATCGCGTCATCGCCGAACTGCTCGCCGCCAAGCAGGGCCTACGCGGCGGACTGTCAGTCGACGAGGCCGCCGACATCCTCTTCGCTCTGGTGAGCTTCGAGGTGTATCTGGCGCTCACCGCCGACCGCGGGTGGACACCGGAGCGGTGGGAACACTGGACGATCGGCACTCTCACCGCCGACCTCCTGCGGTGGGACACCCGACCCGCAGACACCGCCGCCCTCATCGACACGACCAACCTCGCCTCAGCGCCCGGCCCGTCTACCTGCCGGCCAGCTGTTGTAGGTCGTCAGCGACTGCCCATGCGTCAGCAGCTCGTTGGCCGACACGGTGACCGGCTCGAAGGTGGCGATGTTGCCTTAGACCACGATCCGGCCACGCGAGGCTAGCCGTGCCAGCGTCGCCAGGCGGGTCGGGCCGCTGCTCGGGTCCAGGATCACCTCAGCCGCGTCGGCGGCTTTGTCTTGCCGGCACACACCGACTGGATCGAGAGCCACGATCCTGCCTATGTCGCCGAACTGACGTCGTGGAGCCGGGCCGAGCGCGACGCGGCAGACGGCATTCCGCGCTACTCGGTCGTCACCACGGCGCAGACCCGCGAGTCGCTATTCGTGCTGCGGGACTTCGACGTGATCGACAAGGCGGGCACGCGGGTAGCGGACTTCACGGTCGAACGTCCGACCGTCATCGCGGTCGGCACCCACTTCGACCGGCCGGCCGACCAGTTCCTCGCGGGCACGGCGTTTGGGCGGCTGCTGCTCGCCGCGACTGCGCGCGGCGCTGCCGCCTCCCCGCTCGGCCAGGTCGTCGACATCACTCTCCCCGCTCCCTGCTCGGCGAGACGGCCGGAGGGACGGGCCATGTCCAGATGCTGCTGCGCGTCGGATACCCCGACCCGGCCGCGGGACGTCTGGCGACCCCGCGCCGGCCTGTCGACGACGTCCTCGACATACCCTGACCATCGCTCGGCTCCGCCCTTTCAGCCTCGCTGCCAGCCAGATCACCACTCCGGCGGCTGTTCCGTCACCAGCCCCGGTCGCGGCAGCCACACGCAGCCGCGGCCGGAACTTGGAATCGAGGCGGGCTGTCCTTCCCATGGCACCGGTCAGGGCTGGCGGGGTCATTGTTCTGCCGGCCCCGCCCAGTTCTGGACCTCGGGCAGATCCTGGAAATGCTCGACGGGGACTGTTCGCACACCCCAGATGCCACACCGGAACCGCGCCCGCTGTTACCCGGCGAGACCGTGGTCACCAATTGCTACCGTTCGTAGTCGATTGCTCGGGAGCCAGGAGGGACTCGAACCACCAGTCCGACCCGAGGACCTGCCCGTTTGCCGCCATCCGGGTCGTTCACGCCGATAGGTCGAACCTATTTATGCAGGTCGGACGGTTCATCGCGAAGCGTGGTGGGGCGGGTGGGGCTCGAACCACGACCGGAGGATCATGAGTTCCCGGTCAGGGCACGCGGTAGCCGTCGCGGGTGAGAAGGCGGACGGGGTCGGTGCCGTCCCACTGGGCGCAGGTGGCCGCGACGCGCGCGAGCTGCTTCAGGAATCCCGGGGTGCGCTCGACGACCTCGGTGACGAACCCGAAGTCCTCGAGCGTGTCGAAATAGCCGACGCGGATGCCATCCGCGGAGGTGAGCTCACAGGCGAGCTCGTAGCCGTTGCCCTGGTAGAAGGCCCGCTTGCCGTCGTAGTCGGGCGTGACCGTGCAGAGCTGGTGGAAGCCCGCCCGGCCGGCGAGGGCCTGCTCGCGGAAGATGCTGTCGCGGTCGCAGCGCTGGGTGATGAGCTCGATCTGGACCGGGCCGGCCTGGGCCACGCCGACCTGGAGGTTGATCCCCGTGGCGGCACCACGGTAGGTGCAGGCCTGCTCGATGGGTGGCAGCACGTGGAACGGGCCGACGCCGAACACCGCCGCCCATCGGCGGGCGGCGGCGACGAGGTCGTCGACGACGAAGCCGAGCTGGAACAGCCGGTACTCGCCCTCCGGCCAGGGCTGCTGGAAGAGAGGGTGCTGGAACGCTAGCGGCGGGAACGGGCCAGCCGGGATCTCGGTCGTCACGTCGACGCTCCCTTCGGGCGCACGAGCACCTCCTGAGCCACGGTGGCCACCAGGCGCCCGTCGGCGTCGTGGATCGCGCCGCGCACGAGGCCGCGGTGACCCGCGACGACGACCGCCTCCTGGGTGTGCCGGTGCCAGCGGTCGAACCGTACCGGGCGGTGGAGCCAGATGGTGTGGTCGAGGCTGCAGGCCGACGAGTAGTCCGGGGTGGCGCCGTCGGGATAGGACCGGAAGGCCATGTCGAGCAGGAAGTAGTCGCTCGCGTAGGTGAGCAGCGCCGCGTGCAGGCCCGGGTCGGCGCCGACGTCGCGGGGCAGGCGCATCCAGTGCGAGCGCGGCCCGGCGGCCGGAGTGCCGCCCATGAAGACGACCGGTTCGGCGAGCCGCATCTCGAGCGGCGGCGGGCGGTCGACCCAGAACAGTGCCTGCGGCCGTAGCTCCGGCGGGGCCTTGACCGCCCAGTCCTGGAGCAGCGGCAGCAGTTCGGGGTCCGCGGTGGGGACCGACGGGTCGACCGGGGGCTCGGGGCCGGGGCCGTTCGCGTGGAAGGTGACGATCGCGGCCAACAGGACGCGGTCGCCTTGGCGGACCGTCACCTGACGCGTCGACATCGACCGGCCGTCGCGCACCCGGTCGACCACCAGCTCGACAGCGACCCCCGGCTTGCCGGCCTGGACGAAGGAGGCGTGCAGCGAGGACGGCTCCTGGCCGGTGACGGTCGCGCGTGCCGCCACGAGCGCCTGGGCGAGCGACTGCCCGCCGAAGACACGGTTGAACCGGGGCGGCTCGGAGCGGACCCGGAACCGGTCGGCGCCGAGCGGCTCGAGCTCGAACGCGGCGAGCAGCCCGTCGAGCGAATCGAGGACCGTCTGGCGCAGGGCGGGGTCGATGCTCACGCGGCCATCACACCATCCGTCCACGGTTTGGATCAAATATCCATGCCTCGCGCCGGTCGWTCCTCCAAACTAGGCTCCACGTCCCGTGGGATGCCAAGAAGGACGATTACCGTGTTAGCCGGCGAGAAGATCCTGATCACGGGTCCGGCCGGCCGCATCGCCTACGGCCTGGCCCGCTCGCTGGCTCGCGACAACGAGGTCTGGGGCATCGCCCGCTTCACCGATCCGTCCGCGCGGGCGAAGGTCGAGGCGCTCGGCGTCACGACCAGGGCCGTCGACATCGCCGACGGACCGCTCGACGACCTGCCCACCGACTTCACCCACCTCCTGCACCTGGCGGCCGACTTCAGCGCCGACGACTACGACCGGGCGATCCGGGTGAACGCCGAGGCGACCGGCCGCCTGCTGGAGCACTGCCGGTCCGCGAAGTCGGCGCTCGTGATGTCGACGGTCTCGACCTACAAGCCGCACCCCGACCCGTGGCACGCCTTCCAGGAGAGCGATCCGCTGGGGGACGCGATGGCGCCCCCCTCGGCGCCGTACTCCGTCTCCAAGATCGCCCAGGAGGCGGTGGCCCGGTACTGCGCCCGGTCGTTCGACCTCCCGGTGACCATCGCCCGGATGGGCTGYGCGTACAGCGACGAGGACGGCCTCCCGGTCTGGCACCTGGCTGCGGTGGCGGCCGGGGAGCACGTCAGGACCCGGTGGGACCCGATGCCGTACAGCCCGATCCACGACGACGACATCTGCGCGCAGGTCGAGCCCCTGCTCGACGCCGCGAGCGTGCCGGCGACGATCGTGAACTGGTGCGGCGACGAGGCCGTGAGCGTCCAGCAGTGGTCGGCGTACTTCGGCGAGCTCCTCGGCGCCCGGGCCGAGGTGGATGTGGACCCGATCCCGGGTGCCTCCATCGGTTCCGTCGGCGACTCCACCAGGCGCGTCTCGATCACCGGCCCCTGCCAGGTCGGATGGCGGGAGGGCTTTCGCCGCGTCGTCGAGCGCCTGTACCCCGACCGGGTGCGCGTGGGCGTGGCGGGGAGCTGAGTGATGCGCTACCCGACCAGCGAGCGTCTGCTGGACGCGGCGGTCACGGCGACCGGTCTCACCGACTTCGGCCCAGGCGACTTCCGCGAGGGCCTCGACGTGCTGCTCGACAGCCTCGATCGCGACGGCGACCTGAGCCCGGACACCGACGCCGCCGTCATCGGGGTCTTCCACCGCCGGCTCGTCAACCGTCTCGAACTGGAGGCGTGGTATCGCGAGCACCCCGAGATCGAGGATCTGCCCGTGCGCGGGCCGGTGGACGTCAACGGCCTGCCGAGGACCGGCACGACCGCACTCGCGAACATCCTGTCGCTCGATCCGCAGTTCCGTGGGCTGCGCGGCTGGGAGCAGTCGAAGCCGTGCCCGCCGCCGGAGCTCGACACCGAGCTGACGGACCCGCGGCGGTTGGCGCTGGTCAAGGAGTACGCGGAGACTTCCGCCGACCTGAAGGCGATGCACCTCTACGACGCCGACGCGACGATGGAGGACAGCGAGATCCTCGGGATGTCGTTCCACGGCCAGCAGATGACGCTGCCGGTGTACGGCTACCACGCCTGGTGGCGTGGCGCCGACCTGGCGGACACGTTCCAGCATCACCGGCGCGCCATCAAGCTCCTGCAGTCGCGCCGGCCGCCGGACCTCTGGCTGTTCAAGGCACCACACCACAAGTTCCACCTGGAGCCGTTGGCCGCCGCCTACCCGGACGCGCGGTTCGTCATGACGCACCGCGACCCCGCGAAGGCGGTGCCGTCCTACGCCAGCATCGTGTCCGCGATCCTCCCGCCGGCGGCGGGGGAGCGCGACCACCGGCGGCTCGGCCAGGAGATCTGCGAACATCTGCGCGTCGGCATGGAGAACGCGGTCGCCGCGCGCGCCCGCCTGGGCGAGGACCGGTTCTTCGACGTGCATCACCGCGAGTTCGTCGCCGACCCGATGGGCACAGTCCGGCGGGTCTACGACTTTCTCGGCCTCGAACTGCGGCCGGAGGTCGAGCGCGCGATGGCCGACTGGCACGCGGCCAACCGGACCGGGGCGCACGGCGTCCACCACTACACCGCCGAGCAGTTCGGGCTGGACGAGGAGCAGATCCGCGCCGACTACGAGTTCTACATCCGGCGCTTCGGCATCGAGGTCGAGCGCAAGAAGGTCGAACGCTGAGGGGATACGGACGATGAGCCTGCCCACGTGGTCCGAGCAGATGAAGGCTCTCGACGGCGTCGCCGACAACCTGATCGCCCAGTGGCGGCCGGGGGGCGCCTCCGAGGCCGAGACGCAGGACATGAACAAGCTCGCGCTGTCGATCCTGGCCGGCGGCTACCTGTGCCGGGTCTACACCGACGCCCGCCGGCCCGTGTTCATGCCGCTGTGGAACTACGCGTTCAACCAGGGCGGCCCCGACCCCGACTACGTCTACTCGACGGCCGAGGTCGCCGCCGACGGCGTGTACGAGATCTCCGGCTACCGCGGCACGACCCGGTTCGTCGAGATCACCCAGCAGAGCTTCGACATCATGAGCCCGGCGGACATGAGCGGGGGTCCGGTCCCGGCGACGCACGACCTGGACGATCTCCAGCTCGGCGCGGACGGCCGCTTCAGCGTGCTGCTCAGCGCCCAGCGGCCGGACGGCCACACAGGGGACTGGTGGCGGTTGGAGCCGACCACGCGTCGCCTGCTCATGCGGAAGTGCTCGTGCGACTGGGTCCGGGAGGAGGACGCCCGGGTCGCGATCAACCGGCTGGACGACGGGGGCACCGACATGTCGCCGGGCGAGGTCGCCCGGCGCTTCTCCGATCTGGCCGCCTGGGTCGAAGGCATGATCGCCTTCGACATGAAGCTGGTGCGCTACTACCGCGAGCACCACGGGGTCAACACGCTGCTGCGTTCCAAGAAGATCGACGAGATGGGTGGCCTGCCGGCGCAGGTCTACTACGACGGCATCCACGAGATCGGCGACGACGAAGCGCTGATCATCGAGACCGAGCTGCCCAGGCGGAGCCGCTACTGGCAGGCACTCGTCGCCGACGACCGGTTCTGCACGGTCGACTGGGTGAACCGGCAGTCCAGCCTCAACGACACGCAGGCCCGCCTCGACGGCGACGGCAGGTTCCGCGCCGTCATCTCGCGGCTCGACCCGGGTGTGCCCAACTGGCTCGACAAGGCGGACTACCCCTGGGGGGTCATCCAGCTGCGCTGGAACCATGCCAGCGACCATCCCGACCCCACGATCAGGAAGGTACCGTTCGCCGACCTGCGCAGGTACCTGCCGGCCGACACACCCCAGGTCAACCCAGCCGAGCGCGCGGCACAGCTGCGTGTCCGCCGGGAGGGCGCCCAGCTTCGCCGAATCTGGTGACCGACTCACCAGGAAAGACCCAACAGCAGAAGCGGAGAACCGGCATGGAGATCCACGAGGCGCTCTACACGACGAGGGCGATGCGGCGGGTGCGCCMCGACCCGATCCCGGCCGACGCCCAGGCCCGCATCCTCGACGCGGCCATCCGGGCCCCGAGCGGCGGCAACACCCAGGGGTGGCGTTTCCTGCTCGTCGACGATCCCGCGGTCAAGGGCCAGCTGGGCGTCCATTACCGACAGGCCCTGACGAGGCTGTGGGAGACCTTCTACGCCGACCGTCTCGCCGCCRCCCGAGCGAACCCGGACGACGACGAGAGCGCCACACTGCTGCGGATCCAGCGCTCGTCGGACTGGCTGGCCGACCACTTCGCCGAGGTGCCGCTCTTCCTCTTCGCGTTCGTGCAGCGGGACCCGACGGGCGGATCGATCTACCCGGCGGTCTGGAACGCGCAGCTGGCCGCCAGAGCCGAGGGCATCGGGAGCTCGCTGACCAGCGTGCTGGGCGCGTTCGCGAAGGAGGAGGTGCTGAAGATCCTCGAGGTCCCCGCCGACGAGGGGTGGATCAACGCCTGCTGCGTCAGCTTCGGCTACCCGACCGGACGCTGGGGCGTCGCCGCGCGGCGGCCCGTGCATGAGGTGGCCGCCCGCAACCGCTGGAACGGCCCGCTGGGCTTCGAGGTGCCGTCACCGCTCTGGCCGCCGGCCGAGCGATCGGACGAGCGCCCGGCCGGGTGAGCGGGCCGCTATCCATGCGCCTGGACTTCACCCGCGAGGACATCGACGCCGACGACGCGACCATCCGGGCTCATGCCGGCCAGGCTCCGGTGGGGCCGCTTCTCGCCTCCGTCGCGCACCTCACCGGCGAATATGATCTGTTGGCCGACGACATCCGGCCCGACCCGGCGTTGCCGTGGATGGCTCCGGACTACGGCTACCCAGCCGAGATGGCGGCGAGATCTCGCGAACGGGCCGCCGACGCGCTGATCCGCTACCGCGACCGCGGCTGCCCGCGGCCCGTCGATCCGACTCCCCGGCAGCTGCGGGCGCTGGTCGAGTTCGTCGTCGCGCCGGCGGACCTCGACGACCACTACCTGGAGCTGCTCGAGGAGGAGCTGGCGCTGGGCGGCCTGGATCCACGGGCGCCCGGGTGGCATGCCGCCAGCAGGGCACCGCGGCGCCGGTTCCGCGTGGCCGTCATCGGCGCGGGGACGTCCGGCATCGTCATGGCGCACCGGCTGAACCAGGCGGGCGTCGACGTGCGGGTCTTCGAGAAGAACCCCGACGTCGGGGGGACGTGGCTGGAGAACTCCTACCCCGGCTGCCGGGTGGACGTGCCCAACCACCTTTACAGCTACTCGTTCGCGCAGACCGGCCACTGGCCGCAGTTCAACTCCACCCAGCCCGTCCTGCTGGACTACTTCCGAAGCTGTGTCGAGAAGTTCGGGCTTGCCGGCCTGATCAGCTTTGGGGCGGAGGTCGTCGAGGCTCGCTGGGACGAGCGGACGAGTCGCTGGACGCTGCGCGTACGGGACGCCTCCGGCGGCGAGAGCACCCATGAGGCGGAGGCGGTGGTCAGCGCGGTCGGCCAGCTCAACCGCCCGAGCCTGCCCGACATCGCGGGGATCGACAGCTTCCGCGGGCCATCGTTCCACTCGGCCCGCTGGCGGCCGGACGTCGACGTCACCGGGCTGCGGGTCGCGGTCATCGGCACCGGCGCGAGCGCCGTCCAGTTCGTGCCCCGGCTGGCCGAGCGCGCCGGCGCGCTGACCGTGCACCAACGGACCGCGCCCTGGCTGCTGCCGATCCCGAACTATCTCGACGACCTGCCCGCCGGCATCCAGTGGCTGTTGCGGCACGTACCCGACTACGCCCGCTGGGACCGGCTGGGCACCTTCGGCCGGCTCCAGGAAGGCACGCTCCCGCAGACCGTCGTGGATCCCGGCTGGGACCGGTCCAACAACTCGGTCAGCGCGGCCAACGACGTGGCGCGGCGGCGGCTGACCGCGTGGTACGAGGTGGCGTTCCCCGACCCGGCCCTGCGCGCCAAGGTGCTGCCGACCCATCCGTACGGCGCGAAGCGCATGCTCCCCGACAACGGCACCTACGCGCGCACCCTGCAGCGCCCGAACGTCACCCTGGAAACCACCGGGATCGAGCGGGTCACCCCGTCCGGTATTCAGCTGGCCGACGGCCGGCACGTCGACCACGACGTCATCGTCTACGGAACCGGTTTCCAGGCCTCGCGCTTCCTGACGCCGATGCGCGTGATCGGGGTGGACGGCCTCGACCTGCACGACTGGTGGGATGGTGACGCCCGTGCCCACCTCGGTATCACGGTGCCGCACTTCCCGAATCTTTTTCTCATGTACGGGCCGAACACGAACATCGTGGTCAACGGCAGCATCATCTATTTCTCCGAATGCGCTGCCCAGTACATCACCGAATGCGTCGGCATGCTGCTCGAGCGCGACGCCGCCTCCCTGGACTGCCGGCCGGAGGCACACGACCGCTACAACCGGTGGATCGACATGGCCACCGACCAGCGTGCGTGGGGCGTCTCCGACGTGAACACCTGGTACCGCAACGCCAAGGGGCGCATCGCGCAGAACTGGCCGTTCAACCTCTACGACTACTGGCGCCTCACTCGCGCCCCGGACCCGGAGGACTACACCGTCCGCGCCCGGTGAGGGAGCTCCTCACCAGCGCGCCGGTCAGGGCCTGCCGGCGCCGGGCGCGGGCGCGGGGAACGCCACGACCCGGCCGCTGGACTGCGTCGGTCCGCCTGCGCCCCAGGTCTGGCCGACGACGAACAGGYGGGGGTCCTCGTCGCGGCTGAGCGCGCAGGCGAACGCGCCGTGATCCAGGTCGACCGTGGCCAGCACCTCGCCGCCCTCGCGCACCCGGACGCAGTGCTGGTTGCCGACGTCGGCGTACCAGACGGCGCCCTCGGCATCCAGGCAGATGCCGTCCGGATGGTCGCCGGGCGTCTTCGCCCACACCCGCCGGTCGCCGAGGCCGCCGTCGCCGCCGATGTCGTAGGCGGTGAGCTGGTTCGCGTACGACTCGGCGACGACGAGCGTCGCGCCGTCAGGACTGATGGCCATGCCGTTGGGGAACGCGAGGTCGTCGGCGACCTGACCGACGTCGCCGTCCGGCGTGACGAACACGATGAGGCCCGGAGCGAAGTCGCCGCCGGGGAAGTCGAAGCCGATGGTGTTGACGTAGGCGTTGCCCCGGGCGTCGACGACGATCTCGTTCCACGGCTTTTCCGAGACCGCGGCGAGGTCGGCATGCTGGGCCAGGGATCCGTCCGGCTCGCGGCGCAGCAGCCGTCGCCGCGCCGAGTCCACGACGAGCAACCGCCCGTCGGGCAGGAAGTCGATGCACATCGGGAACGAGGGGACGGTCACCACCACCTCGTGGCCACCGTCGGCACCGATCGCGATCACCTGGTTGGCCCCCCAGTCGGAGAACCAGAGCCGCCCGTCGTGCCAGCGGGGCGACTCACCGAACATGACGCCGTCCATCAGGACCTGGGGCGCGCTCATCCCGCCTCCCTCGGCTTGGTACAGGGACAGACCGGGCCGGGCGCCGGAACTCATCGCCCCCTCCTCCTCGCTCGCTCCCGCACCGATCGGGCCCGCGCGTGGCTCGGCCATGATCACCCAGAGGCGCGGTGCGTGTTAGCGTCCGGGTATGGACACGGGCCGGCTCAGCAGCGCGGCATTGATGATGTCAGGGGCGGCCGGAGTCGTCATGCCGGTGAGGTTCGCCACCGCGCTCGACCTGCCAGCCACGACCGGCCGCGGCCGCGCCGAAACGAGGGCCGGCCTGGGTGGCACCTACGCGGCTCTCGGCGGATGGGCGCTGGTCAGCCGCGCTCCGGCTGCCCGCACCGCCGTCGGCGTGACCTGGCTGGGCGCGGCCGCGGCCCGGCTGGTCTCGTTGAAGATCGACCGCCCGCGCACCGACTGGATCTTCTGGCTCTCCCTCGCCATGGAGGTCGGGCTGGGCACAGCGGCGCTGGTATCCAGGCCCGCGGCGGGAGAGACGACGGCCGACTGAGACCGAGGCAGCGCGCACCGTCCGCCTCCCACGGCCGACACCGGAGGCATGGGCCGCCAGGATGTCCTGCCTGTTGATTGGCCGATCTTCCGTGGACGACGACCTCGCGTCGAGCGGGATGGCGATGCGGTGTCGCGACGGTCAGGAGCCGGGGATTCCGAATTCTGCGCGCAGGGCGTCGACCGCGCGCCGGCGGTGGGAGACGAGATTCTTCTGCTCGCTGGACATCTCGGCGAAGGTCAGGTCTCCGCCGGCTGGTACGAAGATCTCGTCGTAGCCGAAGCCGCCTGTGCCGCGCCGTTCGGTGGCCAGCGTTCCCTGGAGGGTTCCGGTGAAGACTCGGATTCCGTTCGCGTCGGCGTAGCCGAGTGCGGTCGTGACGCTCGCGGCGCGGTCGGTCAGGCTGGCAGCCATGTCGAGGATGCCCTGGGTACCGACGGAGCCGAGGAACCAGGCGACGAGTGCCCCGGGGAGGCCGTTCCAGGCATTCACGGTCAGGCCTGTGTCGTCGACGAGCACCGGGCCGCGCAGCTTGGCATAGGCGTCGGCGGCCTTCCGTTCGACGACGGCCGCGACGTCGAGAGACTGGATCTCGATCAGGTCTTCCTTGGCGGCCCGTACGTCGATGCCCAGCAGGGTGGCGTACTCGGCCGCCTTGCCTTTGTTTCCCGTGATCAGTGAGATGCGCTCGATCATCTAAGTATTCCTTCGGGGGATGGTGGTGAGTTCCTGATGCGAAGGCAGTGCTGGGTGAAGTCGGTGGGCAGGGCTCGGCGTTGGTGGCGCGTCGGCCGGTCGGCCCGCATGCGTGCCACACAGCTACTCCAGGGAGACGGTAAGCACTGGTGCGCCCGTCGCCTGCCGGTGATCGAATTTCTGGTGGTCAGACGATCAGACAACCTGTGGAGGATCTCCCTCCGTTTGTGGTGCGGACCAGCCTCGGCGGACCATGCATGCATGTACCATGCATGTTGACGTTCGCGGAAGGAAGATCATGCCTCCTGCTTCACGTGCCCGGAACCTGCCGCCGGCCGTGTCGGTCGCTGTGCTGTGTGCCGGCGGGATGACGGTCTCCTTCACGCAGACGCTCGTCATTCCGATTCAGTCGGAGCTGCCGCACCTGCTCAGCACCTCGCCGGCCAACGCTCCCTGGGTGGTGACGATCACGCTGCTGGCCGCCGCGGTGGCCATGGTCGTCGCGGGCCGCCTGGCTGACCTGTTCGGCAAGCAGCGAGTGCTCATCGTGAGCGCGGCCCTGCTCGTCGCGGGATCGTTGGTGTGCGCGCTCTCGAACACGCTGACGCCGATGCTGGTCGGCCGCGCCCTGCAGGGCATCTCGCTCGGCTTCATCCCGGTGGGGATCTCACTCATCCGGGAGATCACTCCGCCGCGCATGGCCCCCACCGCCCTGGCCACGATGAGCGCGACACTGGGCGTCGGCGGCGCGATCGGCCTGCCGCTGGCGGCGTGGATCGTCAACGTCAGTAGCTGGCACGCCCTGTTCTGGGTCTCGACGGTCGTGGCGGGCCTGGTGCTCGTGCTCGTGGTCGTCGCGGTCCCACACGTCCACGACGGCCACCGCGGCCGTTTCGACCTGGTCGGCGCGCTCTGCCTCGCGGTGGGTCTCGTCGCGTTCCTGATCGGCATCTCGAAGGCCACCGCCTGGGGCTGGGGCAGCCCCCGCACGCTCGGCGCCATCGCCGCCGGCCTGGTCGTGCTGGCGGCCTGGGGCGTCTTCGAGCTGCGTCAGGCCGAGCCGCTGGTCGACCTGAGGTCCACCGCGAAGCTGCCGGTGCTGATGACCAACGTCGCCGCCGTGGCCGTCGGCTTCGGCATGATGGCGCAGTCCATCGTGATCCCGCAGCTGCTCGGGCTGCCTGACGGCACCGGCTACGGCCTTGGGCAGTCCATCCAGGCGGTCGGGCTGTGGATGGCGCCCGCCGGCCTGATGATGCTGCTGTTCGCCCCGATTTCCAGCGCGCTGATCGGCGGCATCGGCCCCAAGGCCACACTCATGATCGGTGCCTTCGTCCTGGCCGCCGGCTACGGTCTGGGGACCCTGCTGACGGGCGCCCCGTGGCAGCTGCTCATCGTCACCTGCGTCGCGTCGGCCGGCGTCGGCATCGGCTACGCGGCCATGCCCACCCTCATCCTCGACGCCACCGCACCGGCCAAGGCCGCGGCCGCGGTCGGGCTCAACTCCCTGTCCCGCTCGGTGGGCAGCAGCGTGGCCGCCGCGCTCATGGGCACCCTGCTCACCAGCAACACCACCGCGTTCGGGTCGGCACAGCTGCCCAGCCAGCACGCGTTCACGCTGTGCTTCGTCGTTGGCGCCGCCGCGGCCCTCCTCGGGGTCGTGCTCGCCGCGTTCATCCCTCGCCGTCGGTCGGCGGACGGCGCCGCCGCCGCCGCGACGGCAGCGGCCCCCGCCGACAGGGAGAACGTCACCTCCGCCGTCTGAACCGCGCCGTACCCCGCCCATCCTTGCCGCTCGCGGTTCGGGGAGGACATCATCGGGGCACGTCGGACGAGGGCACTTGCGAGGTGGGACGGGTGAGCGTGAACGCCGGCGAGGGCGCCCCGTCAGGCACCGAACCGCCCATGGGCACMGAGCCGCGCACAGGTGCCGAACCGCCCATCGAGGAGACGCTGCTGCGAGCCATCGGACGGGAGGTCCTGCGGCTCAGCAGGCGGCGGGTGCAGACGCCCGAGGGGTCGATCCTCGACCGGTCCAGCTTCCGGATCCTGTGGGCGCTGACGGAGATGGGCCCGCTGTCGATGGGGGACCTGGAGAACGTGCTGCAGCTGGAGCAGTCCACGGTCAGCCGCCAGGTGAAGTCGGCGATCGGCCGTGGGCTCATCGAGCTCCACTCCGTTCCCGGCACCCGGCGCCGCCTGCTGAGGCCGACCGCGCGGGGTGACAGCGCCTATCTGTATGAAGGCACACTGCGGGGCGAGGTCTTCAAGAAGGCGCTCGCCGAGTTCGGGCCCGACCGCGTCCAGGCCCTCGCCGCCGAGTTGGGCGCCCTCAACGACGCTCTCGACCGTGCGACCACCATGACGGCCGCGACGCCAACCGCCGCCGCGCCGTCAGCCGGCGACTGACCCGCGGGTTCCGACCGTCACCGCCCAGCGGCCGTCGGCGTCTGCTCGGCGAGGACCAGCGCCAGCAGCCCGGGAAATCGGTCGTCGAACTCGGCCCGGCGGAGACGGTTGAGCCGGCGCGAGCCCTGGTCGACCTGCTCCAGCAGCCCGGCGGCGCGCAGCACGGCGAAGTGGTGGCTGGCCGTGGCCTTGCCGACCGGCAGATCGAAGGTGCCGCAGGCGCGGGAGAAGTCCGGTTCCCCCGCGAGCGTGCGCAGGATCGACCGGCGGACCGGGTCGGCCAGTGCCTCCAGCGCGTCCTGCAGGGTCACTTCACCGGGGTCGGTGTGCCGCAGGCTCTGCGCTCGACGTGCCGCGGGCGTCATGGCGTCGCCTCCCTCCCGGACCCTCCTGGAGACCCGCCCGGCTCCGGATCCGCGCGGCCCCTGACTCTCGCGAGTGTTCGATTCGTATCGTACACTCGGCCAGTGTTCGATCCACATCGAACATAATGTGGGTGTGCCGGTGACCGGCTGGACGAGGCGATCGGGACAGCCGGGCCACCACGACGACAGGAGCACGTMATGACGCTGGACCTCGGCCGGATCGGCATCTGGAGCCCGTCGTTCGCCTGGGCGGATCCTTCTGGCCGGCTCGTGGACGACGCCGCCGACGCGGTGGCCGAGCTGGAGGCCCTGGGGTTCGGCGCGCTCTGGCTCGGGTCGTCCGACCCGGCGCTGCGGCTTCCGGAACATCTGCTCGCCGCCAGCAGCCGGCTCGTGCTCGCCACCGGAATCGTCAACGTGTGGACGGTCGAACCGGACGAGCTCGCGGTCAACTACCACCGCCTCGCCGACGCGCATCCCGGGCGCTTCCTGCTCGGCCTGGGTGCCGGCCACGCCGCGAACGTGCAGCCGCTGGGCCGTACCTACACCCGGCCGTTGGGCTTCCTCGCCGGTTTCCTGGACGCGCTCGACGCCGCGCCGCGGCCGGTACCCGCCGACCGCCGGATCCTGGCCGCGTTGCGGGAGAAGGCCCTGCGGCTGGCCGGCGAGCGGTCCGTGGGGGCGCATCCCTACCTCACGACCCCCGACCACACCCACCTCGCCCGCGGGATCCTCGGGGACGGACCGCTGCTCGTGCCGGAGCAGAAGGTCGTGCTCAGGGAGGACCCGACCGAGGCGCTGGCACTGGCACGTGCCACCGTGCGCTACTACCTGCGGCTCCCGAACTACGTCAACAACCTGCTCGCGCTCGGCTTCACCGACGACGACGTGGCGGGTGACGGCAGCGACCGGCTCGTCGACGCGCTCGTCGCCCGGGGCTCCGCCGAGCAGGTGGCGAAGCGCGTCACCGAACATCTCGAGGCGGGCGCCGACCACGTCGTCGTCCAGGCGATCGTGCCCGGAGCGAACCCGACCGAGCGCGCCGGCTGGCCCACCCGCGCGGAATGGCGCGAGCTCGCCGGCGCACTCCTCTGAGCCGGCCGGCGACCCGGCCAAGCGAGCACCTGATCACCGTTGGGACCGGTCAGCCGGCCACCAGGGGGCGAGGTTCGTGGATCCCGCGCAGTTCCGGATCGGTGATGAGGGTGACCTCGCCTCGCATGCCGTCCGGGTCGCGGAACCAGAAGCTGTGGAACGCGCCGAGGTCCTCGATGGTGCCGTCGCTCATGCCGCGCGCGACGAGGCGGTCGCGGGCGGCTTGAAAGGCCTCCGGYGACGCGGCGGCGAGCGCGAGATGGTCCAGATGCCCGCGGTCGAACATGGCGGGGATCGCGGCGCCATGCGGGTTGCCGGAGACCTCGGCGGGATGCAGCCAGGAACTCGGGCCGGTGCGCAGGATCGCGTGGCGGAACGCCGGCGTCTCCTCGGTGAACACCACGGGCAGGTCGAAGACCTGTGCGTAGAAATCGACGAAGCGGTCGAGGTCGTCGGTCATGACGGCGACGTGGTTCACGCCTTGGACGAGGGTCATGAATGCCTCCTGAAATGGTTGCTGTGGTGGTGACTGGCGGTCAACTGGCCGGCGAATCGCCGGCGGCCCTGGCCCGGGCGCCCTCCAGGAGCAGTTCCAGCGCCAGCGCGGCGGCCTCGCCGGCCTCCGCGCCGTCCAGGTCCCAGTAGTCGCGCAGCGTCTGCCAGGTCGCCGCGGCGGTGAGCACCTGGACGATCGACGCCACCCGGCGAGCGCTGACCTCGTCCAGGCCGGGCGCCTCCCGGTCCACCACCGCGCGCGCGGTGGCCCGGCGCCGGTCGTTGTCGGACAGCCGGGCGGGCAGCCCTTCCGGGGCCATCAGCAGCTCGCGGACGACGGGCGCGATGTCGTCGAACCCGGCGAACACGTGCCGAACGAGCGCGGCGGCCTCGCGGCCGTCGGCCGGCAGGGGCCCGTCGAAGGTGATCCGGCGGTTCGCCCAGGCGAAGATCTCGGTCAGCAGCGCCTGGCGGGAGGGGAAGTGCCGGTAGACGGTTCGTTCGGGCACCGCCGCCGCCTTCGCGACCTTGGCGAAGGTGAGCTCCTCGCCGGCGGCCAGGATTTCGGCCACGGCGTCGAGCACCCGGTCTCGGACCAGCGCCGACCGTGCCTCCGACAGTGAACCTGACGTCATGACAGTAAGACTGCCGTCATGGCAGTCCTACTGTCAATTCTGAGGAGTGTCGCCCTGGCGACGGCTTTGGCTCGCCGATGGCGACCAAACAAGCGCCAATGGGACAATCGGTGTCACGTGACGGCGTCGGAGCGACGCTGGGCGTGGATGTGCGAGCGGGCAGGGCGGGTCGGGGGAGGGCGCATGCTCATCGACCGCGCCGTCGTGCGGGCCGCGCTGCCCGGATACACGGTGGACCGTGAGCTCGGGCGAGGGGCGTTTGGCCTGGTGATCGCCGGGCGGGACCGGCTGGGCCGCGACGTCGCGATCAAGGCGATGCCGGCGTGGTCCGACTCCCGGGAGCCGGCCGAGGCCGGGCTGACGGGCGAGGCCGAGGCGCGCCTGCTCGCCGGGCTCGATCATCCGCATGTGGTGCGCGTGTTCGACTTCGTGGAGCGAGACGGCCTCGCGCTCATCGTCATGGAGCTGGTGAGCGGGGGCAGCCTACGCGGTGCCGGTGCCGGTGCCGGTGCCGGTGCTCGGGCCGGCACGGGGACGCTGTCGGCTCCGGCGGTGTGCGGGCTCGGGCTCGCGGTGGCCGACGCGCTGCACCACGCGCACGAGCGTGGCGTGCTGCACCGTGACGTGAAACCGACGAACCTGCTGATGGCCGCCGACGGGACCGTGAAGGTCGCGGACTTCGGCATAGCGAAGGCGTTCGAGGGCTCGGCCGTGGCGGCGAGCAAGACCGCGGGAACTCCGCGCTACATGGCTCCGGAACAGTTCACGTTGGGCCCGCTTCGACCGTCGACCGACCTGTACGCGCTCGGCGTGGTTCTGTACGAGCTCCTCGCCGGCCGGCATCCCTTCCACCCGGCGCCGTCGACCTATGAGGGGTTTCGCCAGGCTCATCTGGAGGCGCCGCCGGCAGGGCTGCCGGACGATGTGCCCGGCCCCGTCGCCACGGTGATCGAACGGATGCTGGCCAAGGACCCCGGCTCGCGGTTCCCGGACGGCCGTTCGTGCGCCCTGGCCCTGACCGACGCCGCCGTTCGTGCGTTCGGCTCCGACTGGCTCGCCTCCTGCGGATATCCCGTCCAGGTCAGCATCGACGTCGTCAACGCCACGACCGGCGACGACACCGGCCAGGACCTCGGCCACGACGCCGGCCCGGATCCAGGCCACGACTCCGGCCCGGCGGCGGAGTCCGACGGCCCCGGCCGCGCCGAGGAGACCAGGCAGGTCACGGTCGAGGAGCCGACTCCGACTCCGACTCCGGCGTCGCCGTCGGCGGCCGGTGGGCGCCTCGGACGGCGCCGCTCCCGCCGGCCGCGGTTCGTCGTGGCCGCCGCGCTGGCGGTGGCCACTGCCGTGGCCACCGGTGTCGCGGTACCGCTTACGGTCACCGCGGACCGGCAGTCGGCCGCCAGCACCGCACACCCGAGCGCCCCGGACCTCCCACCGTCGGCGGACGACATCGCGCGCAGGTCGGCCGCGGCCGCGGACTCGGTGCGTGACCGGCAGCCCGACCTGGCCCGCCGGCTCGCCCTCGCCGCGTACCGCGTCTCTCCCGTCCCCGAAGCGGTGGCCAGCCTGCTCGCCTCGGCCCCGCTGGCGCCCATCGGGCCGGCGCTCACCGGCCACACCGCCGGAGTGAACGCCGTCGCCTTCAGTCCCACCGGACGCCTGCTGGCCAGTGCCAGCGTGGACCACACCGTGCGGCTGTGGACCATCGACGACGCCCTGCGCGCGGCGCCCGTGGGCGAACCCCTGCGGGGGCACGTCGCCGGGCTCGCCGCGCTGGCCTTCAGCCCCGACGGCGCCGTGCTCGCCAGCGCCGGCGACGACGGCACGGTGCACCTGTGGGACGTGCGCGACCCGGCCCGGGTCGTCGACGCGGGCCCGCCGCTGACCGGCCATCCCAGCCCCGAGCTGTATACCTCCGCGGTCCGGGCGCTCGCGTTCAGCCCGGACGGCCACCTGCTCGCCGCAGGCGGCAAGGATCGGACCGTGCGGATCTGGGACGTCCGCGACCCGGCACGCCCGGTCCCGGTAGGACAGCCGMTGACCGGCCACGGCGACGCCGTCGTCGGTGTCGCGTTCAGCCCGGACGGCGCCGTGCTGGCCAGCGCGAGCGCCGACGGCACCGCGCGCCTGTGGGACACCCACGACCTGGGCCACATCGAGCCCGTCGGCCCGCCGCTCGACCACCAGGRCCAGCTCACCGCGACGTCGTTCGGCCTCGGCGGGCAGGTGCTGGCCAGCGCGGCCGGCACGCAGACCCGGCTGTGGGACGTCCATGCCCCGGCCCATCCGCGACCGTTCGGTCARCCGCTGGCCGGCCCGACCGCGCTGATCTCCGCCGTGGCGTTCGATCCGGCGCGTCCGTTGCTGGTAGTCGCCAGCTACGACACGACAGTCTGGCTGTGGGACGTCCGCGACCCGCATGCCCCCGTGCGCCTCGGCAGGCTCACCGGCGGCCACACCGGCCCGGTACGCGCGACCTCGTTCAGCCCCGCGGGGGGCATCCTCGCCACCGCCAGCACCGACAAGACCGTCCGGCTGTGGGACCTCGATCCCGACCACGTGTTCCGCCGGCTCTGCGGCGTCCCGGCTGACGCTCTCAGCCCGCGGGAATGGCGTACCTACCTCCCGGAAATCGCGTATCGACCGGTGTGCGACTAGTCGGTGCGCGACCGGCGGCCGCGTGAGGCCATCTCAGATGCCCTCGCGCACGACTCGGAGCACCTCGGCCAGGCCGCGTTCTCGCTCCTCGGGTGAGACCGTGCTCAGCGGGCCGTCGAGGACGAGCATGGCGAAGCCGTGCACCGCGGACCAGGCCGCGATCTCGGCGTTCTCGCGCCGGTCGGGTGTGATCAACCCGGCGGAGACCAACTCGTCGAGGCGCTCCGAGAGCTGGGCGTAGGGGTGGTTGACGACGGCGTCCGGGTCGAGGCTGAGCGACCGGGCGCAGGCCAGGCGGAACAGCCCCGGACGGGTCGTGGCGAACTCGACGTAGGCCCGCCCTGACGCCTCCATCCGGGCCAGGGCCTCCTGCGCGCCGTCCCCGGTGGCGGCCGCGGCGATCCGGTCGGCCATGAGCTGCCCGAACTCGGTCATCGCCCGGGCGGACACGGCGCGCAGCAAGGCGTCGCGGTCAGCGAAGTGTCGGTACGCGGCGTTGTGCGAGACGCCGACCTGGCGCGCGGCCTCGCGCAGCACGACCGCGTCGGGGCCGTGCTCGGCGGCGAGCTGCGTGGCGGCCGCGATGAGCGCCTCGCGCAGATTTCCGTGGTGATAAGGCATCGCCTAGATGTTGACACAGGTAACTTCCCCGGTCCACCATGCCCGAAGTACCCACTGTCAACATTGAGGCTGTCGACGCTAAGGATCTGGGATGGCGAGTAACCGATATGCAGTCCTGACGGTCGCGTGTCTCGCGACCTTCGCGATCAACCTCGACACCAACCTCGTGAACGTCGCGCTGCCGTCCCTGACCCGAGAGATCGGCGCCAGCACGCGGGACCTGCAGTGGGTCGTCGACGCCTACAACCTCGCCTTCGCTGCCCTCGTCCTGGGCGCGGGCAGCCTCGGCGACCGGTTCGGGCGGCGCCCCGCGCTGATCATCGGTCTGCTCGGCTTCGGGGCCGCCAGCGGGCTAGGCGCGCTGTGCACCGGTTCCGGGCAGCTCACCGCCGCACGGGCGGTGATGGGCGTGTTCGCGGCGCTGATCTTCCCGACGACACTGTCGATCATCACCAACGCCTTCCCTGTCCGGCGCGAACGGGCCAAGGCCATCGGGATCTGGGGCGCCGTCACCGGCGTCGCCGTCGCCACCGGCCCCGTCGTCGGCGGCCTGCTGCTCGAGCACTTCTGGTGGGGCAGCGTGTTCGTCGCGCTCGTTCCCGTCGCGATCGTCACCGCGGGGCTCGCGGTCTGGCTCGTCCCCGAATCGCGCGACCCGGCGGCTCCCGGGATCGACGTGCCCGGCGTCCTGGCCGGCTCCGCGACGATCGGCCTGCTCGTCTACACGATCATCGAGGCGCCGCACCGCGGCTGGCACGCCCCGCTCACGATCGCCGGCTTCGTCGCGACCGCCGTGCTCGCCGCCGTGTTCGTGATGATCGAGCGCCGCGTCGCGCACCCGATGCTCGACGTGTCGGTGTTCGCCACCCGGGCGTTTACCGCGGCGAGCATGTCGGTCACCGTGGCCTTCTTCGCCCTGTTTGGCTTCATCTTCCTGGTGACCCAGTACTTCCAGTTCGTGCGGGGCTATGGCCCGCTGTCCACCGGCGTGCGCATCCTGCCGGTCGCGGGCACCATCGCGGCCGGCTCCGCGGCCGGACCGCTGCTGGTGGCCCGGTTCGGTACCCGTCCCGTCGTGATGGCCGGGCTCACTCTGCTCGGCGGCTCGTTCGCCTGGATCGCGGCCTCACCACTGGACGAGAGCTATCTGCTGATCGTCGGGCAGATGGTGATGATGGGTCTGGGTCTCGGACTCACCCAGGTTCCGGCGACCGAGTCCATCCTGTCCGTGCTCCCGGCGGCCAAGGCCGGCGTCGGATCAGCCATCAACGACGCCACCCGGGAAGCCGGCGGCACCCTTGGCGTGGCCGTGGTCGGCAGCGTCTACGCCTCGATCTTCGCCAGCCACCTCAGCGACTCCAGTCTCGCGCAGCTGCCCGCCGGGTTGCTCGCCCAGGCGACCTCATCGGTGGGCACGGCGCTCGAGGTGGCCCAGCAGGCCGGCGGCGGCCCGCTCGTCGACGCCGTCAACAGCTCGTTCCAGTCCGCGTTCCACCTCGGGTGCGTCGTCGGCGCGGCCGTCTGCTGGGCCGGCGCGCTCGCGGCGTCCGCCCTGCCGGGACGTCAGCGCCCGCAGGTAGTCGAGCCCGAGCCGACGCCCAGCTCGGTGCTCGCGTGACCAGCACCTCCCGCGTGAACGGCGCCGTCCACGTCGACGGCGCCGTTCACGTAACAGCGCCGTCCACGTGGCGGCGCCGCTCGGCTGACAAGCGGTCCGGGCGGGCCGATCAGTACGGGCCGGCGGACGCGAGCGCGGGCTGGGTCGCCAGGCAGGCGGCGGCGAGGTCGGCGGTGGGGCGGCCGAGGAAGAACCCCTGGCCGTAGTCGACGTCGGCGGCGCGCGCGGCGTCGAGGTCGGCGCGGGATTCGATGCCTTCGGYGACGACCTGTGCGCCGATGCCGTGGCCGATCCTGGCGATGCCCTCGGCGACGGCCCAGTGAGCGGAGTCGGTGGACATGCCGCGGACGATGAACCGGTCGATTTTGATCACGTCCGGGCGTAGCTGGAGCAGAAGCTTGAGGCCCGAGTAGCAGGTGCCCATGTCGTCGATGACGATGTGCACGCCATGGGCCCGCAGGGTGCCGACGGCGGCGAGCAGGTCGTGGTCCTCGCCGACGTGCTCGTGTTCGGTGATCTCCAGAGCAAGGCGCTGCGGGGCGCCGGTGGAAAGAAGACTGTCGATCAGTCCGCTGGTCACGGTCGTGGGCGAGGCGTTCACCTCCAGGCGCACGCCAGGGGGGAGACCTGGCAGCATGGCGAGGGCGCGGTGGATGGCGGTCATCTCCAACTCGGCACCCAGGCCGACCGCCGTGGCGTCGGCGAACAGCGGTCCCGGGCGGGTGGCGTCCGAGAACCGGGACAGCGCCTCCACCGCGACGGGCTGGCCGGAGCTCAGGTCGACGATCGGCTGCAGGTGGATCTGCGGGCCGCCGCCGTCGATCACGTCATGGACGTGGCGCCAGATCAGGCTGCGCGTCTCCCACATCCTGTGCAGGTCGCTGACGTACTCGGTCAGGAAGTCCGCCAGGAGGCGTAGGAACCGAATGTCGCGGGGCCCGAGGGACGGCCGTGGCTCCCGGTTGATGCATCCGACCACGCCGTAGACGTTGCCATCGGCGTCGAAGACCGGCATCGCCGCGTATGCGCCGATGCCGAGTTCGCGGACGGAAGGGGAGTCAGCTGTCCGCGGGTCGCGGCGGGTGTTCCGGCCCAGCGTCGGAAGCTCGCCGGTCAGGACACGTCCGAACAGTCCCTGTTCGYGGCGCAGACTGGCCCCGGGCGTCAACCCGAACATGCGAGCGTTCCCGCTGGCCTCCTGCATGATCAGCAGACTGCCGTCGACCCGACCGAGCCCGGCCAGATCCATCCGCATCCGCCGTCGCAGCAGTTCGAGCAGGTCTGTGACGGCCGCACTCGGCTCCTGAACTTCGGAGTGTGGCCCCAGACAGCTCGGGCAGCTCGACATCCGTCTCCTCCCCGATGCCAGGGCTACCCGACCACGTATTTTCCACACCCGCTCACCCTGGGCGAGCGCCGACCGAGTCAGGTGCGGTCTACGTAGCCGAATCGCGGCGGCGACGTCCACCTCATCGGCGCTCCGCTCCCGAGGGGCGAACCTCGAAGGTGCGGCCGGGGGCGGCGAGATGGACCGGTCCCCGGAAGGCACGCTCGGCGTCGGCCTTGCGCGCTTTCAGCCAGGTCTCGTCGGCGGTGACGAAGTGGGTCAGAACGAGCTGCCCCACGCCGGCGGCAGCGGCCACGTCGCCCGCCTCGGCCGCGCAGAGGTGCCCGTGCGAGGTCACGTCCGGTTTCTCGAGGGTCGCCTCGGACAGGAACAGGTCGACGTTCTGGGCGAGCGGGACGAGATCGGGCGTGTAGGCGGTGTCCCCGGTGAAGGCGAACGATCCTTCCGGGCTCTCGATGCGCGTCCCGCAGTTGGGCAGCGAGTGGTTCAGCCCATGCAGGCTGATCGCGCAGTCACCGATGGTGAAAATGTCGGCCGGCTCGTATTCATGGACCACGAACGCGACGTCGAACGACCGGTCCAGCATGGGAAACGACGGGACGGGAAAGACCGAGGCGAGGATGTCGAGCCTGGCCCGGCCGCCTTTCGGCACGTACAGCGGGACCGGAGGCCACTCGACCTGGGCCGCGCCGCGCAGAGTGGGAAGAAGCTTCGGGTCACGAAGACGACCGGAGAGCAGGGTCTTGCCCAGGGTCAACAGGTCGTAGCAGTGATCCGCGTGAAGATGGCTGATGACTATCGCGTCCAGGTCGCTCGGGTGCGCGAGGGCGCTGAGCGCCGTGGCCGCGCCGGGGCCACAGTCCAGCAGGAGCCGGGCCGACCCCGTCGACACGAGGTAGCCGGAGCTGGCCTGGCCGTCCGCGGGCATTCCCTGCCGGCAGCCCAAAACGGTCAACCGCATGCGTGGTCCCATTTCTCCAGATCGGGTTCAGCCGACCTCGGCCGGTCGACTCCGGTGAAATGGTGTCAGCGGGGAAACCGGGCTTCAATCACAGACAGGCGATCGGTCGATCGCGAATCCGATTTTGAATCGTTGACGTCCTCGCCGTTCACGCCGCCCGATCGCCTGTACTACTGGCCCTGGTCGCCTTCGGGAGCCGGGGCGGCCGCGGGCGCCGCCTCCCGGTCGTCGGGCGGCGAGGAAAGCGGGGCGACCGCCGCCAGGCTGGCGAGGAAGGCACCGACGGCCGGCCGCGGGTCCGGGCGCCAGATGGCCCGCACGTCGACCCGGGGGACCGGGTTCACGATCGGCATCGCGACCAGGTCGTCGGTCGGCCGCCGGGGTCGGGCGTCCGAGACGAAGGCGACCGCCCGCAGCGTCTCCACCATCACCGCCGTCGCCCCGCTGTCCTCGACCTCGGCCGCGACCGTCAGGGAGATCCCGCGGCGCTCGGCCGCCGCGAACACGGCGTCGTGCATGGCCGGGCTGCGTTCCCGGCGCAGCAGCACGATCGGCTGGTCGGCGAGCTCGGCGAAGTCGACCTGCGCGCGGGTGGCCCAGGGATGGTCACGGGAGACCATGGCGACGAGCGAGGCGGTCGAGACCCGCCGGGCCAACAGCGGTCTGGGCGGGATGCCGGAGTAGATGAGCGCTATGTCGATCCTGCCGTCGGACACGGCCGCGAGCTGCGGGCCGCTGAGGCCCTCCCACAGGACCGTCGAGAGCTCCGGGTAGTCCGCTCCCAGCCGGCGAAGAGTCGGCCGGAGGACCTGTTGGCCGGCGGCGAAGTTGAAACCGACCGTGATCTTCCCCAGCCGGCCGGACGCGGCCTCGCGCGCCACCTCCACGGCCCTGCGCGCGTGTTCCAGTACCCGCTCGGCCTCGACGCGGAAGGCCTCCCCGGCCGGCGTGAGCCGCACGTCGTGCGAGGTCCTCGCCAGCAGCGGCACGCCGAGGTGGCGCTCGAGGCGTTGTACCTGCTGGCTCAGCGTCGGTTGGCCGATGAACAGCTTGGCGGCCGCCCGCCCAAAATGCCTTTCTTCCGCGACAGCCAGGAAGTACGTCAGCTGCCTGAGCTCCAGCCGGGTGTCCATTCCACCTCCCGGGCCAACCGTAGGCCGGCCGCCGCAACGAGGGATGAATCGGACGTGGAGGCAAGCTGGCTGCCGGAAGCGCCCTAGGCTGGCGGGACCCGCAGGAGGGTGCGCTCGGCGGTGAGGAGCAGTCGGGCGGCGACGTCGTCCACCGACAGCTCGCGGCCGGTGTGCAGGGCGTCGAACGCGTCGAAGCCGGTGAGCGCCCACAGCACGTCGACGGCCACGTCCGGCGCGACGGCCAGCAGGCCGTTCTCGTCGAGCCGGTTGGCGAGGTGCACCAGCCCGCCCAGCCGGTTCTGCTCGGTCCGCTCCAGCGCGCCCTCGAGCGCGGCCGCCTCCGCGCGCAGGGCGACCAGCGCGTCCCGCTGCCGGCCGTAGATCCGGGTGCTGGCGATGACGGCGCCGCGCAGGTGGGTGAGCGGGTCCGGGTCCTGCACCGCCCGGACGAGGTCGGCGAAGCCGCCCCGTTCGCTGACGTCCTGGAGCAGCGCGTCGAACAGCCCGGCGCGCGAGCCGAAGACCAGGTAGACGGTCGAGCGGGCCACCCCGGCCTGGCGGGCCACCGCGTCCACGCTGGGGATCTTCGGGAGCTGGTCGTACACCGCGTCGAGGACGCGCCGCCGGGTCTGCTCCGCGCTCTGCGCCCGCAGCCGCTGCTCGTACCGCCGGGTGGTCATGACGCCAACCTTACATTCGATGGACGGTCTGCCCGATGGAAGACAGCATGTGCAGCGAAAGACAAGCTGTCGCGCGAAATGGGGTCATCATGACCGTTCTCGTCGTCGGGGCCGGCCCGGCCGGGCTCGCCACCGCCATCACCCTCGCCCGCTACGGGGTGCCCACACTGGTGGTGGAGCGCCGGCCCGAGCCGTCTCCGCTTCCCCGGGCGACCGGGATCAGCACCCGGACCATGGAGCTCGTCCGTTCCTGGGGCCTGGAGGAACGGGTCCGCGCCGGCGGGGTCGACGTCCGTTGGCAGGCCTGGATCGGGCCGAGCCTGGTCTCGCCGCACGGGATCGAGCTCGACACCGTCTGGCCCCACCCCGACGTGGTGGCCCGGCTCAGCCCCACCGCGCCGGCCTGCGTTCCGCAAGACGCCCTGGAGGCGGTCCTGCTCGACCACCTCACCGGGTTCGCCCACGTCGAGGTGCGGTTCGGCACCGAGCTGGTCGCGGTGCGGCAGGCCGACGGCGTTGTCGAGGTCACGCTTCGCGACGTCGGCACCGGCGCGGTCAGCGGGTACCGGCCGGATTACCTGGTGGCCGCCGACGGTGCCCGCAGCCCGGTCCGGAACGCGATCGGGATCGAGACGGAGGAGGTGGAAGGCGGCGACGGCCCGCGCGGGGTGCTCGGCTCGCCGTGGCTCGGCGCCCGCGCGACCCTGTTCACGGCGACGCTTCCCGAAGGGTCACTGTGGGACGTCCTCGGTGAACGCCGGCACCTGATCTACACGGTCACCAACCCGGAGGCGAGCGGCGTCCTGCTCCCCGCCGGCGACGGCCGTTGGCTGTTCGGGCAGGACTGCGACCTCGACGCGCCCACGCCCGCCTACGAGGTCCTGGCCGACCAGATCGCGACGGCGATCGGCCTGCCGGGCCTGCGGCCGACCGTCCTGCGCACGGGAACGTTCCGTTTCGACGCCGCCATGGCCCGCCGTTACCGGGACGGCGCGGTCTTCCTCGTCGGCGACGCTGCGCACCGGATGACCCCGCGAGGGGGCACCGGGCTGAACACCGCCGTCCACGACGGCCACGACCTCGGCTGGAAACTGGCCTGGGTCACGCTCGGCTGGGCGTCCCCCGAACTGCTGGACAGCTACGAGACCGAGCGCGAGCCGGTCGGCCGCCGCAACACGACGCTGTCCGCGCAGTCCGTCGGCTCCTACCGCGACCCGGCCGAGGAGCTGGACTTCGACCTCGGCGGCCGGGTGACCCACGCCTGGGTCGACCACGCGGATGGCAACCAGAACGGCGACACGGACGGCGGCGTCGCCACGCACCGGGGCACCGGCGTCTCCGGGCGAATCTCCACCCTCGATCTGCTCGGGCCAGGCCTGACCGTGCTCACCGGCCCGGACRCACCGGCCGCGGACATGATGGCGRCAGACCGACAGGCGCTCGGACCCGCGCTCGGCGCCACCCTCACCGCGCGGGTCCCGATCAAGGTGTGGCGCCTCGACGGGCGTACCGCCGAAGCCCTCGGGATCCCGGCCGGCGGCTCACTGACGCTGCGCCCGGATGGCAAGCCCGCGGTCCACTCGGCGTCCGACCTGGTGGCGGCTGGCCACGACCGGTGAACTGGCCGGCCGGCGCCGAGTTCTTCGGGCCGAGGTCGCGCTGCTGCCCTCGAACAACGGGCATCCGGGTTAGTCCGCCTCGTCGGCTTCTCGGCCGGACTCGCGGGGATCCGCGGTGTTCCCGGCAGGGTGGCGCGGGGGAGCGGAGGGCTCGTGAAAAGTCACTTCGACCCGCTCGTGCTTCTTGAACTGTTCGCCCCTCGCGTAGGACGTGTACGCCCGGCGGTCTTGCTCGGTGAGCTCGACGTCGTCGGTGAAGGGGGTCATCAGCGCGCGTGGGTACAGCCGGCGGCGTCGCACGGCGTTCGCCTCGGCCGCGAGGACGACGATGACGGCCTCGATGTAGATCCACGCGAGCAGGCCGAGCACGAGGCCGAACGTCCCGTACACCTGGCTGGCCCCGCGCAGCTTGTGGTTCAGGTAGTAGGCCCCCACCGTCTGCAGCACCTGGAACCCGACGGCGGCGGCGATCGCGCCGATCCACACGTCCCTGACGGCGGGCCGCTGTGCCGTCAGCAGGGTGAACGCCAGCAGGAACAGCCCGGCGTTGCTCGCGGTGGACAGCAGGCCTGCGACGAGGCGGGACCAAGGGCCGATGTCGGCCCCGAGGAGACCGGCCCCGGTCGTGATGGTCGAGAGACCGGCCGTGACGAGGACGCCGATGCCGAGCAGACCCACCAGTCCGAGGCTGCGCAGGCGGGAGCGCAGCGGGTTGGGCCGTGCCTGCCGCGGCACGGCCCATACCTTGTCCAGGGCGTGCTGCAGTGCCTGGGCCACCCCGAGGCTTCCGTAGAGGCTGACGACGATGCCGACGACGAGCGCTGGCGTGCTGCCCTTGAGCTGTGTGACGTCGTTACGCAGTTCGGCGCCGATGACCGGGAACTGGGCGAGCGCCGAGCTGACGAGGTCCTGCTGGAGGCCCGCGTGGCCGTGCAGCACGAAGCCGAGGACCGTCGTCAACAGGAGCAGCATCGGGAACAGCGAGAGGAAGCCGTAGTAGGTGATCAGGGCGGCGAGATATCCGCCCTGATCGTCGTAGAACTTGTAGATCACGGCGATGGGATAGCCGAGTGCCCTGAACCGCCGTTGTGCCTGGTCCAGGCGCCCGCTCAGCGACATCTGCTCTCCTCATCGCTGGCGGGTCGCGCTCGTGCTGCCCCCGCATGACACGTTCGGCTCCGTCAACGCCCGGCTGTGCGCGTTCGTGCCGCCGGGCGAACGGAGGCGGCTGTGATGTCAGTCTGGACGTCTGGAACAGAAGACGGTGCGCCGCGGCCGCGGTGGCGCGGAGGGCACGGCCCAGTCGGCCTGGACCTGATGGTGCACCAACCCAGGCTGGTCGTGATGGGACCGGCTGGCCCACGCGGCGCAGCCCACGGCGGCACCGCGACAAGCCGGGGGTCCGCGGCCACGTCAGCTTTGGGTTCCATGGCTGTTTGGGTTCATGGCTGGCTTGACCTTCGAGTCGGGTCGAACGTTTACGGTCCGGTCATGGGCACCTACCGCATCTCACAACTGGCGGATCGCGTCGGCGTGCCGGCCAGCACGCTGCGGTTCTACGAGTCGGCTGGGCTGTTGTCTGCCGAGCGCGCTCCGTCGGGTTACCGGGTCTACGGCGAGGAGGCGGTGGAGCGGTTGGCGTTCATCTCCTCCGGGAAGCTGCTGGGGCTGTCATTGGAGGAGATCGGCGACCTGCTGAGGGTGTGGGAGCAGGGGGTGTGCGCGGCGGTCCGGGAACGGATGGCGCCGCTGGTCGCCGCCCGGATCGTCGACGCCGACCAGCGTGCGGCCGAACTGTCGGCCTTCGCCGCGCGGTTGGCCGCATTCCACACCGAACTCGCGGGGGCAGCGCCCGCGGGTGGTTGCGGCCCGGGCTGCGGTTGCCTCGCCACGACCGGCCCCTCATCTGCCGGTCCGGTGCCGCTCACGCTGTCCCCGGTCCGGCCTGGGCTCGCTGCCGACGACCAGGCCTGGCGCGACGCGCCGGTCGCCTGCGCTCTCGGCGGTGACGAGCAGGCCAACCGGGCCGCCCACTGGCGCGAGCTGCTTGGCGAGGCGGTCGGTCGGGAGGAGATAGCCGACGGGCTCCGCGTGACGTTTCCACCCGGCGTGGATCTCGCCGTGCGGGTCACCGCGCTCGCCGCGGCTGAGCAGGACTGCTGCGCGTTCTTCGCCTTCACGCTTCACCTCGCTCCTACCGCGCTGGTCCTGACCGTGCGGGCTCCCGAGACCGCCACCGCCCTGCTCGCCGACCTGTTCGGGGTGTCCGCATGAGTCCAACGGCTGGCCGCTCCCGCCCGTGGTCGACGATCGGCGCCACAGCGGCAGCCCTCGGTGCCTGCGCGGTGTGCTGCGCTGGCCCGCTCCTCGCGGTGCTCGGCGCGGTCAGTGCCGGGGCGACCGTCGCCGCCGTTTGGGTTCCCGCGCTGGCCGTGGTGGCCGTGGTGGCCGCCGCCATGCTTGCCGGCGCCGCGGTGGTCCGCCGTCGCCGCCTGGTGGCCTGCCGGACGGCTCCCGGACCGGTGGACCTGGGCCTGCCCACCCCGCGGACCATCGGAATGCGGCGAGAACCTTCCCACGGTGAGAGCCACACCGCCGCGCGTCGTGGGCGCGATGGTGTCAGTGGGTCGTGAGGATGCCGGGACGAACCGGCAGGTGAACGTGCGGAGGAGCTGGACCGCCAACTCGCGGCCGCCGTTGTCCCCTTAGGTGGCAGGCGACGTTACATCGGTGAGTTCGTCCACCCAACGCAGGCCAGGGCGGCCTCGATGCCCCGTCTCGCACCGGAACGACTCCCAGCGGCCGACAGTGGTCGACGCCGACCCGTGCGGGAGTTCTCCGACGGCGAGCGGCCCGCCGCGAACCTTCCACAAAGTCTTCACTCCTCCTCAACAGTGCACGAATAAATTCGGCGGCGTAGCGATCCAGTACCGGCGAATGTCGCTCCGCGAGGCCCGCGACCGGGCCGCTGTGAGAGAGGCGAGGAGTGGGCGCGAAGGTCAGCTGTGCGTCGCTCGTGCGGCGTTGGGAACCGGCGCGGGGAATCAGACCGCGCAGTCAGGCGAACCGGCTGTCCGTCCGGCACCGCCTTTTCTGGTGCCCGGAGAACGGTCCGCGTCACCATATTGTCAGCTGGGGGTACCCGCCGTGTTCGCGGTCGACAGCACGATCAAGACGTACCTGGCCTTCCGCGTGCCGCGGCCGCGAGTTCCGCACGCACCGGACCCCGTCGCCGGCTTGACCGGCGGCTCGACAGGCGGCTCGCTCGTGGAGTCGCCATGGCCACCGGGCGTCGAGGTCGCGGCACGCTGCCGGGCCGGCCGTGACGGCGTTCCCGGTGATTTCTTCGGCCTGTTTCGGTCCGGCGCCGGCCGTGGCCGCTCAGGACGTCACCTGTTCGGCCGGGCGCGCCTCGACGAGGAGCGCTGCGCGCTGGTCATCGGCGACGTGTGCGGCAACGGGTTGCAGGCGGCTCGCGTCGCCCAAGCAGCGCTACGAACAGTCCGGGAGGTCTCCAGGCGGGAGACCGCGCCGCGACGAATCGTCGACTATCTCAACACGGCGATGCTCGATGCCGCGCCCGACAGCGAGTGCTTCCTCACCGCCGTCTGCATCACGCTGCGCCCAGCGGTGCGCGGCTACCGCGCCGTACTGTGCTCGGCCGGTCATCCGCCGGTGCTGGTACGTCGCCGCGACGGAACGGTGCGCGAGATCACGACCAACGGGATCGCGCTCGGCGTCACCGCCGACCCCCAGCTGAACGAGTACCGGTTCAGGTTGCGGCCGGGCGACACGCTGCTGCTCTACACCGACGGGGTGACGGAGGCTCGTCGCCGCGACGAGCAATACGGCGAGCCTCGGCTGCGAGGGCACTTCGCCCGCGTCGGTGGGCTCGAACCGGGCCTCGTGGCGCGTTCCGTCGTGCAGGCCGCCCTCGACTACTGCGACAGCGTCGTCACCGACGACATCACCGTCGTGGCACTGCGGGTCAGCTGACCGGGACCCTCGCCGACCTTGTCGAGTACTGATCGCATGGTCATCCTTCGCCATTGCTTTCGGGGCCGAGTCGGGATGCGTAGCCGCCGAAGCGACGTCCTCGGGATGCGGTGAGCACGCGCGAACCGAGGTCGTCGCCGCGGCCATGCTGGGTGCTGGGTGCTTACTGGACGATCGAGGCGATACAGGAGGCGATGCCTCCTCTGGGCGCGTTGACGTTCGCGCCGAGCCGGTAGTTGCGTTCGGTGCGGGACATGGAGACCTGGCGCTTGTCGTAGAAGTCCTTGTAGATCTTCTCGATGTCCTCGCTCTCGTCGACGAACCCAATGTAGGTGCCGTTGTCGTCAAAGTAGGGGACGGCGAACAGGTGTGCGACCCTGATTGCGGCCGAACTGAAGATCATGACGCCTGTGGTGCCGCGTAGTCCAAAGTTCCGGTTGGCGAAGTAGATGCCGGCGAACACGATCGTGTCTGGTTCGTCCGGCCCGTAGCTCACGCGGGCTCCGATCTGGACCCTGGGCGAGATCAGGCCGCGCTCGTTGTCCTGCATGAAGGAGGCCATGTGGCCGGAGGCCATGTAGAKGTCGCCTGCCTTCTTGCCGCCCACGCCTTCCTGCCAGTCCTTGACGACAAGGTGTTCGTCGGTGTCGTTGAGGACCATTCCGAGGATCTTCCTGGGGTTGTCGAGGGACAGGTAGTGCAGGAGTCCGGTGAGGACCGCGACGACGGCTGCGATCGCGGTCGTGAGGCCGATGGTGGTGATCGCGTTCCGGATGGCGGTGGTGAGCACCTGTCCGGCACGCAGCTCCTTGATCACCTCGAATGTCATCGGCGCGCCGACGGCGACCAGGCTGCTCGCGGTCAGTTCGATCGCGAGCTGGCCGGGGGTCTTGGCCGTCTGCATGTTCTCGAAGCGTTTCACCAGCATGGTGAGGTACTCGCGGACGCCGTCACCGCGCAGGCCCATGAGGTGGTTGGCGTCGCTGCGGGTCAGTGAGAGGTTCGGCTCGATGTCGACCTCGGTGTCCAGCATCCGGGCCAGCGCGGTGTCCTGGTCGAAGTCGGTGGCTTCGAGGCCGACCGCGCCGGAGTTCGGCTGACTGGTCTCATCCAGTAGCGCCTCCAGGAGCCGGACCCGGGCGAGCCGGGCCTTCTTCCGGTCGCTGAGCGCGTCGTTCGAGAAGATCGCCCGCAGGTCGACGCCGTGGCGTTCCTTGATCGACTCCATGATCTGTTCCGCGAACTGCCGGTCGCTCAGGTGGGAATGCGTCGACGAGAGTTCCACCAGACACCTCCGAATGATCTCGACAAAGAGATGGCGCGCAGGACCGAGCCAGGCGAGGACCGGTCGGCGCGATCCGGCCACAGATGGACGGGGCGCATACCGGTCCTCGCCGGTTCTCGCGACCGGTCCGGTTACGAGGTCGACCGGTCTGATGCTTTCGCCAGCGCCGGTTGCCTCCTGTCGTCGGGCTTCCCGGCGGTGCCGAACGTGGTGTTCGTGAGTCGCTGCTGGGTGCTTACTGGACGATCGAGGCGATCAAGGAGACGACGCCGCCTCTGGGGGCGTTGACGTTGGCGCCGAGCCGGTAGTTGCGTTCGGTGCGGGACATGGAGACCTGGCGCTTGGCGTAGAAGTCGTTGTAGATCTTCTCGATGTCCTCGCCTTCGTTGACGAAGCCCAGGTAGGTGCCGTTGTCCTCGAAGTAAGGGCAGGCGAACAGGTGGGCGATCCTGACCTTGGGCGAGCTGAAGATCATGACCCCTTCGGCGCCGCGCAGTCCGACGTTGCGGTCCGCGAAGTAGATGCCGGCGAACACGAGGTTGTCCGGCTCGTTCGGCCCGAAGTTGACCCGGGCCCTGATCTGCACCTTCGGTGAGACCAGGCCGCCCTCGTTGTCCTGCATGAAGGACGCCATGTGGCCGAAGGCCATGTACAGGTCGCCGTCCTTCTTCCCATCTACGCCCTTCTCCCAGTTCTTGACGACGAGGTGCTCGTCGGTGTCGTTGAGGACCATTCCGAGGATCTTCTTGGGGTTGTCGAGGAACATGTAGAGCAGGAACCCGACGAGGATCACGACGACGGCGCCGATCGCGGTCTTGAGGCCGATGTTGGTGATGCCGGTCCGGATGGCGACGGCGATCGCCTGCCCGGCACGCAGCGCCTTGATCACTTCGTAGGCCATCGGGACGCCGACGCTGATCAGGCCGCTGGCGGTCAGTTCGATCGCGAGCTGGCCGGGGGTCTTGGCGGTCTGCATGTTCTCGAAGCGCTTCGTGAGCGTCGTCAGGTACTCGCGTACGCCGTCGCCGCGCAGGCCCATGACGTAGGTGGCGTCGCTGCGGGTCAGCGAGAGGTTCGGCTCGATGTCGACCTCGGTGTCCAGCATCCGGRCCAGCGCGGTGTCCTGGTCGAAATCGGCGGCGTCGAGGTCCACCGCGCCGGAGTTCGGCTGGCTCGCCTCGTCCAGCAGGGCTTCCAGGAGCCGGACCCGGGCTAGCCGGGCCTTCTTCCGCTCGCTGAGCGCGTCGTTCGCGAAGATCGCCCGCAGGTCGACGCCGTGGCGTTCTTTGATCGACTCCATGATCTGTTCCGCGACCTGGCGGTTGGTCAGGTGGGTGTGGGTCGACAGGAGTTCCATCGGGCACCTCCGAATGATTCCGAAAAGGAGTCGTGCAGGCATGACAGGGCCGCCGTCGCCTTCTTCGAAAACGGAAGGCGGCGGCAATGTTGGTCGTCGAGTCGACCGCAACTGGTGGGCATCAGGAATTCGCCCGGCGCGAGCGGTTCCCATCGTTCCGAATCGACGTGTCGCGGAAGCCGTCGTCGTCGACCTGGGACCCATACGTCGACCGGCACGCAGAGCCTAGCGGGGGCACGAAGGGCTCGTCCAACCAGAACGTAGAGCGGCAATTTCTCCGCACAAAGCCGTCACCGCCTGATTGATATGACGGCGAGGGTGAGATTGCGTTATTCGCCCCGGACGCGGACCGGTGTCGTCGGGCGGTGGTGGTGGCCGTCGCCCGCGGCGCCGTCCGGGCGGTTGCCGGCGGGGACGGCGGCGGTGGGTCGCGGGGTTGCGGTGGTTGCGGTGGTGGCGGCGGTCGCGAGTGCGGCGCCGAGCCCTCCGGCGGCGGCGAGGGTGACGAACAGCAGTGGATAGCTGCCCATGGCCGCGGCGAGGGCGGCGCCGATGCTGGGGGCGAGGGCGGTCGCGGCGGTGACCGGGGCGTTGAAAACGCCGTTGAGCCGTGCGAAGCGTTGGGTTCCCCACAGGTCGGCGACGATCGTGGCCTCGACGAGGGTGAACATTCCGCGTATCGCTCCGACGAGTACGGCGACTGCGACCAGCGCGAAGGCCGGGCCGGGGAGGATGCCGAGGACGAGGATGGCGAGGCCGCCGGCGCCGATGACGGCGGCGGTCCGGCCGCGGACGGTCAGTCGTGTGGCGAGGGGGCGGTAGCAGAGCCGGCCGGCGACCTGGCCGGCTCCGCCGAGCCCGATCGCCCAGGCGGCGAAGGTCGTCGACAGGCCTCGGCCGGTCAGGAGCGGGACGAGGTTGACCACGACGGCGTAGAGCGCGAACGCGCTCAACGTCATCGCCGCGACGAGCAGCAGGAACAGCCGGCTGGTCAGCACCTGGCGATCGTCCCTGCGCTGCGGCGCCGGGTCCGGTCCGGTGTGGCTGGGGGCCGGGTGCTGGTCGGGCCGCCAGGGTGGGCTCAGTGCCCAGGCATGGGCGGGAATCGTGATGGTGGCGAGGATCGCGGCGAGGACGAGGTAGACCTCTCGCCAGTTCAGGTGGGTGGTGAGCGCGGCGGTGAGGGGCGCGAAGATCGTGCTCGAGAAGCCCGCCGCCAGCGTCAAGGTGGTCAGCGCGGGCAGGCGTCTGGGTCCGTACCAGCCGGTGAGCGCGGCGAACGCCGGTGGGTAGAAGACTCCGGCCATCGCGACTCCGACCACCAGCCAGGCGGCGAGGAACCAACCGTACGACGGGGCCTCGGCGACGCCCGCGAGCGCGGCGACGGCGAGGAGCGAGCCGGCTGTCATCACCGGCCGCGGCCCCCGCCGCCCGAGCAGCCGTCCGACGGGCACGCCGGCTACGGCACCGAGGAGGTTCCCGGCCGAGAACGCCGCCGTCACCGCCGTGCGTGACCAGCCTGTGTCCTCGGCGATGCCCTGGGCGAGGACGGGGAACGCGTAGTACAGCACCCCGTAGCTGACGATCTCGGTGACGCACAGTGCGACCAGCGCCCGCCGGGGACCGGCCGCCGTCCGGCCTGCGGCGGCGGTGCCGAGCACCGGCGTCCCGCCTACGCCGACGCGGGTGCGCGGCCGATCGCGGGCACCTCGACGGGTGGCGCGCAGCAGCCGGYCGGATATCCCGCAACCGGCGCGTTCCACCCCGTGGACGTCAGCAACCGGGCGCCGGCTGGGTCGACGAGCTCGGGCCAGGCGGAGAACAACCGCACATGCCCCCACGCGGCGACCGCTGCCCCGGGACCGTCGCCGGCCTCGAACACCAACGGCTCCAGACCACGCTCCAGCAGATGCGCCCCAGCCGCCAGACCCTGCGGCCCTGCGCCGATCACCGCCACCGGCAAACCCGCCATACCCACCTCTCACATTGACATCGTCGGTCCGGCCGCTCGGCGTGGGCGGGGCTGTGGGGTTGGCGTCAGGCGGCGGCCTGGAGCTCGCCCAGCAGTTTCTCGACGCGGGTACGGATGGCGTCGCGGATGGGGCGGACGGCGTCGATGCCCTGGCCTGCGGGGTCGTCGAGTTTCCAGTCCTCGTAGCGGATGCCGGGGAAGACCGGGCAGGTGTCGCCGCAGCCCATGGTGACGACCACGGTCGAGGATTCGACCGCGTCGACGGTGAGGATCTTCGGGGTCTCGGCGGCGATGTCGATACCGACCTCGGCCATCGCCGCGACGGCGACCGGGTTGACCTTCTCGGCAGGCATGGAGCCCGCGGAGCGGACCTCTACCTGGTCACCGGCGAGGTGGGTGAGGAAGCCGGCGGCCATCTGGGAGCGGCCGGCGTTGTGGACGCAGACGAACAGCACTGACGGCTTGTCGGACATGGACAGGTCCCTTCATGGGGCGAGGAAAGGCCACCGGCCCGGCCGCCGAGCGCCGGACAGCCGGGCGTCCGCCTGCCCCGGCCCGTCAGGCGCGGACCGGTAGAGCAGGCGGACCAGGCCGTAGCCGACAGCGCCACCGACCAGTTGAGCGGCGATGAACGGTGGGACGGAGACGGGGGCGATGCCGGCGAAGGTGTCGGAGAACATCCGCCCGACGCTGATCGCCGGGTTGGCGAAGCTGGTGGAGCTGGTGAACCAGTACGCCGCGCCGATGTAGGCACCCACCGCGGCCGGCGCCCGTTCCCCGCGGCCGGACCGCGCCAGCGAGAAGATCAGCAGGATCAGTCCGGCGGTGGCGACGACCTCGGCGAGCAGATGCGCGCCGGAGGCCCGGTGGTGTGTGGAGATCGACACCGCCTGGCGGTCGAACATCAGGTTCGCCAGGATCGCGCCCGTGACACAGCCGATGACCTGAGCGGGCAGATAGGCGGCGGCGTCCCGCCACGACAACCCGCCGAACGCGGCGTCGACCGCGGTGACGACGGGGTTGAAGTGGGCTCCGGACACCGGTCCGACCATCAGGATGACCGCGTACAGGCCGGCGGCGGTCGCCGCGGCGTTCTCGACCAGTTGCAGGCCGACCTGTCCGGGGCTGAGCTGCTGCGCGGCGATCCCGGAGCCGACGACCAGGGCTGCCAGCAGCAGGCTGCCCAGGGCCTCGGCGGCCAGCCGTCTCGCCAACGGCGGCTGGCCAGCCGGTGCGTTCGTCACCCGCGGTTCAGCAGCACGAGCCGGACGGAGCCGGCTCGACCGCCAGCAGCGTGCGCGTGCCGGCCGCTACCGACGGCGATGCTTCCGCCTCGACCGCCGTCGGGGTCGCGGCTGGCTTCTCGGCCGTCGCGGGGGGAGCGCAGACAGGGCCGCAGTCGCAGGCGGAGCCCGGCCCGTCGGCGCGCTCGGCCACCGACGGCGTCGCGGCTGGACGTGCCATCTCGGCCACGTCGGCCAGCACGGTGTAGACCTCCCACGGCGCGCCGTCCGGGTCGTCGACCCACACCTTGTCCTGCAGCGCGTAGCAACAGGCCGTGTTCTCCTCCACCGCGGTCGTCAGCCCCACCCCGGCCAGCCGGGCGGCGGCCGCGGACACCTCGTCGGTGCTCTCGACCTCGACACCCAGGTGGTTGAGCGCCCCGGCGACCCCGGTACCGCGCACGTCCGGGTTCTCGATCAGGACCAGCTTCAGCGGCGGCGTGTCGATCGCGAAGTTCGCGTATCCCGGCCGGCGCTTCGCCGGCCGGGTGCCGAACAGCTTCCCGTAGAACTCCACCGCCGCCTCGACGTCCGAGACGTTCAACGCCAGTTGCACCCTCGCCATCACGCACCTCCACGATCGCATCGACAACGGTCTATGTCTTGACGAGCAGAGGATGACCGACGAGATAGACGGCTGTCAATCCCTGAGGCATGCTGGAGCCATGGCGACGACATCCCCACCGGCCGCGAGCCCGGTCCTCGCCCCACGGACCGAGACGGCGCCCTTCCCCTTCGCCGGGGCGCTCTCGGGCTGCTGCGCGCCCCTTGCCCGCGAACCGCTCTCGGCCGCGGACGCCGAGCAGCTCGCCACCGTGCTCAAGGCGATCGCCGTACCCGCCCGGCTGCGCCTGCTGTCGATGATCTACGCGCGTGACGGCGGCGAGGCCTGCGTCTGCGAACTCACCGAACCCCTCGGGCTCACCCAGCCCACCGTCAGCCACCACCTGAAAGTCCTCGTCGACGCCGGCCTGATCACCCGCGACAAGCGCGGCGTCTGGGCCTACTACCGCCCCGTACCCGGCGCCATGGCGGCACTCGCCGCGATGCTGGGCGGATGACACAGCGCACGCACTGGGACGACGTCTACGGTCGGGCAGTGGTGACCGAGGTCAGCTGGTACCAGCACGAACCCGCCAGCTCCCTGGCCCTGGTCGAGGCCACGGGCGTCGGCCCGCGTGATGCGGTCATCGATGTCGGTGCCGGGGCGTCCGTGCTCGTCGACCGGCTGCTGGATGCCGGCCATACGGACGTGACCGTGCTCGACGTCGCCGCCGACGCGCTCGCTGTGACCCGGTCCCGTCTCGGGCCGCGGGCCGCCGACGTGCACTGGCTCACCGTCGACCTGCTGGAATGGCGGCCACAACGGCGCTACCAACTCTGGCACGACCGCGCCGTGTTCCACTTCCTCACCGACCCCGCCGACCGCGACCGCTACCGCGCCGTCCTGCGCCAGGCGCTCGCACCCGGCGGCCACGCCATCATCGGAACGTTCGCGGCCGACGGCCCGACAGCCTGCTCCGGGCTACCCACCGCCCGCTACAGCACCGACGAACTCGCCGCCCAGTTTCCCGACCTGCACGTCGTGCGAACCAGCCGCGAACAACACCACACACCGAACGGCCGGACACAGCCGTTCACCTGGCTCACGCTGGCCGATCACACCGACGGCGACGGCAGCGCGGACCACCCAGCCACCGCAACCCACTCCTGACACAGCCCCGGTCTGCCCTCTGCCCCGCCCAGACCCGGCCACAAGGTCACGAGCCGCGAGCACACCCCATGACGAAGGGACGCCGTTAGGCTGAAACCATGGCCGGCTCGTTCTCCACCGCGGCTTGGGGCCGGTCCTTCCCGGGTGCCGGTCCCGTTGCCCGGGTAGCGCGTCGCACGCTGAAGGAGTCGCTGTACCTGCTGACGGGTCCGGTCAGCTCGGTCGCGGGCCCGCTGATCGTGCTCGGCGGTCTGTGCGTGGGAATGCTGGGTCGGGTTATCGGAAGGGCACCGGTCGCGGCCGGTGTCGCGGCGCCGGTGTACTGGTCCGCCGATCTGGAGCGGTGGCGGATCGACCGGGTCCGCGCGGCGGCACCCGGCCCGGAGCGGCTCGGGCGCCAGCCGAGGCCGAGCGGCGCCGCCGCCGCGTCGGACCTGGGGTTGTGGCTCGGCCTGGTGCACGCGATGGTCCTGCCGCCCGTCGCCCTGATCACCGCCGTGATCACGGCGCTGTGGTGGCTCGTCGGCGTCGGCGCCGCGACGACCGCGGTGCGCAACTGGGGCACGGCCGCTGGGAAGCCGCCGCCGATGACGCTGAGTACGGGCAGCGGTCCGTACCACGTCGACGTGAGCCTGGGCCTGACCTCGCCGACCACGCGGATGATCTTTGGGACCGTGGTCGGGCTGCTGCTGATACTGGCCTTGCCGCTGCTGACCAGGGCGTGCGTGGCCGTGCAGGCCGGTCTCGGGCAGGCGCTGCTCTCGGACGCCTCCCGGTGGCACCGCAGGATCCGCGGGCTGGAGCAGGAGCGCGACACCGCCCGGGCGCAGACCGTCGCCGCGCTGACCGCCGAGGCGGTGGCGCTGCGCCGGCTCGAGCGCGACATCCACGACGGCCCGCAGCAACGCCTGGTCCGGCTGGCGATGGAGCTGGGCCGTGCGCAGCGCCATCTCGACCGCAGGCCCGAGACCGTGCGGGAAGCACTCGCCGACGCCATGATCCAGGCCGAGGAGGCGTTGGAGGAGCTGCGGGCCCTGTCGAGGGGCATCGCCCCGCCGATCCTCGTCGATCGCGGCCTGCGGACGGCGCTCGCCGAGCTGGCCATGCGCTCGACGGTTCCCGCCCAGCTCGACGCGGGAACCTTGAGCCGACGGCCGGAGGCAGCCGTCGAGACGGCCGCGTACTTCGTCGTCTCCGAGGCACTGACCAACGTGGCCAAGCACAGTCAGGCCGGCCGGTGCGTGATCGGGCTCCGTCATGAAGCGGAGCTGCTGCGGATCTGGGTGACCGACGACGGGGCTGGCGGCGCCGCGTTCGACAAGGGCCACGGGCTTCGCGGCCTGCGGGACCGGGTGCAGGCGGTCGGCGGCCAGCTCCGCCTCACCAGCCCGTGCGGCGGCCCGACGACGATCACCGCGGAACTACCGTGCCGCTGACGGCCGCCGACGAGACGCCCGAACGACCCGTGCCCGAGGGCGGGCTGCGGATCGTCGTGGCCGACGACGCCGTGCTGTTGCGGGAGGGCCTCATCCGGCTGCTCGCCGAGGAGGGCCACCAGGTGGTGGCCGCGGTCGGTGACGCCCCGGCCCTGATCGAGGCGGTGCTGCGACACCGCCCGGACGTCTCGGTCGTCGACGTCCGGATGCCGCCGTCGCACACGGATGAGGGCTTGCGGGCGGCGATCGACGTCCGCTCGCGCCTGCCCGGCTCGCCGGTGCTGGTGCTCAGCCAGTACGTCGAGACCTCCTACGCGGCTGACCTGCTCGCGGACGGCTCGGGCGGGGTCGGCTACCTGCTGAAGGACCGGGTCGGCCGGGTCGGGGAGTTCCTGGACGCGCTGGAGCGGGTCGCCGGCGGCGCGACGGTGCTCGACCCGCAGGTCGTCGTGCGCCTGCTGGACGGGCGGCGCGGCGGCAGGGCGCTGGCGTCGCTGACCCCGCGGGAGCGAGAGCTGCTCGCGCTGATGGCCGAGGGCCATTCGAACACGGCCATCGCCCAGCGGCTGGTGCTGTCCGCCAGCGCCGTCGAGAAGCACATCGGCAACATCTTCGCCAAGCTCGGCCTGCCACCCGACGACGCCCAGCACCGTCGCGTGCTCGCCGTCCTCGCCTATCTCCGCGCCTGACGGCGACCGGCGGCGCGGCCTTTCCCGCGCGATGGTCCGGTTGGCCGGGTAGGGCCTGCCACACCTTCTTCGTCCGGCCTACTCCGGTGACCGGGCGACGCGCCCGCGACACCGTGTAAGCCATGCTCACATCATCACCCGCCACCGGTCCACGCACGAATCCGGAACGGTCCGCGCGCGGCGTCGCCCGGAGCCTGGACGCCGGTAGTCAGCCGAGCCGCGGGCTGTCCCGCCGCCACCGCTCAGCATCGAGCCGGCACCATTCCCCGCGCAGTTCCGCCGGCCCGGCGGGCACCCCAGGCCGCAGGCTGCTGGCACTCGCCCTCTGCGCCGCCGCTCTCATCGGCGCCTTCGCCCTCGCCCCGAGTCGACTGGCGGCCGGCGCCGGGGACGGCGATCTCGTCAACCACCGCCAGCTCATCGCGGCCGTGCACAGCGGGTTCGTCGAGTACTGGCGTTCCGGCAACCGGCGGCTTTCCCCGCACCTCGCGCGGGTCGTCGACTACTGGTACCGGTTCCACCTGATCAAGGGCTTGATCTCCGCGCTCCTACTGGTGGTCCTCATCGTGCTGACCATCGCGCTCTGGAAGGATTTCCTGAAGGCCAGCGACAGGGTGAGACGGGCCGGTCTCGCGTCGGCCGGTGTTCTCACGGCGGCGCTCACGCTGCTCGCGCTCGCGGCGGTGATGGCGAACATCCAGGGCGCGGCGGCGCCGTTCTCCTCGCTGGTGCCCATGCTGCAGGAGGGCGGGACCGACCCGGCGCTCGCCGGCGCGCTCGACCAGGCCACGCGACAGTTGGCCGACTCGCGCGCGGGCGCGCGGACCGCGCCGGCCCTCGACGTGATGACGGCCGGCTTCGCTAGTTACCACGTGGCGATGGCCGTGGTCGCCACGGTCGTGGYGGCCGCCCTCCTCACCGTCAGCGTGCTGCTGTGGAGAAGGGCCCCGGCCGACCGGAGGGCAAGGCGGGTGACGCGCGCCTTCGGCGTCCTGACCGCGGTGCTGACCCTGGCCCTGTGCGTCCTCGTCACGGCGAACGTGACCGCCGCGGCCCACTCCGCACCGGCACTTCTCAGCGCCCTCAAAGGCGGCCTGTGACACCTTCGATGGTGCGGCCGCTAGCTATCTGCGCGGCTTGGGATGAAGAGCGCGAGGACGAGGCCGATCACGGTGACAACCAGCAGCGTAGTAAGCGATAGAGCGAATGGTCGGCCGCCCGGGTGGGTGGCGGCGACCAGGATCGAGCCGGCCAGGGCCGTTCCCAATGATGACCCGAGATTGGAGACGCTTCGGGACAGTCCGGAGATATCGCTCTGGTCGCTGTCCGGGAAGCTCGACTGAACGAGGTTGACCGCGGCGGTGAGCATGACGCCGACGCCCAAGCCGGTCAGGAGGAGCCCTGGGACGAGGCTGAAGGTCCCTGAGGTCGTCCGGACCAGGGCTAGGAACAGGGCCATGCCGGCCGTGGTGACGATGAAGCCCTGCCTGATCAGGGTGCGTTGCGAGTGCCGTCTGGCGAGCCTCTCGGCCGCCGCGGAGGAGGCCAGGATTCCCACGCTGGCGGGGGTCAGCATCAGGCCTGTTCGGATCGCGTCGTATTTCCAGGCCTGTTGAAGGAAGACGCTGACGACGAAGAAGGTGCCCTGCATGGTGAGCCACTGGATGAGTTGAACGCCCAGGCCGAGGTTGGCCGTGCGGTCATGGAGGAGTCTACGGTGCAGCAGTGGCTCCTTGCCTTTTCGCTCTCGGGCGCGCAGGTAGCGGAAGAAGCAGACGAGGACGGCCGCGCCGACGCCGATGGACAGCCAGACCGGCGACATCCCGCCTTGGGAAATCAGGACCGTGCCCGCGACCGAGAAGTCCTTGCGGGAGACGAACCAGCCATAGGTGTTCGTCTGCAGGATTCCCAGGACCAGGAAGGACAGGCCGGCCGCGGACAGCACCGCGCCGCCCAGGTCGAACGGAGGCCGAGGTACCTGGCGCGGCTGGTCGGGGAGGTTGCGCGCCAAGAAGATGATCAATGCAACTGCCAGGGCCTGGGTCAGGAACAGCGCGCGCCATCCGAGCAGGCTCGTGATCAGCCCACCGATCAGGGGTCCGGCGGYGGCACCCAGGGCACCCGCGCCGCTGACGATGCCGAAGTATTTCGCTCGTGTTCTGACCTCGGTGAAGATCACGGTGACGAGGATGTACACCGGCGGGATCATGAGCGCGGAGCCGACGCCCTCCAGGATGGAGTTTCCAACGATCATTAGTCCGAGGCCTGGTGAGAGTGATGCCAGCAGTGCGCCGATGCCGTAGACGGCCAGGCCGGTGATGAAGCAGGTCCGTCGCCCCCAGATATCCGACAGTTTGCTGCCGGGGATCATCAGCGCGGCCATGGTGAGTGTGAACAGGGTGATCGTTGTCTGCACGCCGATCACGGTGGTGTCGAGGTCCTTCGCGATGGCGGTGATGGCCACGTTGAGGCTCGATGCCGCATAGCTGCAGATGAACTGCGCGAGCGCCAGCGGGAGGACGACCGCGCGGGCGTCGATCTTTGACGGGCTGCCCGGAGACGGATTCAGGGTGGTCCTCCTTGCGCGTCCGGCCAGTCGACCTCGTGAGCTGCCGGCCGCTGCCCGCACGGGACGCCGGCGGATCCATTGCTGGGAATGGTGACCAGCCATGGCGGCCTGCCAGCAGACCGACGGCTTGGCCGGCGGCGGCCAGGCCCGATCGGCGTCTGAGATCTGTCATCGTCTCCGGGACGCCGGTCGAGTCCGAGCACGCCGGCCGGTGGTACGGCGGATTGGCGGTTTCCGGCTACGCCGCGGCGTTCTCCTCAGCGTCGAGCTCGTCATCCAGGGCCATGGCCGCGGCGACGAGCGCGAGATGCGTGAACGCCTGTGGGAAGTTGCCGAGTTGCTCGCCAGAGGGACCGATCTCCTCGGCGAACAGGCCCACGTGGTTGGCGTAGGTCAGCATCTTGTCGAAGGCGTATCGGGCCTGGACCAGCCGGCCGGAGCGAGCGAGTGCCTCAACGTACAGGAAGCTGCAGAGGTTGAAGGTACCCTCGGAGCCGCGTAGCCCGTCGGGGGAGGCCTCGGGGTCGTAGCGGTAGACGAGGCTGTCGCTGACCAGTTCCTGCCCCATCGCGTCGAGGGTGCTCRGCCATGCGGGGTCCCGTGGGGATAGGAATCCGACGCGGGGCATGAGCAGGAGCGATGCGTCCAGAACGTCGGTGTTGTAGTGCTGGACGAATGCTTCTCGCTTCGGGCTCCAGCCACGTTCTACGATCTGGTTGAAGATCGCGTCGCGGACCTGTGTCCAGCGGGGGATGTCCGCGGGGCGCGAGTACTGGGTCGCCAGGCGAATGCCACGGTCGAAGGCGACCCAGGTCATGAGGCGGCTGTAGGTGAAGTCCTGCTGACCGCCGCGGGTCTCCCAGATTCCCTCGTCGGGCCGGTCCCAGGTCTCGGTGAGCCGGTCGAGCATGGTGGCGAAGGCCTGCCAGCCGCGAATGCCTCCGATATCGCCGGCAAGCGCGAGCGCGTCGGCGGCTTCTCCGTAGATGTCGAGTTGGATCTGGTCGGCGGCGGCGTTGCCGATCCGAACCGGTGCGGATCCCCGGTAGCCCTCGAAGTGATCAAGGGTCTCCTCGGTCAACCGGGGGTCGCCATCGATCCGGTACATGATCTGCAGCGGTTCACCGGAGGCGGTGGCCCCGTCGGTGAGCCGGTCACGCAGCCATCGACGGAAGGCATGAGCCTCCTGGGTGAACCCAAGGTCGATCAGAGATCTGACCGAGAGGGACGCGTCTCGGATCCAGGTGTATCGGTAGTCCCAGTTGCGTTCACCGCCGATCTGCTCTGGCAGCCCGGCGGTGGCCRCGGCGATCGGTGCCCCCGTGGGGGCGTAGGTGAGCAGCTTGAGGGTGATCGCCGAACGGTTGACCGCGTTCTTCCAGCGGCCCCGGTAGGTGCAGGAGCGCAGCCAGTTGATCCAGAAGCCACGGCAGGACTCCAGGTCGTCCCGGATGTCGTCCAGTGACAGCGGCAGCGGCGCAGGGCTGTCCGGCGCATCGCTGGTCAGGACGATGGCGGCCACGTCACCAGCCGCGAGGGTGAAATGGGCGGAGATATCGTTGGAGTCAGCCTGGAACGTGACGGGCGCGGTGGCCTGAATGCGCAGATCGGCGTTGGGGCCCCGGAAGACCGCGGATCCGCGATCGATCTGTGTGAGGGTGTGCGGCGCACGCCCGTAGTCGAACCGGGGACGGCAGGTGAACACGAAGGGAAGACTTCCTCGCACCACCCGCGCGACTCGCAGCAGGCGATGCCGGTCCGTCGGCATGGTGGTGTCCAGCGGTTCCATGAAGTCGGCGACCTCTCCGACGCCGCTGGGAGCCATGAATCGAGTGACCAGCACAGCGGTGTCCGACAGGTATAGCTGACGGATCGTCAGCCCGCTTTCGCCCGGAAGGTCAGCGGCGAGCTGGCAGTAGCCACCGCGATCCTTGTCGAGAAGCGAAGCGAAGATGCTGGGAGAATCGAATCGCGGTGTGCACCACCAGTCGACCGATCCTTCAGAGGAGACCAGCGCCGCGGTTTGAAGATCTCCGATCATCCCGTGGTCGGCGATCGGCGGATAGCTGTTCACGGTCGCTTCTCCTTCGCTCGGCCCACGCAACGGAACCGCTCCGACGCAGGTGTCGGCACGCGCGTCGCGTCGTCGGAAGTCCCGGCCGGATACGGCCCCATTTGTGGGCCGTACGGAGCCATGCCCGACGGACGACGCCTGCGCCACCCCCGGTCGGCTGATGCGCTCCTACGCCTTGAGCGTGCGCTCGATCGCGGCTTGGCGCACTCCGACCGCCGGGCGCGACGGGTGCGTACTGGTCCAGGTGCCACCTGGGCGCACCATGCGCGCACCGATCTGTGCCGCAAACGACCGTAAGATCGGCAGCGCCTCACCTGTCTGCCCGGGAGTCGACACGCTAAGAGCCGGCGATTTCCATGGAAGGTGTCGTCTCGCGCCGATGTCGCCGCTAGGCCGATGGATCCGGAATCCCGTTTTGTACCCGGTCGAGGGAATCGTCAGTGTGTCACCRTCCGCGACTGATCGAGTCGCCTGTTTCGTTCTGCGGCACGATTGTGGAGATGATACTGACTACGGGACGGAGGATCGGGTGTTCGCTACCCAGTACCTTGCCTATGACTATCCGGTGCTAGGCGCCTTCTGGACTCTTTGCTGGATCTTCCTGTGGGTTATCTGGCTGGTTCTCGTCGTCCGCGTCGTTATCGACATATTCCGGGACAGGGAAACGAGCGGATGGGCCAAGGCCGGATGGCTTCTCTTCGTCCTGGTCCTGCCATTCCTCGGCATCCTCGCCTATCTCGTCGTGAGAGGGCAGAGCATGGCCGACCGGAACGCGCGGCAGTTGCAGGAACAGCGCGGGATGGTCAACGCCTACATCCGTGACGTGGCTGGTGGCACCAACAAGGAGGTCGACGACCTGGCCAGGCTGTCCGGGCTCAAGGCCAGCGGTGACATCACCGCGGCGGAGTTCGAGCGCGCGAAGGAGAAGATTCTGCGGTGAGTCCGCGGCCGTCCCGGACCGGTCCCGCGCGTTGCCGCGGCTCGGCGAACGCGGGACCGGGCGGCTGGTGTGGCCCCGGGAGTCGCCGGACCGTATGGCCCTCGCTGTCCAGGTGCGGCTACGTCCGGGGTCCGTGCGCGTCGCCGCCATGCGGGTCGGCGGTGGCCAGGATGGCGCGTCGTTGACCGCGCAGTACGGCGGCGATCGGCAGAGCCGCCGCCAGGCCGCTGAGCAGGACGGCGGCCAGCGCGCCCAGGACGGAGGGTTCGTTGTCGAACGCGAGGCCGATCGCTGCCAGGGCGGGCCCCGCGTTGCGCACCGCGGTGACCCCTCCCAGGGAGGTGCGCCGTGTGGGCATGCCCGTGGCCAGCAGCGTGCCTACGGCGAACGCGGCAGCCGCGAGGATGAACCCGGCGAGCAGGGTGCGCGAGCCGAGCAGCGCGACGATGTCATGCCAGTTGCCCACCACCATGCCTACCAGCACGATCAGGAAGGTCACGTTCGAGATCACGGTCCCGGTCGGGTGCCACGACCGGGCGGTGGAGGTGGCATAGCGGCGAAGGAGCAGGCCGACGGTGAATGGGACGAGCTGCAGGAGAGCCACGGTCCGCACCAGCGTCCCGACGTCGAGGGAGACGTCGGTGCCGACGTCGGCGGTGGTGAGGATGATGGTGACGGTTGGCGCGAAGGTGAGGCTACCGGCAGTGGCGAGCAACACCTGCGTCGCAGCGCCCGCGGCGACGTCGCCTCCTTGGATCATGGCCAGTTTCGCCCCGAACGGTCCGCCCGGAGACGAGGCGACCAGAACGAGCGCGATGAACGGCGCGGCGGTTAGGCCGAGCAGCTCGCCGATGCCCCAGCCGAGCAGCGGGACGACCACCATGTTGGCCAGCAGCGCCAGCAGCAGTAGCGGTACGTCGCTCACGACGGCCCGCAGGGCCGGGAGGGTGGCCCCGAGACCGGCGGAGAACATGGTGGCCGCGATGAAGATCACCGTGATGGCGTTGAACAGCAGACGCAGGGTGTCCATGAGGTTTCCCGCCTGGGAGACGCGGCGTGCCGGGGCGGTGAGGCGCGAAGTGTCGGGTCGTGCTCAGTCCTTCAGGTCGCCCAGCCAGCGCAGTGCGTTCAGGCCTGGCAGGAAGCAGTACTCGCCGCCGCGCGTGACGACGAACCGTGGCAGCCCGGACAGTCGCCGGCGCAGTGGCCGTCGGGGGATGGTGAACCCGACGGGGCCTTCGTGGCTTCCGGTGATGGGGTCCGTGGCGCCGCCGGCGCCGAAGAAGACGCCGTCGTTCATCCATTCGGACTGGACGAACTCGAACTGCCGCCCGAGGTGCGCGCCGACGAACGTGAACATCAGGCCGCGGTCGGCCCCGTCGTCGTCCAGGACTCCTGAAGGTAGCGGCGGGCCGTAGACAGCGCCCCGTCTGATCATGCGGTGTAGTCGTGGCTCGCCTGCTACCGAGGCGTCCCGGGGGTTGGCCCGGCGGATGTGGCAGCCGCCAGGGGTGATGAATCCGCCGGGATCATCGCGTTCGTAGAGGAACGCGTTGCGCCGTTCTGGGTCGGCCCCGAGGGCGGGATCGTCGTGATGGGGACTGAGCGCGAGCGGTGCGCCGCTGCGCCATCGGCCCATGATCTTGGCGGCCAGTAGCTCCTCGTCTTCGGGGTTGACGGCGTTGTCCCGCAGGTAGCGCCGGAACGCGCCGACCCGTTGGTGGAGTTTGCGGATGGCGACGTAGCTGCCGTTGCGTCCGAGCTCGGCTGGCTGTGGTGCCTGCACGCCGCCAAGCTCGTCGGGGTAGCCGAGCACGAACTCGCCGGCCTTCAACGGCACCTGCAACGTGTTGGACCCGGCGATGCCACTGCCCTCGACCGCGGGTTGGCTGACACCGTCGCGATAGCCGAAATGCTCGGTCTCGGTGGGCAGGGTGTAGCAGTCCTGCCGCCAGATCGCCCTCACGCCTGACAGGCGGTCGTAGGCGGGCCGGACCCGGTCGATGGCCGTCTGCAACTGGGCGGCGTCCGGCGCGACCGCGAGGAGCACGACGTGGACAGCGGACGTGCCCAGCGGCGTCTCCCAGTGCTCGGGGCCGCTCTCGCCGACGTCTCCGAGCGCTGTGGCTCTGGCGGCCATGCCCTGACGGAACTCCCAGGCGAACGTGGCCAGGGCGGGCTCCGGAACGCCGAGTGCTCGCAGTCCGGGGCAGGTGAGCGCGACGCTGACCCACGTGTTCCCCAGGGGGCTGACCGGATCGGCGGCGGAGGTCACCGCCGTGCTCACGCGCCGTATCAGCTCCCGCCCGTGTGCCCGGTCATCCACTCGGAACAGGAGATAGGTCGCCGCGTAGGGGGTCGGGCGGGGGCTAAGGACCCCACGCTGAATGTCGTCGAGCTGCAACGTGGCGCGCATCTTCGTGGTCACAGGCGGGGCCTCCTTCCGGCGCTACCGAGAGACGAGGTTGCGCCAGAAGTTCCGCAGGCTCTCGTCGCCGCCGAACAGCGAGCTGAAGATCGTGGAGTCCGCCAGAAGCACATCGCCGGCCCGGTCTCCGGCTGGAGGCATCCACAGGAACGTGTTGAACTCGGTGCCGCCGGCCCCGATGAACGGATGCGGTCTTGCCAGGTCGATGGGCTGCCTGGCCAGTACCTGGACAACGCCCGGCTCGTCGGTCGTCACCGCGTAGTGCGGCAGATGCTGGTGAAAATTGAAGTGGCTGACCCCGTCGAGCCATCCCCTGGGGTCCAGGTCCCTGGCCAGGGACAGCGGGGCGGGCTGATGGTGCTCCTGGACGGCGGGACGCAGCCCATAGCGGTTCTCGACGGGTACCCCGAGTCCTTGCATGAGGCCGCGGACGTATCCGGCAAGCCGCTGCTGGCGGGGGATCAGGAGATCTCCGTGGTGGTGGTACTCGATGTCCCGGACGGCCAGGTCGTCGGAAGCTCCGACGTCGTGATGCGGCCCGAGGATCAGGCAGGCGTCCTCGCGGCGCAGGAAGTGCCTTAGCGCCTCGATCTCGGCCAGATCAGCCTTCTGCCCGGTGATCGTGTTATCAAGTCCGAACACGAACAGGGTGTCGGTGTCGGCCAGCACCCGCCCGTCCAGCACGGTCCGAAACCCAGCCTGATCGATCCGTTGATACACCGGTACCGGATGTCCGGTGACCTGCTCCACGTACACCTGGAAAGGAACCCAGGCCCAGAAGAACAACTCCAGCGCCCCCGCGATGCCCTGCTGGAACTGGAACGGGTCGGACCACCGCGGTTCCTCGTAGGCGGGCCAGGCGACCCGCCGGATCTCGGTCATCGTGGAGAACCGGTTGTCAAGCTCGGCGGGATTCCTACCAGCTTCGGCCGGATAGCTCCACGACACGTAGATGCTCACCCGCCGCCGGCCCGGGGTGTAGGTGCGCAGAACATGGTTCTGGTTGTAGACGCGCGCCGTCCGCGGCTCGGGCATCATGGTCTCCGCTGCGCGACCGAAGGCGCGGAGGGTGTGAACGATGGCCTTCTCACGGCGCCTCCCTGTCCCGGCTGGCGATTGAGGTCGATCCGGTTCTCACGGTGACGATGGAGATGCTCACTGCATCTGGTCGAGCATCTCCGACAGGGCGTTCTTGATTCGCAGGGCCTTCTTGATCTCGTCGGAGGTGACGTACGGATACTCGCCGTACTCAAGGAAGCTCGGGCAGTGGTGCGCGCGTACGAAACGGACGAAGGCCTCAGGGTTCGTCCGCCAGTCCTCGGGGAAACCTTCGAGATTCTCGAAGGCCGTGCTCACGCCTGCTCGACTGAAAAGCGCGACCGCGTCCTCGGTGTACTTGTCGAAGTCCGTGTCGAAGATCCCCTGGTACATAAAACGGGTGTCGTCATCGAAGAGCACCCAGCGCAGGTAGTGCAGCTTCAGCGGCGCGAGGAGATAAGGATCCCCCTCCAGCGCGCCGGCAAGGGTGCGGCCGTGTGCGCGTATCGCCTCGGCTCGGCCCGGCTTGACCTTGGCGATGATGGTGAATCCGTAGCACGCCGGTGTCCTCGGGTAGACAGGGCCGTATTTCCCCCGTTCGAGCTGGTCGGTCTCCTTGGGGATGGCCACCGCCTGAGGCCTGATCTCCATCTGGACTCCTCCGCCCAGGCTATCCGCCTGCCAACTGGGTTTGTTTACGTCGTCCAGATCGCGGGTCTTGGTCTGGTCCGACGCCCCGGAGCCGATTCATCCCGGCGGCTGGGGATGGAAGGTGATATCGTGCGGCATGTCGGTGACGACAAGCGCCGTCGAGGGTGGTATCTCGTGCCACACCCCGGGTAGCTCGCTCAGGGGTTCCGACAGGACGGCCCGCGCGTGGTCTGGTACGCGCCGCAGGCGTTCGTGTTCGGGGTAGAGCATCCGGATCGCGTCGACATCCTCGCTCATGTACAGAGTGTTGACAACCGGCCCGCTGGCGTATCTGGCCGCGAACAGCGTTTCGCCGTCGGTCAGGCCGACTGTCATCTGTAGAGGCTCAGCGATACCCGCGGCGGCACCGACGCTCTCGACGAAACCAGCCATTCGCTCCAGGCCGCCGAGGGGATCCTTCTCCAGCCCGAATGTGAGCGCGAGGTGGAAAATGACCTCCGAATCGGTGGAGCCCTTGATATTGCTGAACAGGTCGGGGCGGACTGCCATCAGCAGCTCGCGCCGAATCGACTCGAAGCCCGCGACGTAGCCGTTGTGTACGAATAACCACTCACGGTAGCGGAAGGGATGGCAGTTCGTCTTCTGAACGGGCGTTCCGGTGCCCGCCCGGACGTGTGCGAGGAACAGCGGCGAACAGACCTCGTCGGCCAGCTCCCGGAGGTTCTCGTCCCCCCAGGCGGGTGAGTCGCTGCGGAAGACAGCCGGCGTCTTTCGTCTGTCATACCAGCCGAGACCGGTCCCGTCGCCGTTCGGTTCGAGCAATTCCGGCGCATGTTTGACGCTTTGGGCGATCAGCGACCGTTCCGGCTCATACAACAGGACGCGTGGGGCGATCGGGTCGCCCCTGTATCCTATCCATCTGCACATACCGCCCTCCCTGGGTGCCGCGACGAGGGTGCCCGCGTCGCGCCGAAGCAACCGCCGTCTCCGTGGCCAACCGCACAGGGACTCGGGCCGGATGTGGCCGTACTACCGCCAAGTGCGTCGAGTCGTCCCTACGACGCTCATGTACTTCGCCGCCGTGGCAGCCCCGCCGGGCGGCTCATCTCGGAAGGGTGAGGACCGCACCGCCGGTGGGGTGTGTGCTGATCCGAGGAGTCTCCCGGAACCGAGAAATTGACGGGGTGGCGATATTCCCCTCCCATTCGGGGGACCAGTCAAGAAGGCTCGAGCCTCGACGACAGCAGGACTCTGGCGGCGCCCRGTCCGTGAGGTTGCCCGGCCGCCTGGTCTCCGGTCACCCAGGCAGGAGCACGTCATGGACCCCGCGGTCGCGGTGGTGGCGGCGGCGATGTTCGCCTACGCGCTGGTGGAGCGGCGGCTGGGGCAGACGCCGATCAGCGGCGCGATGGTGTTCACCGCGGCCGGCCTGCTGGCCAGCGAGCAGGTCGCGGGGCTGATCACCCCGTCCGTGGCCAGCCACGGTGCCACCATCTTTCTGGAACTGACCCTCGCGGTCGTGCTGTTTGGCGACGCCATGGGGGCCAACGTGGGCGCGTGGGCGACGGAGGCGCCGCTGCCTGGTCGGTTGCTGGGACTCGGGCTGCCCTTGACGATGGTCGCCGGATGGCTATTGGCGTGGGCGCTATTCCCCGGCATCGGCGCGTGGGGGGCGGCGCTGCTGGCGGCGGTGCTGGCGCCCACCGACTCCGCGCTTGGGCTGCCCGTCATCACCGACCAGCGGGTCCCCMGACTGATCCGTCATGCGCTCAACGTCGAGGGTGGCCTCAACGACGGTCTGGCGCTGCCATTCGTGACCATCTTCCTGGCGCTGGCACAGGAGGAACAGCACGCGGTCGGGCACGGATATGCCGTATCCGTCCTTCTGCGGGCGCTCCTGGCCTCCGGCGCGATCGGCATGGCGCTCGGCGCCGGCAGCGCCTTCGCCCTGCGGTGGTCGATGAACAAGGGCTGGTCGGACCGGCGCTGGCGGTCAGTGGCGCTGCTGGCGACGGCCACGCTGGCGTACGTGCTGGCGGACCTGATCGACGGCAGTGGTTTCATCGCTGCATGGGTGGCCGGCCTGGTGGCTGGCCTGACGGCCCACGAGAGCCTGGCTGCGGCGCAACAGATGCCTGAGGAAGCCGCCAACCTCGGCGTGTCCGTGAGCTTCGTGTTGTTCGGCGCCCTGTTCCTGGCACCAGCCCTCGAATCCGTGACCTGGAGGGCGGCGGCCTACGGGCTGCTCAGTCTGACCGTGATCCGGATGGTTCCTGTCGCCATCTCATTGTGCGGATCGAGGCTGGCGCCCCAGACCGTCGCATATGTCGGCTGGTTCGGGCCGCGCGGGCTGGCGTCGATAGTGTTCGCGGACCTGGTCGCCACCAGTGGGCTACCCGAACAGCACCAGATCGTCCCGGTTGTGATGCTGACGGTCGGGATGAGCGTGGTCCTACACGGCGTCACCGCGCCCTCGGGCGCTCGGAGCTACGGCCGCTGGTACGCCTCGGCGGTAGCGCGCAACCGTGCGATCCGTGAGGCTGCCCAGGCACCGCCGGCCTGTCATGTGCGTTGGGCGGCGACGCCCCGGGCCGCGCCGCCGCGCCAGCAGATCCGGTAGCCGCGACCGCCTGGTTCGTCCAACATGAGCCGCTTCGCAGAAATCGAGCTGGCTCCCAATCGCTGATCGAATCGACCGGTCCCCCCTTGAGTGGGACTGTAGAGGTCTGACCGTGATAGGCGGAGGTGAAAAATGGATCACCAGTATCCGACCTACGGCCACCCGGTTCTCGGCGCCTTCAGGACCCTGCGCTGCATCTTCCTGAGGGTTATTGGGATGGTGCTTCGGTCCCATATGATCGCAGAAATCCTCCGCGATCGAGAGTTGAGTGGACGGGCGAAGGCTGGATTGCTTCTCTCCGCGCTCGCCCTCCCGTTCCGAGGCGTCTGTGCCTATCTGGTGGCCAGGGGCCAGCACATGGTGAGGCGGAAAAATCGGCACGCGGAAGAAACTGGGCCGGGGCACCGCCTAAGGCAGAGAGGCGGTCGCCGGTTCCAGGACCCGTTGCGGGGACCTCGTCAACCTCTCCGGCCTCAGGGCCAGCGACGAAACTCTCCTGGAAGAGTTCCGGTGCGTCAATGAGGAAGTGCCACGCCCAACCCCGACCGGCGCCGCCTCGAGGGAAGCGGCAGTGACGAGTTCGCTGCCGCTTGCCATCGCCGCCGGAATCTATCCGCTCGGCCTGGCGATCGTGGTTCGTTATCTGGGCGATCCTCCTTCGCTGCGGCACGCATTTGCCTACCTCGGCGGGGCGGCGGCAGTCACCGTCGGGGCTGGCGCCGCCATCGTGGTGGCCCTGCGCGTCGCCGACCTGTCTGGAAGTCAGGAGCGGACCCTGAGCGCCGGTATGCAGACGTTTCTTGGGGCGGTACTGCTACTGGTGGCGTTCTGGGTTTCTCGACACCGCCCGACCGAGATTCGCCGACCGTCTCGACGTGTCGTGGCAACCTCGCGAGAAGTGGGCGGCCCGGATGCGGCCCGCGACCTGACGCCGAAAGAGGCTGGTGAGAGCCGGAAGGCTGTGGGAGCCCGAACGATGTTCTTCGTCGGGGTAACGACATATCTGCCTTCCGCGTTCTATGTCGCCGCGTTGAAAAATCTCGCAGCGACCGATTCCGGCCCGGGTCTCACTATTCTCTCGCTGTTCGTGTGCGCCGCGCTGGTGCTGATCATGGTAGAGTTTCCCATCGTCCTCAGGCTGCTCGCGCCACGGCAGACCGGGCGGATTCTCGCCGCTTACAACACGTGGATGGGCCGACACGGATGGGATGTCATTTTTCTGGTCGCCACGGTGAGCGGGCTATGTTTCCTCGCGAGCGGAATCGTGGGTCTAATCACATCCGAATAGTTTGCCGGATTCCGCGCCGGTCACCGCGACCGACGCCGCGCGATCAATCGCGGAAGGGTTGAAGACACGGTGCGGATGTCGTCGAGCGATGCCCTAAAAGGATCGCTGGCACGCCCTGTGGTGATTTTGCTGGGACTGGCGTCACTGACCGTCGTCACGGCCGGATTTCGAGCCTTCCGGGACACACTCGGACCAGCGTTTCTGGCACTGGTTCTCGTCGTCACGGTGCACCCATTGCAGACAGGCCTGCGCCGGCGTGGGGTGCCCGGGTGGGTCGGCGTGGTCGCGGCGATGGCGACGATATATACGATTCTGGTCGGCTTGGTGGTAGCCCTGGTCGGGTCGGCCGCCCGGCTGATCACGCTGCTGCCGGACTACCGCACCCAGTTCGACAAGCTGTTGAACCAGGCCGCCCAGTGGCTTGAGGACCTCGGTGTCCAGCCGGAACAAGCCAGCGCCACGGTCGGTCGGCTCGACCTGACCAAACTCTCCGGCGTGCTGCACGACATCCTTTCCGGGCTGACCTCGGCGGGGTCCAACCTGGTGTTCCTGGTCACGATAGTGTTTTTCCTGGCAATCGACTGCGACCTGTTTGCTCGCCGGCTCGACGTGGTAGCCGAGTCGCGGCCGCTCGTCGTGGGGGCATTGCGGGAATTCGCCCGCAACACGCGCCGCTATCTGGCCGTGTCTTCGCTTTTCGGGCTGATCGTCGCCGTGCTCGACGCGYTGGCTCTGCAATGGCTGGCGATCCCGTTGCCACTGTTGTGGGGGCTGCTGTCGTTTATCACCAACTACATCCCCAACATCGGGTTCGTGGTGGGACTGATCCCACCCGCGCTGCTCGGCCTGCTCGAGGGCGGTGTGGGCCGCATGCTCTGGGTCGTGGCGGTCTACTCATCTATCAACATGGTCGTGCAGTCGTTCATCCAGCCCAAGGTCGTCGGCAACGTGGTGAGGCTGTCCGCGACCCTGACCTTCCTGTCCTTGGTGTTTTGGGCGTTCGTCCTCGGCCCGCTCGGAGCACTGCTGGCGGTTCCGATGACCCTGCTGGCCAAGGCTCTGCTCATCGACGCCGATCCCGCGGCCCAATGGCTGCGTCCGCTTCTGGGCGATACGACTGCCGAGACCGCGGTGGAGGATTCCTCGACACCCGCCCATTCAGGAACCCAGTAGGACTTTGTACGGAGGCGACCATGAGTCACACCGTGGAGGCCCGCGAGAGGTCGAATATGACGGCTGCTGTGAGACACGCTCCCGGGCGCCGCTCCCGGCCGCGGTCAGCCGAAGGAATGCCTGACGGTGCTCCGCTGAGTCCGGCGGAGCGCGCGGCTCGGGGACGGACCRCACGGGCCCAAGCCCCGCGCCGGACCCACGCGGAGTATGAACCGGCGCCGGATCGGGCCGATCCGATCGACGCGGTGGACCAGCAGTCGCGGCACCGCCTGCCCGAGCTCGTTCCCATCCGCTACCAGCGGATGGCTGAATCGCCGTTCAGATTTTATCGAGGCGCCGCCGCGATCATGGCGGCGGATCTCGCCAGGACTCCGACGTCGGGTATCTCCGTCCAGCTCTGTGGCGACGCGCACATGCTGAACTTCCGGCTGCTCGCCTCCCCTGAACGACGCCTGGTATTCGATATCAACGACTTCGACGAGACCCTTCCCGGCCCCTGGGAGTGGGACGTGAAGCGGTTCGCCACCAGTCTGGTCATCGCTGGCCGTGCCAACGGCTTCGGGCCGGTCGAACGGCGCGACATCGTGACCGCGGCGGTCAGGGCCTATCGGATGTGGATGCACCGGTTCGCGGCGATGACCAACCTCGACGTCTGGTACGCGCATGTCGATGTCGACGACCTGGTTACACGGTTTGCGGACGTGCTGGGCCGGGGGAGTTCCAAACGCCTGTCACGGGCGACGTCGCGCGCCCGATCGCGCGACCAGCTGCGGGCGTTCACCAAGCTGACCAAGCTTGTGGACGGCGAACGACGTTTCGCGTCCGACCCGCCGCTACTCGTCCCGATCGGCGAGCTGGAGGCGGCGAGAGAACGGGAGCTGCTGATGGGATGGCTGAGCTCGATCGTGGACCGGTACTCCGCGACGCTGTCGGCCGACCGACGCAGACTGCTCGCCCAGTACCGTCTCGTGGACTTCGCTCGCAAGGTCGTCGGTGTCGGCAGCGTGGGCACCCGCTGTTGGGCTGCGCTGCTGCTCGGCCGCGACGACGGCGACCCGCTCCTGCTGCAGATCAAGGAAGCGGGGACATCGGTCCTCGCGGATCACTTGCCCGGGAGCGAGTACGGCAACCAGGGCGAACGGGTCGTTGTCGGGCAACGCCTCATCCAGGCCGCCAGCGACATCTTCCTCGGCTGGCAGCGAGTGGAAGGCCTCGACGGGCGGCAGCGCGACTTCTACGTCCGGCAGCTGCAGGACTGGAAGGGCATCGCAGAGACGGAGAGCATGGACCCCGACGGGATGGCCCTGTTCGGACGTCTGTGCGCCGCCACCCTCGCGCGGGCCCACGCACGGTCGGGCGACCGCATCGCGATCGCGTCCTACCTGGGCACCGGCGCGGGGTTCGACCGGGCGGTCGCTCGCTTCGCAGAGGCGTACGCCGACCAGAACGAGGCCGACCACGCCGCGCTGGTCGAGGCGGTCCGAACCGGACGAGTCAGCACCACGGCGCCCTGACGACTCGCCGCCCCGAGAACGAACGCCTCGAGTCAAGCCAGATCACCATCCGGCCGGTCGCCAAACGTGCTCTGAACAGGGACGACGCTCGATGGCCGGGGTTGCCGAGATCGGTTCGGACGGGGTCCCGAGGGACGACTGGGCGATGGCCCGAACAGCTTCTGCGTGTTCATGCGCGGTGGTGGTGGATGACGGCGACCGGGCAGGGTGCGTGGCGGATGCACCGGTCGCGGACGGCGCCACGGCGCAGGATGGGCGCGGGTTCGAGCCAGCGCCGGTGCCGGAGGACGGTGAGGAGGTCGGGTATGACTCCGCTTGGAAGGAATTTCCGGATGACGCCGGGGCCTGGCTGGTGGACCTGGCTGGTCGCGACGGACGTGACGGCCGCGACGGTTCTCATCCGCTTTTACGTGGGCGTGGTGTTCCTTACCGAGGGAATCCTGAAGTTCGTGCGTCCTCACACGCTGGGTACCGGCCGTTTCGACAAGATCGGTATCCCCGCGCCCGGCTTCTTCGCGCCGTTCACCGGTGTGTTGGAGATCGTTTGCGGGACGCTGCTTCTGGTCGGGCTGCTGACCCGGCTCGCCGCGATACCGATGGTCGTGAACATGACGTGTGCCCTGATCGTTACTAAGATTCCGATCCTGTGGGGCGGTTCGGCGCTGTTCAAAGGCGAGTCCGGCTGGGGGGACTTCCTCCACGAAGCCCGGGTGGATCTCGCGCAGTTGTGTGGCAGCCTGTTTCTGCTGATCGTCGGTGCCGGCGCCTACTCGTTCGACGCCTGCCTGCATCATGGCGCCGCCGTATCGGGCTTGGCGGACGCGGACCGAGGCTGGAGCCCGGCAGGCAGACGAACCGTGGGCGGCGCCGTCGGCGTGTCGCCAGGTCGGGAGTCGGGTGGCCGGGAGCCCGGTGACCCCGGGTCCTGGTCCGGGCGGCGACCTGGACCTCGCTGATCGCGTCCGCCATCAGCTCCGGCCAGCGCCGCCGCGGCCGAGACGGGCAGGTCCGCGGCTCGACCCCGCGCCGTCTCCTCTGCGGGGCTGGCGGACCTCGCCTGGGACCCGCGCCTTCGCCAGATCGCCTCCGGCGCCGTCGGATCGGCGATCTATCGATCAATCTGGCTTGGTCTTCCAACAGGTCGCCGCCGTCCACGCGGCGGTACAGGCCCACCACGGCTGAGCCCCCGCGCGGTGGCTTCACGATCACAAGGTCACCGCGAAGACCGTGACCACAGCTACCACTGCACCTGGCGCCGGCCAGCGACGCCCGGTCGTCGAGCTGACCAGGCGGGCGGCTGGGTGCGCGGCGGTGAGCGGATTGACCTGGTGGCGTCAGGCCGTCCAGCACCTGCACTCCGGCGCGAACCGCCGCATCCTGGAAGAAGGAGGGAGCGCGGCGAAGGCGCCATTCGGACCGTCCGTCCACTCGCTCCGGGAGGTGACAGTGATGATGTACTGGCATGACGGCCATGGCATGGGTGGCTGGGGCTGGTTCGCCATGTCCCTGGGCATGCTGCTGTTCTGGGCTGTGCTCATCATCGGAGCGGTACTGGTAGTACGGGCGCTGACCCAGGCAGGCGACCGCGGTCGTCCCCCGACGCCGCCACCCGCCGGGCCCGCGGCCACCGGTGGGCCTGCCGGCCCGTCCCCTGAGCAGATCCTCGCCGAGCGCTTCGCCCGCGGCGAGATCGACGAAAAGGAGTACCGCGCCCGCCTCGCCGCCCTCCGTGAGACGGCCGACCGCCTTGTCAAACACTGACGGCCAACCGAGGCGCTGACCGGTCGCGGCCGGCTCACCATCACGTGGGCGCGATCGGCGCGCCAGCCGGCTAGCGGCGCCGGCCGGCTGGCGCGCATCCTTGCTCCTTTGTCGGCTCAGCGGACCGCTGGCGCTCCGGCGAGCCGACATGGGGTTGCGGTCAGGTGGTATAGGACAGGATGGTCATCATGCCGGCCGCCGCGTGGTAGGCGTTGTGGCAGTGGATCATCCACTGGCCGGGGTTGTCGGCGTCGAGGTCGACGGTGACCGTGCCCATCGCGGGGACGAGCACGGTGTCCTTGCGTACGCCGTTCGAGGTCGGCGCCTCAACGGCGAAGGTGTGGCCGTGGATGTGCATGGGATGAGACATCATGGTGGCGTTCTGGAAGAGGATCCGGATGCGTTCACCCTGGTGAACCCGAAGCTCGGGTGGATGGTTGGTCGACGGGTCGCCGTCGGCGTCGCCGAACGACCTGCCGTTGATCGTCCAGCGGTAGTCGGTCGGGTCCGCGCCCAGCCGTAGCGTGATCACCTGGTTGGGTGCGTGGGCCGGCAGAGCGTCCTCGGGGGTCGGGTAGAGGTCGCGGTAGGTCAGGAGCAGGCCATTGAGCTCCGCCGGCCGGGCGGCCGGGTTGGGCATGGGTCCGGGGGATGTGCGCAGGACGGCCATCGCCATGCCGTCCTTGCCCTCGGGGGCGGCCATGAGCGGGAAGACCCCGGTGCCCGCGGTGATCTCGAYGTCGTAGCGCTCGCCCATCGCGATCAGCAGGGTGTCGACGTCCACCGGCTTGACCGGCCGGCCGTCCGCCGCGACGACCGTGAGCCGATGGCCGCCGACGCCGAACCGGAACACCGTGTCCGAGCCGGCGTTGACCAGCCGGAGCCGGATCCGCTGCCCCGGCCGGGCGGACAGCACGTAGGGGTTCTCAGGCACGCGGCCGTTGACCAGGTAGGCGGGGTAGGCCACGTCACCGGCGTCGGCGCCGAGCGGGCTCGCCTGCCCGCCGCCCATGTCCATGCCGCCCATGTCCATCCCCGGCATGTCGCCCTGGCCGCTCATGCCGGTCATGCCCGCCATCCCGGCGGCCTTCAGGTCGGCGAGGATTTGGTCGGGGGAGCGGCCCAGGCCGTCGGTCCAGTCGTCGAACATGAGGACCGCGTCGGTGGCGTAGTCGCGGGGCGCGGCCGGGTCCTCGACGATCAGCGGCGCGTACAGCCCGGTGTCGAGCTGGGTGCCGACGTGGCTGTGGAAGAAGTAGGTGCCTGGCTGTGAGGGCACCGTGAAGTCGTAGGTGAACGAGCCACCAGGCGGGATCTCGGAACCCGCGGCTCCGGGTGCGCCGTCCATGTCGTTGCGCAGTTCCAGGCCGTGCCAGTGCAGCGAGGTCGCGACCGGCAGCTGGTTGCGCAACGTCAGGCGAAGCCGGTCGCCGGGCTGGACTCGCAGCTCGGGGCCGGGCACCGTGCCGTCGAGCGTCCAGGTGTTCACGCCGCGCCCGCCGAGGTCGACCGTCGCCGGTCGGGCGGTGATGGTCCTGCTCACGGTGCGCCCGGTTGTCGCGCGGGCGCGTTCGGCGGTGAGCACYGCCTCCGAGGACGGCGCTACCAGCTGGCCGCTGCTGGTCGGGCTGCCGGTGAGGTGGGTGACGACTGCTGCGGTCGCCGCGGCGAGCGCGACGGCGGCGAGAACGCCGACGACGGTGAGCGGCCGCGTCCGGCGACGGCGGCGGCGCGACGCGCGGGAGGCGGCCCGAGCGGGCCGGGCCGACGGCGGGGCTTGGGAAGACATGCTGGTTCTCCAGACGAGGGAAATCCAGGCATGACCGGACGACGGACAGGTCCAGCCAGCTGCCCGGACTGATCGGATCAGGGCATCGGAATACCGTGATCCGCCCTCACGTCCGCAGGACTCCCAGCCGCGCGAGCGCGGCGGACGAGGGTGGTGGTCGCTGCGCCGCCCAGCTCGTGCTGCGGGCGGGCGCCGGGAGGTCCGCGGGCTGCGCCGCGACCCACCGGCCACCTCGGCGCAGGGACAGTACGAGGGACAGCGCGAACAGCGTCAGCACCGCGAGGCACATCATCCCGCCGGCGTGCCCCAGCATCCCCCCGGCGCCCGCGCTCCCGGGAACCGCCGCCGCGGCGAGCACGGACCCCGCTGTTGCCTCGACCGGATGCTCTCCGACGGGCCGCACGGTCGCCCCGTCGGCCATCGATGCCGCCGAGTCGTCAGGGGCCGCGCCGCGCATCGACATCGCGCTCGCGCCGGCACCGGCTGTCATGCCCGGCTCGTCGGGCATCGCTGGAGCCAGGCCGGCGTGCATCACGACCAGACCCAGGAGCAGCGCGGCGACCGCGAGCCMGCTCGCCAGCGCGCCGAACCACGGCGCCCAGCGGTTCTGGCTCGACGTCAGCGCCGGAAGAGGCCAGCCCGCCTGGCATGAGCCGGACGGGACGGCGGCGGGCGCCGTGGACATCGCCCTCGACTCCTGCTCCATCGGCACCAATAGTAGTACCGGCCGTAGTCTCCCGATGATCCCGAGACGCTCCCGTCCTGCGCCGAGGACCGGACCGCGGACGGGCCCAAGACGCGACGCGTGCGGGTGGATTCCGTCGGGCGCCCAGGGCAGCTGTTGGTGAGAATGGCGGGCGTGGAGAGCACGCCCGGCCACGCCGGCAGCGCGGGTCTCGCGCAGGCGCGGACCTTGCTGCTGGTCGGCGCGGTACTGCTCGGACTCCCTCTGATGCACGGCCGGCCGTCGACCAATCCGCGGCCCACACCCGCTTCCAGCGCGGCCACGGCCATTCCTGCGTTCGCCCGGGTCGCGACCGGCCTGACCACCTCCATGGCCCGGACCGCGCCACMACTCTCGGACGTCTTAACGATCAGCGACGCATGGCGAGCCGTGCCGCACAGGTCCTGGCTCCGGTGTGACGCCGATGGCTGCAGCGGCCACGGCGGTCTGATGTCCATGGCGGACTCCGCTATACCGGGCCGCTGTTGGCAGGGCGGCGACTGCTGGCAGGCCTAACCTGCGTCACCCGTCAGAGTCCTGCGGGCGCCGTACTGTCGTCGATCCGGCGGCGAGGGCCACCCAGATGGCGGCGTCCGCCACGCGCCCGCACGTTGTCCTCGCTCTGCGCGCTTCGTCTGTAACCAACCCGTCCCTGCCCCGCGCCGCGGTTTCGCGCCGCGCGGGACCGCGACGTGTCCCGCCCACGTGGCCTACAGACCTCCTTCTGAGGAAGAAGACCCATGAAGCGACTCTTCGCGATCTCTGCTGCCCTGCTGGCCGCCACGACGGTGACCGCCTGTAGCGGCGGAACACAGGCCGGCGCCGCGGCTGCCAGCCATTCCTCCGCCGCCGGTTCCGACCACAACGCGGCGGACGTCACCTTCGCCCAGAACATGATCGCCCATCATCGGCAGGCGATCGAGATGGCCGACCTCGCCGCGACCCGGGCCTCCTCACCCCAGGTCAAGAAGCTCGCCGTCCGGATCGCGAAGGCGCAGAACCCGGAGATCACCACCGTGGCCGGTTGGCTCCACAGCTGGCGCGAGCCAACCGCTGCCCCCACCGCTCCCACCAGGACGGGCGGAATGACCATGGGCGGCGCGTCCACCATGCCCATGCACAGCGGGATGCCCATGCACAGCGGGATGTCGATGAACGGGGGCATGTCCATGAGCGGCATGCCGATGGCGACCGCAAGCCCGTCGAGCGGCCCGGGGATGCCCGGGATGATGGGCGACGAGGACCTGGCGAAACTGGCCGCCGCGTCCGGACGGGACTTCGACCGGATGTTCCTGACCATGATGATCACTCACCACAAGGGTGCGGTGACCATGGCAACCACCGAGGATCGCGACGGCCGCTACGGCCCGGCCAAGCAACTCGCCGCCAGCATCAGGACCAGCCAGACCGCTGAGATCGGCGACATGAACGGCCTGCTCGCCAAGCTCTGAACCTCGGTCCGCCCAGGCTGCTGTATGTCTCGAGCGGTACCGAGGGCGCCCAGGCTGCCGACGACCTGATCAAGTGGTGGGTCGTCCCGAACGGGGATCATCCACCGCCCGCAGCGGCGAGCACTCCTGGCTGGCCGCCTGAAGGGCGGTCCAGGACGAGAGCGCCGTGGGCCCGTGAGGACGCGCGGCACCGCTCGGCCGCGGCTCAACTACGCGACGGGCTTACGGTCCGGCCGGCAGGTCAAGCATCGCGCGGAGCTGGGCCGGCGACGGGATCTCGACCAGGCGGCCGGTCTCGGCGCGGTAGAGCCGACACGGGTGGCATGAGATACCTATCGTGGGGATCGCGGGCAGCGAGGCGCGGCTGGTTACGCGGATGCGAGCGCGTCCTCGGTGGCGAGGCGCTCGCGACGTCGTTTCCCCCACTCACCCAGCGGGCGGAGGGCCTCGTTGAGTGACGTGCTGTGCTCGGTGAGGGAGTACTCGACCCGGGTGGGACCTCGCGATACACCTCATGGTGGACCAGGCTGTCCTCCTCCATCTCGCGCAGGTGCTGGATGAGCATCTTCTCGCTGACGCCGGAAAGGCCGCGCCGCAGCTCAACGTCATCTACCGAGTCGAATAGGTGTTCCGTAGGCCTGGTAGGAGTCGCGCCGAAGGCGAAAGTCGTGAGGGTGGTGATGGGGCAGCTAACGGCCTACTCGTGACAGGGTGTAGCTGCGGGTAGTTGTCCGGTGATGAACGCTCCGGGAGGTACTCCCATCATGCGGCGGAACTCGGCGGTCATGTGGGACTGGTCGTAGTAGCCGGCTTCGGCGGCGAGGTGGGTCCAGGACCGCTGGCTGGCGCCCGTCAGCACACGTCGTAGCCGCTCGATCCGAGCGACGTGTTTGGGCGGGATGCCGACGGCGTCGGTGAACAGGTTGCGCAGGTGCCGCTCGCTGATGTTGAGGCGCTCGGCAGTCGTCCGTACCTGCCGCGATGCTGGGAGCGCCGGGGAGGTCAGGGCGGTGGCCGCGCTGTTTACGAGCTCGCCGCGGGCCAGGTCGTGGCGCGGTCGGGTGGACACCTGGAGCCTCAGCGCCTCCTCCAGCCGCACGGCGACCGCGGTGGGATCCGGCCCGACGTCGGACAGGTCGCGGGCGAGCCGGTCGCCTGCCGCACCCCAAAGGTCGCTCAACGGGACGGCCCGGTCGACAAGCCCGCGCGGCGGGACACCCAGCAGCGCCCAAGCCCAGCCGGGCCGCATCCGAAGCTTGACGCAGAAAGGTACCCGCTTCACCGCGAAGTACGCGGCCTGGGTGCGGGGCCCCATGACCATGAGTTCGACACCGGCGCCACCCTCCCGGACGACCAGCGCCGTGGCGGCGTCCGGTACGTCGGTCCGGACCGGGCGAGCGGGGTCGCCGCCGGCGGCGGTGCTCATCTGGGAAATCCACGGTCGTAGGGCGGCCGACAGTGGGACAACATGTTCTGAGTCGTCGTTCACCGTCCCTACGGTAGAAGCCTGCGCGGCGCGAACAGCCGCGGTGCCCACGCGGACGGGGAGTGCCGAAACGTCCTAGCGGCGGCGGTGTCCACACTGCCACCGTGGTCCACATGATCCTTGTTACCGGTGCCACCGGCACCGTGGGCCGCGAGGTTCTCCGGCTCCTGGCCGCCAGGGGCGAGGCGGTCCGCGCGATGACACGGGACCCCGCGAGGATTCCCACCTCGCTTGGCGTGGACATCGCGCAGGCCGACTTCGACGACCCCGCGTCCCTTCCTCCGGCGGTCGCCGGAGCCGACAGCGTCTTCCTGCTGACCGCGCCCGCGTCACCCTCGCCCCACCATGACATGGCCCTGCTTGACGCCGCGGCGGCGGCCGGTGTGGGTCGGATCGTGAAGTTGTCCGCCATCGGGACCGGTGAAATCGACGACCACAACAGAACAGTGGGAGCCTGGCACCAGCGGGCGGAGTGGGCGGTGCGCGACAGTGGCATGGCCTGGACGGTGCTACGGCCGTCCACCTTCGCCTCGAACGTCCTGCACTGGGCCCAGCCGATCGAATCCGGAAACCCCGCCCCCAACCTGACGGGCGACGGCAAGCAGGGCGTCGTCGACCCCCGCGACGTGGCCGCGGTCGCCGTCGAGACCCTGCTCTCCTCTGCGCATGCGGGTCGGACCTACACCCTGACCGGCCCGGACCTGCTCACCGTGCCCGACCAGGCCTCCCAGCTCCAAGAGCTGCTCGGCCACCCCGTCACGGCCGTAGACGTGCCTCTCGACATCGCGCGGGACCAGATGCTCGCGTCCGGAATCGACAGCTCCGTCGTCGACGTCGTCATCACCGGCTCCAGGTGGGCGCGGGCAGGACACAACGCCATCCTCACCGACGACGTGACCCGGCTCCTGAAACGTCCGGCCACCAGCTTCAGGACCTGGGCGCACGACCACCTCGATGCCCTCAGAAGAACATGATCTTCCCTCGTCAGGCCCCACCCCGCGAGCTCCTGACTGATCAACTGGGGAGTCGATCGCGATCCTTTTCGAGAGGGCACGGCGCCGCGATGGACGGGAAGCGGCGGTGTGGACTTCCGAGAACTCAGTGAACCTGGTTACGGATACGGGTCGTCCGCGCCGCGTCGGGCGCAGGGCTTGACGACGAAGCAGGCTTTTCTGCGCCACCTCATGGGGAGCGCCAGCGAGCTGCACGAAGATCCACCCCGCAAACTCCCTATTGGCGCGAACGGACCCGTTGGCCGCACCGACCTGCTCACCCGAGCGTCGATGCATTGGCGCGCCGCCACGTGGATCCTGTCCGTGAGTTCGAAGTCTCGGGTTACTTCGAGCGGCGATTCGGCAAGGACTGTATCGACAACCCGTACGGCCCGTCGCCCGCCACCTTGGTCGAAGGACCGTTCGGCGGGCCGACCATGTGGCCGATCGACCCCGAGATGCTGGCCGCCGACCGGGAGAACCTCTTCCAAATGATCGAGGTCCTGCACGATTTCGTCGCACGGCCACGGCCACGGCCACGGCCACGGGATCTCCATTCGTACAACGAGTGCGACTGGCCCCATTGCGAATGGGATCTTGGTTCAGGTCGTGCGGTGTATCGCTGGCGCGTGAACAGTCTCCTACGCGGCGCGGACGTTCCCTATCGCCTGGCAGATGAAGGCGCCGATGTCGGCCGACTGGTCGGGGTGACCGACGATGCCCGTGCGCAGCTTGTTCGGTCACTGCTGACCCGTGACACAAGCGAGCAGGACGAGCAAGTCCGCCACGCGATCTCGCTGTTCCGAGGCCGCGAGGCTGGACGGCACCAGAAGCGCTCCGCGGTTGCGGCCCTGGCCCTGGTGATCGAAGAGCGCCGCCACGGCATACTGGCAGACGCCTTTGGCCAAGTCGGACCGCGGCGCCTTGTTCGACATCGCGAACAACTTTCACATCCGCCACCAGGACGCGAGACAGAAACGTGACTATGATGATTTCTATCTCGACTGGATCTTCTGGCTTTATCTGTCGATGGTGGAACTCATAAAGCTCATCCTCGATGACCAGCGAGCGGATGCGCCCCGAGAGCGCCACGCTCCGACCTCGTAGCCGACGCGTGGTTGGGTTCCGAGCAGGTTGGCTAGGCCAACCTGGCTACGTAGCGGCGCAGCGGCACCGAATTCATGTTCGACACCTCGACACAAGAGGTCAGCCGGTGATGGAACAGCCTGGGGCCGCGCCGTCGCCAGTGGCGGCTTGTCGCGGGTGATGTGGTGATGGCGAGCGGAGGGCGGGTGGTGAAGCGGTGCCCGCCCTCCGGCCTGGGTGGGACGTTAGTCGGGAATGGGGGTGTTGGCGAGGACCTTGTATGCGGCGGGCTGGCCCTTGTCGTCGAGGGTAGTTGACAGTCCGCCGCGGACGCAGACGGCTTGAGAATCGGTGACGGCTTTGCCGTTGCAGCGGAAATTGATGCCGCCGCCGCCGGGAAGCTCGGTCTCCTTCATCGATTTGATGGTCGTGGTGATGGTCGCCGGGGTGATGTCGCCGGTGATGCCCTGTGTCGCTGTCTGGAGGCCGGCGATGAGCATGAACATGATCATGCCGTCCTGGTTGCTGAGGTCGATGTCCTTGCCGTAGGTCTCGGCGACCTTCGTGAAGAGCCGCATGGAGGGGCTGTCTGGGCCGATCGGCGCGCTGGCGCTGATGACCATCCCTTTGAGGGTGGTGCTGGCGACTGACTTGCGGGTGGCGTCGGTGATGCACTGGGAGATGCCACTGATGGTGCCGGTGAAGCCGACGGCCCCCAGGCCGTTCATGGCGCTGATGCAGAACGCGTCGTTTCCGATGATGAAGACCTGGTCGGAGCCGTTGTCGGCGATCTGCTGCATCTGGGGCGTCATGTCCGCAGTGCCGGGTGCGACGCGGACGAGTTCGTAGCCGATGCCGGCCTTCTGGAACAGGGGCGGGGCAACCTCCTGCGCGGAGTGCAGGGCTGCGGGGACGTCGACGACGATCGCGGAGACCTTCTTGTTGCCCGCGTCCTTGGCGACCTGGATCGCGAGGTCGACGAAGCCGAAGGTCGGGTTGGCCAGCACGAAGGTCGTCGGACTGGCCAGCAGGGTCGGGTCGCCCGAGCTGTAGAGCATGACGGGGATCTTGGCATCGTTCAGCGGCTTCCAGGCGGCCTCGACGACGGCGGAGGTGCCGATGAGGACCGCGGCGACGCCGTCGTCGACCATCTGGCTGCCGCAGTCGGCGGCCTTGGACAGATCGCTGAGGGTCTCGCAGACCGTCACCTCGATGGGCCGGCCGCCGATCCCGCCCTTGTGCTCGTTGAGGTACTTGACGACGGCCGGAATGACCCGCTTGTCGTTGGTGTGATCGGCGGTCGGGCTGGAGCCTTCCGTGATCACGCCGATCTTGACCGGCGCGCCGGTCGCCTTGTCGATCGGGCCAAGGATGTCCACGGGACCCGCGGAGCCGCTTGCCGTGGGGGTGGGGCCGTTGTCGTCGGAGCCGCCGCAGGCCGAGACGAAGGCCAGGCTCGCGGCCAGGACGGCGACGCCGGCGAGCCGTAACCGGATCGGGTGGGTGGATGCTCGCATGGATGCGACGGCCGAGGGTGGCCGGGTGCCTGCCCGTCGGCTGGTCAGGTGGCGAGTGTGCGACATGTCTTTGTCCTTTCGTCGGATGGCGAGCAACTGTGAAGATCGCCGTGGTGTTCGCCCGCGTGGGCCGGCGGCTCGTTGGGGTGACGCCTGTTTGGGTTTCAGTTCGCTCGCGGCGACTTGCGCAATGGTCGGCCGTGAGGAATGCGCGCAGGGTTGTTCCTGATCGCCTGGGTCGTAGCGCTGAGGGCGCTCGCCGGGCACGAGGGCTGCCGGCCGGCGGGCCGCCTCTGGCCCGCCGGTTCGGTATGGGAGTACGCCTACGTCGACCAGCGCAGCGACGAGAAGGGACGCACCGGCCGGAACTGGAGTCGAAGCAAAACTCTCCGCGAAGACCTGTTGCCAGCGAGTATCTAGGGGGAGAGCGGCTGGCGGCTCACGGACTCGCTTTTTCGGATTTGCCGACACCGGCTGATTCGCTGTTGATGGTCGTGAGCAAGATGGTCGCCGGACGGTATGGGGGATTTGAGGTGATCTGAAGAGGAGTGGGAAGGCCTACGGCGACTGGCGATGTTTCACGCTGCTCCACCGGGTATGAAGCAGACCTCGTTGTCGTCGAGACCTAGCCGGCCGTAGTGTGGTGACGGGAAATGGGCTGGCAGGACGAACGCTGCTTCTTCCTGGAGGCGTCGCACCACGGATCTGCGGGTTTCGATTGCCGTGGCCAGGTCGTCGCAGCCTGGAAGGTGCAGTTCCGGCCGGGTGAACTGGACTGGGTGGTGGAAGGCGTCGCCGGTGAAGTAGGCGCGTATGCCCTCGGACACCAGGCCCATCATGGCGTGCCCGGTGGTGTGTCCCGCGGCCGGCTCGATCGTCAAACTGGGTGATACCCGGTACGGCAGCRCCACGAGCTCGGCCTGCCCGGCTGCCACCACTGGCCGCACGCACTGGTCGAAGACGTTCGGGTTGAACGCGTTTGGGTGCCGGGACGGGTTCGCCGGGTCCCAGCGCCGGTACTCCTGCTCGGCGAAGAGGTAGACCGCGTTCGGGAAGGTCGGGACCCAGCGTTCTTCGTCCAGCCGCACGTTCCAGCCGCAGTGGTCGTGGTGCAGATGGGTGGAGAACACCAGGTCGACCTTCTCGGCCGGTGCCCCCGCTGCCGCCAGCCGTTCAAGGAAGGGCGTGTCAAGGTCGTCGAAGACGGGTGCCTGCCCCAGCCGGCGCCCATTCCCGGTGCACGGGTCCACGACGACGACCAGGCCGTCTACCCGCAGGAGCCAGCTGTGGCACGAGAACTGGAACACGCCCGAGGCGCGGTCCCAGAACCCGGGAGGCAGTGGGCCTACCCGTCGGTCGAGGAGCGCCTCGTCCTGGGTGATCGCGCTGAGCGAGGCGCGGAAGGTCTGCTCTTCCACTCGGTCCACCTCCGCGGCACCGACTCTCACCGACCCACCTCCGATCTCTTGCGGTGCGCGACGAAACGGTGCCCGACGGCGTCGGCAGGGGATCGGCCATCAGGGCGACTCCGGTCACCGGGCCACGTGGCTGCTCTGCCGCCAGAGCAATCAGCGACTTCTGACTTGCGGTGGCCCGCGGTGGAGGTGTGCCGGGTGGGTTCAGCTTTGTAGCCGGGCCCAGCCGGCATCGGCGCTGGCCTGGAGGGCCTCGCCCTTGGCGAAGCCGTAGTAGACGGAGAAGTGCAGGGCGATCTCGTCCATCTCCGGTTTGGTGATATCGCCTGATCCGAGTGCGGAGCCGACGTGTGTCTGCAGGGGCATGGGGGAGTCGTCGATGGCAACGCAGGCGACGGTGATGACCCGGCGATCGCGGCGGGTCAGGCCCGGGCGCTGCCAGAGGTGCCCGAAGACGTAGCTGAGGATGCCGGCATGGGTGTACGGCGTGTCGGGCGGCGGGGCGGGGAGCAGGTTGACGTCGATGAACTCCTTGACGCCGCGTTCGAGCCGGGCGTCCCAGTCGTTCGGGCCGAGAGTGGCGTTGTCCAGCGCGGGCCAGGGCGTCACCGGTTCGTCACGTTCGGTCTGGAGGCGGGCCCACTGCCGGCGGATCACCCCCTCGACGTGGGACGCCTTGGGCCAGCCGCAGTACACGGCGAAGTGCAGGACGAACTCCAGCAACTCCGGCAGCGTGAGGTCACCGCTGCCCAGCGCGGCGTAGACGTGGTCGTCGATCGGCTGGGGGGCGTCCGCTGCCGCGACACAGGTCAGCGTGACCAGGCGCCGGTCGCGGCGGCTCAGCCCGGGGCGCGACCACACCTGGCCGAAGACGAAATCACGGGTCGCCTGCTCGAAAGGTGTGCTCACCGGCGGTGGGTCGACGGTCATGACCTCCCGGTAGGTYCGGTCGGTGACTGAGTCGCTCATGGATGGACCTCCGCATCAGCGCTGGCTAAGTCGGGCGGCTGGACTCTAAGACGGTTGACTGCCTGGTGTCCAGATGCTTCGATGGCGCCATGCCGGTGGTAGCTCCGTCGACGAAGGAGCAGATCGTCCGCGTGGCGGAGCAGTTGTTTGCTCTGCACGGGATCGAGGGGGTGTCGCTGCGCCAGATCGGGACGGCGGCCGGGAGTGGCAACAACTCGGCGGTGCAGTACCACTTCGGCTCGAAGGACGAGCTGATACAGGCGATCTTCGAATACCGGCTGGAGTGGCTGCATGAACGCCGGATGTTGCTGATCGCGGAACGCCGTCCCGACGATCTGCGCTCGTGGTTGGAGTGCCAGCTACGGGTGGTGATGGAGCAGAGCGAACGACCGGGCAGTCACTACCTGGGCTTTGTCGGGATGCTCCACCAGTACGGGCGGCGGGACGTGTTCGAGCAGTTGCCGGACGAGATCCGCCAGTCGGCGGTGCGTTTCCAGGAGCGCCTGTCGGGATTTCTCCCGCACATCGCGGAGCCGTTGCGGCCCCATCGCATCTCCTGGGCGATGACGTTCATGGTTCGGGCCGCCGCGGACCGGGAGTTGGCACGCGCCGCCGGCCGGCCGGTGGTCCCTCTTGCCGTCGCGGTCACCGACCTGCTCGACGGCCTGGTCGGTTTCCTCTCGGCCCCGGTGTCTCCGGCGACCCTCGCTGCCCTCGACGACACCGATCCGGCCAGTCTGACCTGGCCGCCGTTCCTCTGATAAGGACAGGTGACCCTGCGCGATGAGTGCTCGTGAGTACTGACCTGAGCAGCGCCGTGGCTGTGATCACCGGCGGTGGCAGCGGCATTGGACGTGCCACCGCGCATGCCCTCGCCCGCCGTGGGGCCCGCGTGGTGGTCGCCGACATCGACGCCGACCGTGCGGACTCGGTGGCCGTCGAGATCGGCACACAGGCCGTCGCCATCCGGTGCGACGTCACCAGCCTCGCCGACCTGGAAGCGGCTCGCGATCTGGATAAGATTATTTCTGGCCGCGCCTGACGTGCGCGCTCTGCTCCAAATGTGGGGCCTGGCGTCTATCGATCCGTTCCCGGCCCGATTGTGCAAATGATCGGCCGCGGTGTCAATCCGTGGCGTCAGCCCGACGGGCGCATCGTCCCCTGATGTAATACCCGTCGTCTGGTCCGGACCGTCAGCTCGGCCGGAGCGAACCGAGCGCGCCGCGTGGGTGAAGGGTGCGGTCGGTAACCACTCCCACCTTTCCGCAAGTTATACCCGTGGAAGCACACAGCAGCATTTGAGGAGGTTGTCCGATGGCAGGAAACGAATACGTGAGAGTCGGAATGCAGCGCGACGGGCTATTATCGCGGACCGTCGGGGATGCCCACGAGCTCACCACCTGGGCGCACGGTCTCCAGGCCATCGTGCCATCTACGGCCGTGCCGGTCCGGGCCCCGGGTGTGACGTCGCTGACGCGATCGGGCGCCCGATGAGCGCGCCGGCCGCGTCCGCCCCGCCGACCGTCGTCGTCGACGTGACCGGCCGGGTGTCGATCGACGGCGACCACCACATCGCGACGTGGATCTTCCCGCCCCCGGCGCCGACGGACGGCCCGGTGCCGCTGCTGTTCTGCCTTCCCGGCGGTGGCTACACGAAGGCCTACTGGCATCTCGACGTCCCCGGCCGCGTGGGCTACAGCTTCGGCGAGCACCTCGCGGCCCAGGGAATGCTCGTCATCGCTGTCGACCATCTCGCCACCGGCGAGAGCTCCCGCCACCCACGAGCCGTGGAACTCACCCCTGACGTCGTCGCCGCGGCGAACAACGCGGCGCTGACCGACCTGCTCGAACACGCGACGAAAGGCACGCTCCTGCCTGGCCTCGGGCCGATCGACATCGGCCCGATCGTCGCGGTCGGTCACTCCATGGGCGGCATGCTCGCCATCTTCCAGCAATCGCTGCACGGCAGCTTCGACGCCATCGCCCCACTCGGCTACGGCACAGTGGGCCCCTTCGCCGCGCACCTCGTCGGAAACGACCGCACCAAGATCCCCAGCCTGGAGTCCATCATGGTCCCGGCCAGGGCCGGCGCCTTCGACGAACCGTTCCTGTCCGACCGCACCGACCCCGCGATCCGCCACCACTTCTACTGGGACGACGTCCCCACCGACGTCATCGCCGCGGACGACCTCACCAGCGCCCACCTTCCCGGCGTGACCGGCCCGCTGTCGATCGTCCCGTACATCGCCTCCGACCACGCCGGCCGGATCCGCTGCCCGGTCTTCATCGGCCTCGGAGAACGCGACTCCACCCCGGATCACCACGACGAGGCCCGCGCCTACAGCTCCTCCGACGACATCACCCTGTTCCGGCTCCCAAGGTCCGCGCACTGCCACAACACCGCCGGCACCCGCCACGACCTCTGGAACCGCCTCGCACGGTGGGTCCAAACGCTGCCCGCGACCGCCGCTGACCGCCGCCAGACGTCCTTCAAGGCAGACGATGAAACCTGACGTCACAGTGGTGATCGGTATCGGAGCGATGGGACAGGCAATCGCTCGACGTATCGGTCCCGGCACCCACGTTCTGATCGCCGACGTCAACGAGGAGATCCTGCAGACGCTCGCCGGGAAGCTGGAGATCGAGGGCTACGCGGTGGCCACCGCCGTCGTCGATGTCACCTCCCGCGAGTCGGTGGTGGCCCTCGCCAAACACGCAGCCTCGCTGGGGCCGGTCCGGTCCGTGGTCCACACCGCCGGGCTGTCTCCCGCTCAGGCTCCGGTACCGGCGGTCCTGGCCGTCGACCTGCTCGGCGTCGCCCTGGTCCTGGAGGAGTTCGCCCACGTCGTCGCCCCGGGCGGGGCGGGCGTCGTCATCGCCAGCATGGCCGGCCACCTCGGCACGCCGCTGGCACCGGAGGTGGCTCGCGCCCTTGCCACGACACCGGCCAGCGAGCTGCTGGCACTTCCGGCCGCGAGCCCGGACCAGTTTCCCGACAGCGGCCACGCATACACCTTCGCCAAGCGCGCGAACCAGATCCGCGTACAGGCCGCCAGCACCACCTGGGGCGCCCACGGTGCCCGGATCAACTCCATCAGCCCCGGCGTCATCGCCACCCCGATGAGCACCGCGGAGCTCGCGACCGATCACGGCGGCCACATGCAGATGATGATCGACGTGTCCAACGCGAAGCGGCTCGGGACCCCCGCAGACATCGCCGCCGCCACCGAGTTCCTCCTCAGCCCCGCCGCGAGCTTCCTGTCCGGCACCGACCTGCTCGTCGACGGCGGCACCGTCGCCGCCATCCAGACCGGACAGCTCGGCTAGCCGAAGCGCCAGCGCCCCCGGCCGCGGTGCCCACGTAGACCACGGTGGGCGTCCGCCACCTCCAGCAGCGACCAGTCATCGCGGGCAACAGGACCTCCAGACCAACCACATCCGAAGACGCCAGCCGGCCCGAACGGGCCACAGACGAGTGGGACCACGGCGAACGGCAAGCGGGTACCTGGACCAGGAGGACATCGTGAAAGTCGGGTTCATCGGACTCGGCAGCATGGGACTGCCCATGGCGCAACGGCTCCAGGCCGCGGGGCACGACCTCACGGTCTACGCCCGCCGCGCCGCCTCGACCGAACCGTTTCAAGGCTCGAACGCGACCGTCGCGGCGACCCCAGCCGCTTTGGGCGCAGCGGTCGACGCCGTCGGCATCTGTGTCTTCGACGCCGACGGCGTCGAAGAAGTCATGTTCGGGCCGGCCGGCCTGGTCGAGACACTGCGCCCAGGCGCCGTCGTGCTCGTGCACAGCACCGTGTCGCCTACCCAGATCCGCGCCATCGCCGAACGTGCCGCGGCACACGACCTACGCGTCCTCGACGCGCCCGTCAGCGGCGGGGCCCCACGAGCCCAGACCGGCGAACTGACCATCATGATCGGCGGAGACGCCGGCGCCCTCACCGACGTCACCGACCTCCTGTCAGCCCTTTCCGACCACGTCATCCACCTCGGTGCGATCGGCGCGGGCTCCCACGCCAAGCTCATCAACAACACCCTGTTCGCCGCCCAGATCACCCTCGCGGACGACGCGATGAAAGCCGGCGCGTCCCTCGGTGTCGACCCCGCCGGCCTCGCCACGGTTCTCATGACCAGCAGCTCGGCCTGCGTCGCCTCCGGACTGCGACTACGCGCCGGTTCCACCGCCGGCGTCGCCGCCTCACCCGCCGGCCCTCCGCTCGTCAAAGACGTCCACCTGATGAGCGAACTACTCGGCGACGCCCCAGGCCACGAACTCCTCGACGTCGCGCACCGGTTTACCGCCGCCGCGCATCCATGAGCCATCTCCGCTACCTCATGCACTCGTCGCGGTAGGCCCGGACAGACGGACAGCCAAACGCGACTGGGACCCCGGCATTCGTTCGGCGCGGCGTCTGCTCATCTTCTCGCAGTGACGCTCGCGTTGAACATCGCGGAACCCCTCATCGCCGGCCACCGCGGCAAAGCGGCCTTCGACGCTGTCGGACCACTCTTCTCATCGGATGGGCGGAAGTGGGGCCGAGAGTGCTCCAGGCGATGCAGGCCGCTTCGGCGTGCACGTCTGCGCTGGCCGAGTAGGCTGTGGGCGACTCGCCCGAGTCGATCGCGGCTGACCGACCATCGGTGCCTCAGGGTCGTGATCCATCCAGCGTGGAGGGGCCATCGGCCAAGGCGGCACCTCGCCGAGACGCGTCAGGCGCACGGGAGCAGGACCTGCTCCACCGCGCACGCGCCGAAGACGTTTTCCACTGGCACCTGCACCACCGCCCGATCTCCTCCGAAAAGCTCCGCAAACGCCTCCGCGTCGGCGCAGGTACCGCACGAAACCTGGTCGCCCAGCTCCGCGGCGACGCCAAGGCCACGCTCCATGCCTCGGCACCAGAGCCGGCGTGTAACAGAACGGCCTGACGCCATTGGACCGAAATGGAACCTACATGAGTGCACTACGATGATGTTGGATGGTTCGTCACCAACGAAGAAGGGTCGAGGCCGCAAAGAAAGACGATCGATGCACGCGCTACCGTTCGAGAACCTAATTCGCGAGTCTCCGAAGAGACGGGCACGGCCAATCTGGTCCAGCTGGGTCCGGCGTCGCTAGCGCACAGCCAGGAAGTGGCCGCGGTCCACGATGAGCCTTTCCAGGTAGCGGCCCAGCACCAGCCGTTCCACCAGGCGGCCCAAAGGTCCCAACGGCGCCGTGAACCTCACCCGGTCCGTCATGACAGTGCCCCCTGACGTCGCCTCGAACTCGTGGACGTGACGGAACGACTTGAACGGACCCTTGACCTGCTCGTCCACGAACCTCACGGGAAACTCCAGCGCGGTGACGCGGCTGGTCATCGTGATCGGCAGACCGAAGTGCCGTGCCCGCCAGGTGACCTCTTCGCCTTCACCGATCAGGCCCGACGTCACGCCACCGACAGCCCGCTCCCTGGCACCCTTCTGGGAGTCCATGTGGGCGTCAATGCTGCGGRCGAGGTCGAAAAGCCGTTCCAGGGGCAGGGTGGACTCGGTGCGGCATGTGAAGCTAACGGTCATGACGCGAGTCTGCCAACACCCGACGGCAGGCGCGGCGCGATCTACCGCGACGGCATCCGTGCTGCCGCCTCCGGATCGCCAGCAACCGGCCCGGACACGATCACCCACACGGCGATGATCGTTGCCGCGATCAGCGGGGCAGCCGTGCACCCACTACTCATCGGACTCGACGATGACACGCTCCGAGCCCAGCTCCTGTCGCTCGTGAAACGACCAACGAACCGCGGGCCAAACTCGGTGTGACGGCACTCGGCAGAGCGGTGAAGCCGCCCGGTCCCAAGATCGAATATCGGCCGGGCCGCGCCGACATGTGCGCGCCGTCACGATGACCAGTCGCGTTCGCAACTCACGACCAGAGCCAAGTGATCCTCGCACCGGACATCAATCGGGGGGTGGGCCATCTCGGTCCCGCGCCCGTCCCTGGCCGCCCCGCCGTCGCCTCCACCTGCCTGGCGGGAACGGCGCGGCTTCGTCGAGCGGACCGAGACCACGGCCATGCGGCAACGGCGAAGCGCGGTCGAGGCGCTGGCGGAGCTGATCGGTACTGGGTGCGCTCCACCGCAGCGGCCGACGAAGGTGCGGACCGCCGGTAAACAGGAGCCCAGCCACCCACCTGCCGGATCTCGCCCCAGAATGCCGCGAGCGACCTGCACGCCGGCCAGTCCCAGCCGCGCGGACTCGCCACTCACGGGATCCTTCCATCCGCAGCTTCATTCGGACCGCCATGCCGTTGAACGACTACCTACAGGAATCGACTGCTGCGGAGCCAGCCGGCACTCGCTGTCAACGGCGGCCCTATCGAGGTGCTGCGCTCGGCGCGGAGGCTACTCATCTTCGCGAGCATGGTAACGCTGGCCTTGGTTGCAGGTCTGGCTACGGGTGGGCTGCCGATGGCTGGCTGTCGGCCGACGAGGTCGAAGCTTTCGCCGACGCGTTCCCTGAACGACGTGCTGCCGGCTGGGTGCTGACTGCGGCGGGCCTGCCAACTCGGCGCCATCCATCCTGGACGGCAACCGACGCTCAGGGCTTCTGACGCGCGGTGTCAGAACTGCTGGAACACGGCGTACTGCCTGGTGGTCTAGCGGAGTTGTTTGCGGCGGCACTCGCGGCGTTTCCGGCCCATCCGGTGTTTGCAGCGGGGGCCGCGCGCTCGGGAGGCTCGGCCGGCGGAGTGGTGTGGGACCTGGCCTGGCCGCGCAATGCGCTGTTCACAGGCCGTAACGAGGAGCTGTCGCTACTGCGTGATCGGCTGACGGGGTCTGATCCTCTCGATCAATTGCAGGGGTTCCTGACGGTTCTCGGCGCGGTCGTCAACGGACGTCAGCGAAGCCACGAAAGACTCCATCCGGGTCAGCCGCGCCGGCAAATTGAGAGAAATTCATGTGATCGGCTTCGAGGTTGTTCTCTATACTCTGCATCTTGGCCGGTATCACTCGAAGGGTGCGCCCAGGTTCGAGATTCAGATCAACTACCAGGATCGGCTTCTCTTGATCAGAAATCGTGACGTGATCGACGATAAATAGGGCGTTGTAGTGTCGTGCGCCCGGGACTGCCATCACCTGCTCGACGGTCAGATCTGCGAACTCCGGGTCACTGATGAAGAGCAGGTGCGCCTCGAAACCCTCGGGCGAGGTCGCGACGCTCGCCGTGCAGACCGCTTCCCAGGCATCATCGTCAGAAAAATCCGTGCGTATCAGTAGCGAGCCGTGCAGTTTCGGGAAAATTGGCATAGCTAGAATGTAGCAGGATCGCCGATTTTTGGCTGTTTATGTTCGAGAAGTGGTGGCGCGCTGATCGCCGGTCAGCGTGCCACCACTTCTAGCCGATCATTGATCGCCGGGGTTTACGGAAGGAGGTCCACCCAGAAGGGGTCGTCGTTCATCATGTGYCAATCCTGGTAGAATGTACTTACCGTTCCACCTTGAGAGTTTTGCTCACGGGTGGGAGTCATACAGGCACTGGCGCCAACCGGATCCGTCTGGTGTGGAAGGCTGAAACTGCAGTTGTCAAATTTTCGGTGATGATTCTGCCAGTCGGCGTCACCTGCAAGTCCTTCCCGGGCCGATTTGATGGGGTATTCGGCTAACATTCGACAACCAGCATCCTGGAGCGGCCTCGACATAGCCCGCTCCAGTCGGCGTGACACCGGGCCGGCGTTGATGACCCGGTCGACCACGCTGCCGGGGCTGCTCGACCCTGTATGACCGGTGTTATCGAGTTGCCGGGAGGCGTCGGCGGTGGGGCGGGCTGCGGGGCCTGGTTGTAGGGGGCCAGGCCCTGCTGGGCGCTAACAGGTTTCGGTCGGCCAACGCCACGGACGGCCTTCTATCCGCGTGGGTACTGTCCGGGCGACGTGCGCTGCGGCCACCGTTGTACGGCAGGCCGCCCTTCCTGCACCCGATGCCGATCGAGGCGCCGTACTAAAGGCCGGCTTTGCGGAAGTCCCAGCTCACGATCTTGTTTGGAGTGAGTTTTAGCCAGGCGTGGCGGCCGTCGTAGTGAAACTTGCCGGCGCCGTACTTTTCGCCGAACAGGCGCTCGGGCTCGGTGAGCAGCGCCGCCGCCTCGGTCGCGCCCGTTCGCGGTACCTCGCCGACGGTCTCGACCTGGCCGATCAGTTCGACGCCGCGTAGCTCGCCGAAGTCGTGGCCGGTGTCGATGATGACCGACACTCGTGGGTCACGGGTCAGGTCGGTCCAGCGCTGGCTTTTGACGATGCTGTTGAGCCACAGCGCGGTGCCGTCCCAGACGAACCACAGCGCCGAGGTGTGCGGGGTGCCGTCCGCGCCTAGGGTCGAGACCCGGCAGGTCCGCTCGTCGGCGAGGAACCCGTCGCGCTCCTGTGGCGTCATCGCTATTCGCCGCCCGCGCCGCTGCTCGCGCAGCGGTGTGGCGTGGCCGGTGCTGTTGCCGGCCGGCTCGGTACTCATCGGTGTCTTCCTTTCGTCGGAGCGTCCGGGTTGTGGTGAGCGGAGCTGCCGGCGGCATCTAGAGGCGGGTGATCCATCCGCCGTCGACGAGGATCGTCTGGCCGGTGATCCATTCGCCGGCTTTGGAGCACAGCAGGAGCAGTGCGCCGACCAGGTCCTCGGGCGGTCCGGATTTCTTGCCCGGGATGCGTGYCTCGATCGCGGCGCGGAACGGCGAGTCTTTGGGCAGGGAGACGTAGCCGCTGTCGTTGGCGACGAGGCCGGGCGCGATCGCGTTGACGTTGATGCCGCAGGGGCCGAGYTCGGCCGCGAGGTTGATCGTCAGGCCGTGGAGTGCGAACTTGCTGACGCCGTAGACGCCGCCGGTCATGAAGGCTCCGGCCGACAGGCCGTTGACGATCCGGCCGCCGCCGCGTTCGGTCATCGACTCGACGACGGCCTGTGTGCACAGCAGCGGCCCGCGCAGGTTGACGTTCATGACGCGGTCGTAGTCGGGGACGGGCATGTTCGACAGTCCGTAGGGCGGCAGGTTCGTCATGATCGCCGCATTGTTGACCAGGATGTCGATCCCGCCGAACGCGGTGACGGCGGCCGCGGCCATCGCCGCGGTCGACTCGACGGACGAGACGTCTACCTGCACCGCCGTGGCCGGCAGTCCCTGTCTGGTCAACTTCTCGGCCGTGCGCTCAGCCGCGGCGCCGTCCAGGTCGGCGACGACGACGGAGGCGCCGGCCTGGCAGAGCGCCTCCGCGTAGACCACGCCGATGCCTCCGGCTCCGCCGGTGAGGACGGCGACCTTGCCCGCGAGGTCGAACAGCTCCGTGGGTGCCATGCGGCCACTAAGACATGCGCATACTGTCCAAGTCAAGTAGCTTCTGCCTTAAAGCAGGCGACTTATCGAGAGGAGGGCCTGCATGGGTATCGATCGCACGGTCCCCGCCGTACATCTGCACATCGGCGGCCAGGCGCGGGTGGAGGGCACCGGCGGCACGGTCGCGCACGTGTTCCCCGTGACGGGAGAGGTCCAGGGCCTGGTCCCGCTCGCCGGGCCGGCCGACGTCGCGGAGGCTGTCGAGGCGGCACATGCCGCGTTTCCGGCCTGGCGAGCCTGGACCCCGGCGGAGCGCCGCGGCGTACTCGTGCGGCTCGCGGAGATGATCAAGGCTGACGTTGCGGAGTTGGGCCGGCTGTCGGTGCTGGACAACGGGATGACGCACCGCATCGGTCTGCATCTGGCGAGCTCGATGGCCGGCTACACCGAGTACTACGCGGGCTGGGCGGACAAGATCGAGGGCCGGGTCACCACGGTGCCGGCACAGCGCCGGGAACTCGCGTACACGGTCCCCGAGCCCTACGGCGTCGTCGGGATCATCCTGACCTGGAACGGCCCGCTGGTCTCGGTCGGGATGAAGGTCATCCCGGCGCTCGCGGCGGGCAATACCGTTGTCGTCAAGCCGTCCGAGCTGACGCCCTACGCCACCGAGCACCTGATGCGTCTCGTCCGTGCGGCGGGGATCCCGGATGGCGTGGTCAACCTGGTGCTCGGCGGCCCGGACGCGGGTGAGGCGCTCGTGCGCCATCCGCTCGTGCAGAAGGTCAGCTTCACAGGCGGCCCAACGACGGCCCGCAAGATCCTCGCGTCGTGCGCGGAGTCGCTCAAGCCCGCGGTGCTTGAGCTTGGAGGCAAGTCAGCCAACCTCGTCTTCCCGGACGCCGACCTTGACCGTGTCACCCTGATCAACACCTCGTCGGTGTTCGAGACGCTGGCGGGCCAGGGCTGTGCGATCCCGTCGCGGCTGCTCGTGCACGAGTCGGTCTACGACGAGGTCGCCGAGAAGGTCGTCGCGCGGGTGCGCTCACTGCGGTTCGGGGATCCGTTCGACCCGTCGACCAATGTCAGCCCGGTGGTCACGCGTGCGGCACGTGACCGGATCCTCGGGATGATCGACACGGCGCGGTCGCAGGGCGCGGGCACCCTGCTTGCCGGCGGCGGCGTGCCTGACGGGCCGCCGGCGGGCGGCTACTACGTCGAGCCGACGGTCTTCGGTGACGTCGCGCCGGACAGCGAGATCGCCCAGGTGGAGGTGTTCGGCCCGGTCCTGTCGCTCCTGCGGTTCTCCTCCGAGGAGGAGGCGGTCGCGATCGCGAACAGCACGTCCTACGGCCTGGCTTCCTACGTGAACACCCGCGACATCGGCCGGGTCAACCGGTTGACGGCCCAGCTGCGCGCCGGAGGGGTCTACGTCAACGGCGCTCCGCCGGTGGTCGGCTATGAGCTGCCCTTCGGGGGTGTGGGCATCTCGGGATACGGCCGGGAAGGCGGCCAGGAGGGCCTGCTGGAGTTCGTCCGCACGAAGGCCGTGGCGATCGCATGACCCGGCCACTGATGCTTACCGGTGCTGTCGCCGCCGTCACGGGCGGCGGCAGCGGGATCGGCCGGGCCGCCGCGCTCGCGTTTGCCCGCCGGGGTGCCCGGGTCGCCGTGAGCGACCTCGATCTCGACCGGGCGCTCGCCGTCGCCGCCGAGATCGCCGCGGGCGGCGGCGAGGCGTTCGCCACCCGGGTTGATGTCACCCGCGAGGCCGACTTCGCCGCCTGGCGTGACKCCGCTCTCGACCGGTTCGGCCAGGTCGACCTCGTCATGAACAACGTCGGCGTCCTGGCCCTGGGTGCGCCCGAATCGCTGCCGGACGAGGCCTGGCTGCGGGTGTTCGACCTCAACCTGATGAGCATCGCGCGCAGTAACCGGGTGTTTCTGCCCCTGCTGCTCGCCCAGGGCCGGGGCCACGTGGTGAACACCGCGTCCGCGTCGGGGCTGCTCGCGTACGGCTTCGACCGGCTGCCCTACGTCGCGAGCAAACACGCGGTCGTCGGACTGTCGGAGGCGCTCGCGCTGTACCTGGGTCCCCGCGGCGTCGGAGTCACCTGCCTGTGCCCGTCCGGAGTGATCACGAACATTCTTGAGCAGGTGACCGTCTACGGCGAGGTCGCCTCCTCGCCGCGCGCTCCCGATCATCCCGTGGTGCCCGCGGACACAGTGGGCGAGCTGGCGGCCGACGCCGTGGCACAGGGACGGTTCCTCGTCCTGACGGCCCCCGCGATCCATGACGAGCTGGCGGTCCGGGCCGGCGACCTGGAGGCGTACCTGCAGGCCCGGATCACCGAGCAGGCGCCGTGAGCGGGGCCCGCGGGGACGGCTGCGTACGGGTCGGTTTCGTCGGGCTCGGCTCCCAGGGCGCCCCGATGGCCCGAAGGATCATCGACGCCGGCTTCCCGACAACGCTGTGGGCGCGCCGCCCCGAGGCCCAGCAGCTCTTCGCCGACACGCCCGCTCGGTTCGCCGCGGGCAGGGTCGAGCTCGGCGCGGCCAGCGACGTGCTCGGTGTGTGCGTCGTGGGCGACGCCGACGTGGACGAGGTGCTACGCGGACCGGACGGGGCGCTCGCCGGCATGGCGCCGGGCGGGATCGTCGTGGTGCACAGCACCACCCGTCCGGACACCTGTCGCCGCCTGCAGGAGGACCATCCGCACCTGCACGTCCTGGACGCGCCCGTCAGCGGTGGCGGGGCAGCCGCGGCCGAACGCAGGCTGCTGGTCATGGTCGGCGGCGAGGCGGAGATCCTGGAACGCTGCCGGCCGATCCTGACCGCCTTCGCGGACCCGATCGTGCACCTAGGGCCCCTGGGCAGCGCCCAAGAAGCGAAGGTGTTCAACAACGCCCTGTTCACCGCGCAACTCGCCCTCGCCGCCGAGCTCCACGCGGCCGCGCAACGCCGCGGGCTCGACCCCGCGGCCATGGCGACCGTGCTGCACGGCGGCAGCGGCCACAGCTTCGCAGCCGACGTCGTCGCCAGGAACGGCTACCACCTGGCCCCGCTCGCGGGCGGCGCCGGGCCACTGCTCGCCAAGGACGTCGGGATCCTCGCCGACCTGCTCGCACCCGCGAGCTCACCGCTGATCGACATGGCCGACACGGCGCTGGCCGCCATGGGCCTCGCCCGCACCGCACGAGAGGACCACCCATGACCTCGCCGACCACCGCGGACGACGTCTACCGCGCCGTGATGACCGTCGACCCGCCGACGCCACAGACGCCCTTCGACGCGGCCACACGCCAGTACCTGTTCGGAGAGATCTGGAGCAGGCCCGGTCTGGGCATCCGCGACCGCCGCCTCGTGTCGCTCGCGTGTGTGGCCGCCGCGGACGCAGCGACACCGATCGACGACCACGTCTACGCGGCGCTTCACAGCGGCGACCTCACGATCGAGCAGATGAACGAGGTCACCTTGCACTTCGCCGTCTACTGCGGCTGGCCGAAAGCCTCAGCACTGGAGCAGGCCGTCCGCAAGCAATGGCACCGACTCCATGCCGAACAGGGACAGGAGGCGCCGGCCTGGCCGACGCTCACCGTCGAGAACCTCGGGCCGGCGGACCGTGAGGAGCGGATCCACGGCGGGCAGGAGGAGTTCAGGACCGTCAACGTCATCCCCGCTCCGCCGTCCGACTCGCCCTACTTCTACGCCGGCATCCTCAACTTCGTCTTCGGCCACGTCTGGCGCCGGGAAGGGCTCAGCCGCCGCGAGCGACGGCTCGTCACGATTCCCTGCGTCGGGGCCTCGGACGCGGTCGGACCGATCTTCTCGCACGTCGGGTCGGCACTAGAGTCAGGCGACGTGACCTACGAGGAGATGCAGGAGATCATCCTGCACTTCAGCGCCTACTACGGATTCGCGAAGGGCGAGGCGCTGCACGAGGCCGCGCGCCACTGGCGAGCGGGCCAGCCGTGAGCCAGCCGCAGGGCACCCCGTCCGGTGCGATGGCACTGCAACTCCTGCTGACCGCCGAGCGGCTCTTCGCCGAGCACGGCATCGACGGGGTGTCCCTGCGGCAGATCGCCACCCAGGCCGGGTCGGGCAACAACTCGGCTGTGCACTACTACTTCGGCTCGAAACGACAGCTGATCGAAGCGATCTTCGCTCACCGGATGCCGCAACTGGTGCAGCGGCGCGCGCTCCTGCTCGCCCGCATCGACCCGGGCGACCTGCGAGCGCGATTCGAGGCGCACCTGCTGCCGGTGCTGGAACTGGCGGAGTCACCGGACAACTTCTACGTGTCGTTCGTCGAGCAGCTCCAACGCAGCGCCGAAGCCACCGGCACCCTCGTCCAGTCGGAAGAGATCCAGCGCTCCCAGGGCGAGTTCCTCCACGACATGCGCCGCCTGGTGCCCCACGTCGAGGAGCCGGTACGCACGATGCGCATCCGTGAGGTCCAGGAGCTCAGCGTGCACGCCGCGGCCCGGCGGGAGCGAGCGATCGCGGCCGGCGAACAGATCGTCCCCTTCGGCCTGTTCGTCAGCACCTTGATCGACGGTTTCACCGGCCACCTCGCGGCTCCGGTGTCGCAGGAGACTCGACGATTCCTCACCACCACCGACCAGACACCCCCGGCCATGTCACTGCCAGCACTCTGATTTCAGCTCGACGCTTTCCACTGGCACCGGGCGGCGACACGCGTCTTCCAACGTCGCGTCGCACAGGTCGCGACAAAACCCTCCACTATGTGAGCGATCGCTCAACCAGCGGACGGGGCATCGACGGCGCACAGGCCGGCCAGGGTTCGGGGCCAGAACAGCAGGAGGTCATTTCCCCCACCGATGCCGCCGACGTCACAGCGATGCGGCGACCACGTCGAGACACATGGTGCTGTCGCGCGCTGGCGATGCCGAGTCCGCCAACGCCAGCGGCGACGTCCGCTAACTGTCCTTCACCCGTGGCGAGGCGGATCTACTTCCGCAGGACGATGGGAAGCTTCTCCCAGCCACGTACTGTCGAGGTACTCGCAAGCTTGGCGTCGTTCCATTCGACGTCCCATCCCTTCGGGAAGCGCTTCGCCAGTTCTTCGAGGACGATGCGTCCCTCCATGCGGGCGAGGTTCGCGCCGAGGCAGTAGTGCAGGCCGTAGCCGAAGCTGCGTTGCGCCGTGATGTCGCGGTGGATGTCGAGGTCGTCGGGGTTGGCGAACTTGGACTCGTCACGGCCGGCGGAGCCGACGATGAACAGCGCGGTGCTTCCTTCGGGGATGGTCTGGCCGTGGAACTCCACGTCCTTCGTGACGTACCGCCCCACCGCCTGGCCGACGGGCTCCAGGCGCAGGATCTCCTCCACCGCCCTGGCCGACAGCGACGGGTCGGCGACGACCTCCTGGTACTGCGCCTGGTTGTTCTCCTCGCCGAAGATCTTCCCGATCCACCCCATGAGCTGGCCAGTGGTCTCGTTTCCCGCTCCCGCGATGACAGCGCAGTAGACCAGGATCTCCTCGCGGGTGAGTTTGCGGGTGGTGCCGTCGTGGTCCTCGAACTCGACGTTGAGCAGCTTGGTCATGATGTCGTCGGAGGGGTTGGCGATGCGCCAGTCGATGTAGCTCTCGAAGATGTCGGTGGCGATCTGTGAGGCCTCGGCGTCTATCTTGCCGCCCTCCTCGGTCTTGAGGTTGGCGACGGTCCGGTCCCGGACCGACTGCTGCATCTGTTCGGGGATGCCGACGAGCATCCCGATGACGCGCATCGGCACCTTGTCGGAGAGGATGTCGATGACATCGAAGCTCTCGCCGTCGCGCACCGGGTCGAGCTGGCGGGCGACGTAGTCGCGGATCTTCGGCTCCAGCGCCCTGATGYCGCCCGGGGAGAACAGGCGGGAGACCAGGCGGCGGTGGATGTCGTGGCTCGGCGGGTCCTCGAAGATCACGCTGCCCGGCGGCATCTCGATGCCGGACTTGATGAACTCGTAGATGTTGCCGCGGGCGTTRCTGAAGTGCTCGATGTCCGGGAGGCCGCGGTCCACGTCGTCCCACCGGGCGAAGGCGTAGAAGTCGTGCTCTTCGTTGTAGTAGACCGGGGCCTCGGCGCGCATGCGCTTGTAGATGGGGTACGGGTCCACCCAGATGTCGTGGCGGAACGGGTCCCAGTAGAGGTCGGTGGCGGTCATGCGTCGTCTCTCATTCCTTTACTGGGGTGGTGTTGGCGGCGAGCCAGTTCTCGATCCAGGTGCGGGTTTCGTCGTGTCCGTCGGTGAAACCGAGCAGGCGATCGTTCGCTTCTAGCTGCGCCAGGCCGGTGGTGAGCAGGAGAACGACCATCGGTGGTATGTGGTCGGATGCGATCGACTCGCGGTCGAGGGCCGCCCGCGCGAAGTCGAGCTGCGCAGTGCGGAAACGTCGCGCGTAGGCCGCGATCTCCAGCCGCAGCGCGGGGTGACGCTGGGCGAGAGCCGCGAACTCGACCATGAGTTTGCTGGCGCCGGCGTCAGAGTGGATCTTCCAGAACCTGCGGAGCGAGGCCTCACCCTTCGCGATCTCGGCGAGACGCGCGAGGTTCTCCTCGGCGCCGCGCCGGAAGGCCTCGATGAAGAGGTCCTCCATCGAGGCGAAGTAGTAGTGGACGAGCTGGTACTTCACACCGGCGACCTCTCCGATACGCCGCGTCGTGATGTTGCCATAGCCCTCTCGGGCCAGGAGCTGGATCGTCGCGTCGACGATCCTCGCGCGCGTCTCGGGCGCTCGGGAACCCCGCGAACGAACCTCTTGCTCTGGCCCACCCATGGCAGTACTTTTACACCCGTCAAAACTTCGTGTCTAGTAGGGAGCAATGCATGGGTCGCGTCGCAGTCGTCACGGGTGCTGCCGAGGGCATCGGTTCCGGGATCGCCACGCGGCTGGCGAACGACGGCCACCAGGTCGCGATGCTCGACTGGCAGGGAGACAAGGTCGAGAAGCTCGCCGCCGAGCTCGCCGCCGCCGGTGGCACCGTTCTGCCGCTCACCGTCGACGTCTCCGACCGCGCCTCGATCGAGACCGCCTACGCGACGGTGCGCGAGACGTTCGGGCCGATCCACATCGTCGTCGCGAACGCCGGCATCTCGAACATGGTCCCGTTCGTGCAGCTCGACCAGGAGACCTGGGACCGGATGATCGCGGTGAACCTCACCGGCGTCTTCCACACGATCCAGGCCGCCGTCGGAGACATGATCGAGGCCACATACGGCCGGATCGTCACCATCTCGTCGTCCAGCGCGCAGTCGGGCGCGCCGGCGATGGCGCACTACGTCTCCAGCAAGGGCGGCGTCATCGGCCTGACCAAGGCGCTGGCCCGCGAGCTCGCCGAGCACCGCATCACCGTCAACACGATCCCGCCGACGGTCGTCGACACCCCGATGGCCCACCACGAGGCAGGCCAGGCCGGCGGCGCGGAGCAGTTCCTCGAAGCGGTCAGCGCGATGGTGCCGCTCGGCCGGGCCGGCACGCCCGCCGACATCGGCAACGCCGTGTCGTTCCTCGTCTCCGACGACGCGGCCTACATCACCGGCCAGATCATCGGCGTCAACGGCGGCATGTACATCTGACGTGGGGCGGTAACGCGCGGGGTGTTGGCGATACCCGCACGAATGTCGCTGGGTCACCCCGGACGCCTTTCCGGGGTGCGGATCTTCTTCATGATCTTGACGCTTTCATGTCGTTGGTCGCCGCGACGGCGAAGGGCGTCGGCCTGATGTCGCGAGTCGTATCGATGGAGGTCGCTATGCGGGTGGTCATCGACCCCGTGCTCTGCGAGAGCAACGCCCTGTGTGTGGGCCTCGCGCCCTCGGTATTCGAGCTTGACGAGGACGACACACTCGCCGTGCTCGACGAGCGCCCAGAAGAGGATCTGCGGGCCGATGTGCAGGCAGCTGCGGCGGCCTGCCCAAAGAGAGCGATCACCGTCGTCGACGGGTAACCGTGCCGACGGCCAGCGGAGGCTGTCGGCCCACCTCGTGGCGTCTCCTCTGATTTCCCTCCCGCGTATCCGATCTTCCGGCGGCCGCGGGGCTAGGCGACAGGCAGAAGAAATGGTGGTCAGCTCGCGACCCTGCCGCGCGCTCGCGCACCGGCCGCAGGAGATGCGCGATGAGCTCGGCGATCGCACTCGTGGGAAGGAAGTCCATGGAGCTCGTGGGTAAGGCCGCAGTGGTCGCCGGAGGCGCGGGTGGTCTCGGAGGAGCGACGGTGCGGCGCCTGGCCGCGCTGGGAGTCGGTGTCGTCGTGCTCGATCCCGATGCAGACCGCGCGGCGGCACTCGGCGCCGAACTAGGTCCCACGGTCATGGCGGTGACCGGCGACAGCAACGACGACGAGGCCGTGGCCGCCGCGATCTCGGCGGCGCAGGCTCTCGGCGTCTTCTCCATCGCCGTCAGCGCGACGGGTGTCGTCATCCCCAGCCCACGACTCGTCGCAAGTGACGGGTCGGTCATGTCAACAGAGGTGCTGCGCGCGAATCTCGACCTGCACGTGTGTGGCCCGTTCAACCTCACCCGGCTCGCGGCATCGGCGTTCAGCGCCAACGCGCCGGACGAGGACGGGCAGCGTGGAGTCGTCGTGCAGACGGCGTCGATCAGTGCGTTCGACGCCCAGGCGACCATGGTTCCCTACGCCGCGGCCAAGGGGGCGATCGTCGCGATGCTGCTGCCCATGGCGCGCGACCTCGCCGCGATCGGCGTCCGGGTATGCGCTATCGCGCCCGGCGCGTTCGCCACACCACGACTGTCGAACCCCGTGGTCCAGGAGCTGCTCGTACGCGACGTCCTGTTCCCGAAACGGCTGGGCAGGCCTGAGGAATACGCCCTGCTCGCGGAGGCAATCATCCGCAATCCCTACCTCAACGGGGAGGTCATTCGGCTCGACGGCGCAGCACGCCTCTCCGCCGAGATGACCCCCAGCCAGCCACCGAAGCGCTGATCCCGCCCATGGTTTCTTCCGCGGTTCGACGGCGGGACCCACGCACGCTGGCTGGTGCCGCCGTCGAACCGCGGGCGGTGACGCCCACCCGCAGTGGCGACGAGCCCGACGGCCAGTGCTAACGACCGGAGCGGAGACACGCTCGCGCGGAGCGGTCAAGGTCCAGCCGCCAGCGTCGGCACCGGAACGGAACGCGGTGAGGCCTACCCGGCGGCGAGCGCATCGATGCAAATGGCCAGCTCACCGACGGCGAACGCCAATCTGAGTGGCGATGGCGGGCGCGTACGGCATCGTCGACGACGCGCGAGCCATCAGTCGGTGAGGGAGCGAGCCGACCTCAGGCGACGCTGAGGGGAAGGGTTTCCCAGCCGCGCATGGTCGAGGTCGACGACAGTGCGGTGTTGTCCCAGTCGATGTCCCAGGTCGGAAACCGGGTGAGGAACTCGTCGAGCGCGATCCGACCTTCGATCCTGGCCAGCGCGGCGCCCAGGCAGTAGTGGGTCCCGATTCCGAAGGTGATGTGCTGGTCGATCTTGCGGCGGATGTCGTAGGTCTCGCCGTCGTCCCATCGCTTCTCGTCGCGGTTCGCCGAGGCGACGAGCAGCATCATCGCGCTGCCGGCCGGGACCGTTTGGCCGTGCAGTTCGACGTCTCGGGTGACGTAGCGCGCGATGGCATGACCTGTTGGCTCGAAGCGCAGCGTCTCCTCGACGGTGTTCGGGATCAACTCACGGTGCGCGAGAAGATCGGCACGCTGGTCGGGGTAGCGGGCGAGCAGCGCGACGAGCCAGCCGATCAGGCGTGCGGTAGTCTCATTGCCCGCGCCTGCCAACACGGTCACGTAGGTGAGGATCTCCTCGCGGGTGAGTGTGCGCGTGATGCCCCGCTCGTCCTCGAACTCGGCGTTCATGAGTTCGGTCATCAGGTCGTCGGAGGGATGCTCGGCGCGCCAGTCGATGTAGTTCGCGAACAGATCGGTGTCCATGAGGGCGCTGCTGGAGACCTTCATCTGCTGGCCGGGTTCGGTCCGCAGCTTCGCGTCGGCCCGTTCCCGGACCGTGAGCTGGTCGTCCTCGGGGATGCCGAGCAGCATCCCGATGACGCGCATCGGGACCTCGTTGGCGAACGCGGCCATGAGATCGAACCGGTCGACCCCATCGAGGCGGTCGAGGCAGCGGACGCAGTACTCCCGGATCGCGGCCTCCAGCGACAGCACCCGACGGGGGGTGAACACCCGCGCGAGCAGGCGCCGGTGGATGTCGTGGATCGGCGGGTCCTCCATGAGCAGCGTGCCCGGTGGGATCTCGATGTTCGCCTTGATGAGCTCAAGGATCGGACCCCTCGACGAGGAGTAGGTTGCCCAGTCGACCAGCCCGCTGTTGATGTCGTCCCAACGGCTGAGGACCCAGAAATCGTGGCGCCCGTTGTACCAGAGCGGAGCCTCGGTCCGCAGCCGCCGGTAGATCGGGTACGGATCGCGCGCTAACTCACCGTCGAACGGGTCCCAGTACACCGGCCTCGTGTTGCTCACTCCGACACCTCCGGGCTCGACTCTCCACCACGTCTACTTTGAGCGGTCATTCAAACTTCGCGGGGACACGCTGTCAAGACGCTCGACTGTCCGGCAGGATGGGACGACTTGATCGAAGGAGGAGCTGGGAGGAGTTGGATGGCCGAGCCCCGTCGCCGGCGCGCGGCGACCGAAGAGAAGGTGAACCGCGTGCTCAACGCGGCGGAGGAGATCATGCTCCTGGAGGGCTACGCCGCCGTCACCTCACGCAACGTCGCCGAGCGGATAGGCCTGAAGGCACCGCTGCTGCACTACTACTTTGCGACGATGGACGACTTGTTCGTCGCGCTGCTGCGCAGGCGTTCCGAGCGCGTTGTCGAACGCATGGAGGCGGCGCTGGCCTCACCGCGACCCCTGCAAGCCTGGTGGGACCTCGCCTCCGACCCCCGTGGCACCGCACTGTTCATCGAGTTCCTCGCCGCGGCGAACCACCGGCCGGCGCTGAAGGCATCGATGGGCGAGGTCGCACGCGAGGTACGGCGCCTGCAGATGGCGGTCCTCGACAAGATTCTCCCCGAGTACGATCTCGACCCGCTTGACTACCCGCCTGCCCTGATCGCCGCGACCGTGCAGGGTCTGGCCCTCGGCCTCGTCGCCGACGAGGTTGCCGGCTACGAGACCGCGCACAAGCAGGCCCGCGCCGCGATGAGCCGCCTGGTCACGCGCCTTGAACAGCAACGGGCCCGCCGCCTCTGACGCCAGGATCGGCAGCCCGAAAGTTTGAACATCTGCTCAAATATTGAGACGGCGCCCGACACAGATGCTGCTCACCAGCCGTGCAGACGGCGCCAGGGTAGGCGCGGCCTGGTGGCTGTCGCCCTACCGGGGGTCGATCCTTGCTCGGCCGCGGCGGCAGGGCATGCGGCGCCAGCGACGCGTGGCGGCATCCATCGTCGGCGCTGGGAGCGTGGCTGCCCTGCAGTTCCGGTCCCGGCGGGTGGGTACCGTCGGGTGGTGGAGCGTCGTGGTCGCGGGCGTGTGCCGACCTTCAGCCGCGAGGAGCTGATCGTGGCGGCCCGGCGGCTCGGTCCCGATGCCGTGAACCCGGCCGCGCTCGCGGCCGAGCTGGGTGTTGCCCGGACAAGCATCTACTGGCATGTCCGCGACCGCGGCGACATCGGCGAGCTCGTCCTCGGCGCGATCATCGATGAGGGCGAATCGGCGCGGTGGTCTCCGCAGCCAGATGGCAGCTGGAACGCGGTGATGGAGTCCTACGCCCGCGCGACGCGTGCTGGGCTCATGGCGGCCGGGGGGTGGATCCGGTTCGCGACGCCTCGGCTCGTGCTTGGGCGGGTGCAGTTGCGTGCCATGGACGGTCTGGTCGGGCGGCTTCGCGCCTGCGGCTTCTCGATCGATGACGCGACCCGTGCCTATGCGTTCCTCTTCCAGGTCGTCCTGGCGAGCATCGGGTCCGGTGACGCGCCGGTGACGGGGATGCACCGGGCGCTCATGACCGAGCTTGAGGCGGTCGAGGTCGACGATCTCATGACGCTTCGTGAGGTGGTTGCGGCGGCTGCCAAGACCTCACCGGACGCGCAGTTCGAGTACGACCTCGACTGTGCGCTGCGTGGGATCGCGGACCGGAGCGGAGTGCGGCTCGGCGCCTTGCCAACGGGCTGAGACAGCGCTCCGGTCCGTCGGGCCGCCACCGGAGCGACGGAGCGGCGTCACCCTCGCCGGCCGGGCAGGCGCCCGGAGCGCACGATCATCTTCGCCGCTTGATCGACGACGCCGAGGTCCGAGTAGCGGCGACACCTCTTCACTCGACAGATGTCGAGAATTCTGGTTTCCTCTCACTGTCGCGGTCGGAGTCAGCTGCCTGGTCCGAGGAGGGGCAGGCTGAACGGTCAACGTTCGGGCCGGTGATGACCGTGGTGCGCGCGGCCTTCCGTCACGGGCCGCCTCGGCGAGCCAGGCGGGTCCACGGCGGAGACAGCCGAGCAGCGAGCCGCCTCGGAACGGGCTGGGCGATAGATAGCCAGGCCGAGTCGCGCGGGGATAGCCGGGCCATTCGTGGCTCCATGGCAGAGAGATGCGCCAGATGATCTGGTGTCCGAGAGAATTGAGAGACCTTTTCATGCGCCGACGCGCGCTCCTGCTTGTTGCGCCTCTGGTGCTGGCGGCCGGGTGCGGTTCGACCGGCAGCCATTCCGCCGCTGCTCCCAGCGCCCGACTCGAAACTAGCTCGACGCCGGCCGCCGCTGCGACCACCTTCTCCATCGAGAGTATTCCGTCGGCGACGGCCTCGGCTTCGAAGGATCCGGCCGCGCCGAACGGGACCATACTCATGATCAAACTACACGTCGGCAGTCTCGACGCCGGCGAGAAGTTCTACGGCGCGGTCTTCGGCGCGAAACTCGCTCTCAAGGTCCAGGGCAACGTGGGCGTCGTGACGTTTCCCAACGGTGGCCCCGGATTGATCCTGCTCCCAGGACAGTCCGACGACAAGAAGGCAGGAGCCTTCGTAATCCAGGTTCCGAACCTGACCGCGGCACAGGCGCGGGCGGTCGCGAACGGCGCCACGGTGCAGGGCGAGTTCACCGGAACCCCGAACAACCAGACCGGGCGATCCATCGACCTTCTCGACCCATGKGGAAACCAGGTAGAGATCTTGCAGCTCGGTTGATCGCGATGCCCGGGAGCGCCGCCTGGTCGCGGGTCCTTGCCGGCGATCTTGCCAAACCACCCGAGTAGCGAGTCCCGTTTGAATGACCGGCATCGTGGTCCGCGTTGGCGCCGGCCCGATCAACAAGAGGTGACCTCATGGCCTTACCGACCGACCCAGTCATCGTGGTCTCGAACGACACCCACATCGGGCCGCGGCTGATCGACGACCTGCGCGCCTACTGCCCGGCCAGATATCTCGACGACTTCGACCGCTTCGCCGCGAGCGAGCGCCAGAACAAGGAGGCCGCGGCGGCGATGCTCGCCGGCAGCGGCTATCTCGATCACCCGAACTTCCGTACTGCCGGGCACCACGACTCGGCCGCGCGTCTCGCCGACTACGACCACGACGGCATCGCTGCCGGGGTGATCTTCCACGGTTCCATGAACCTGGAACCGATCCCGTTCATCTCCTCGCCGCTGGGCAAGCCCAGGCCCGACGGAGACCGGGAGCTCATCGGCGTCGGGCAGCGGATCTACAATCGATGGCTCGCCGACTTCGTCTCGCGCGCGCCGCATCGCCACATCGGCCTCGCCTACCTGCCGATGTGGGACATCGACGCCGCCGTCACGGAGGTGGCCTGGGCTCGGGACGCCGGTCTGCGGGGGGTGAACTTCCCGGCGATGCGCGACGGCGAACTGCCGGAGTACAACCGACGTCTCTGGGAACCACTGTGGTCGGTCTGCGAAGAACTCGGGATGCCGCTGGTCACCCACGTCGGCGGCGGCATGACCGCCCGCTACACCGGACTCGAATCCGTCGCGCTGATCCAGCTGGAGTCGGCCGGATTTCTCTCCCAGCGGGCGGTCTGGTGGCTGATCTTCGCCGGTGTGTTCGAGCGCCACCCGGGCCTCAAGCTCGTGATTACCGAGACACCTGGTAGCTGGCTTCCCGCGAAGGCGATCGAACTTGACGCGCTGCACGCCTTCTACGACTCGAAGCGCAACGAGCCGCTCAACCAGGCACTGCTCGAACAGGTGCCCCGACGGCCCAGCGAGTACCTAGCCACCAACGTATTCGTCGGCGCGAGCTTCGCGTCCCCCTACGAGGTCGAGCAGGTGGTCAGTCACGGGCTGCAGTCGCAGCTGCTGTGGGGATCCGACTACCCCCACCTCGAAGGCACCTTCGTCTATCCCGACGGCCAGGACACGCCGTCGGTCACCCGCCTCGCGCTGCGCAACACCTTCAACGCCGTAGCGCCGGCGGACACCCGCCGGATGGTCGGTGAGAACGCGATCGGCGTCTACGGCCTCGACCGCACCGCCCTCCAGGCCATCGCGAGCGACATCAGCGCTCCCAGCGCCGAACAGCTCGCCACACCGATCGACGCCGTTCCGGCGGCGGCCAGCATCACCGCCTTCCGTACTGGAGCCGGCGGCTGGAGCTGACCCGCGGAGGCCAAAGCTGGTCGTAAACGACTGGCCCTTCTCGCGGCCAGTAGGACTTTGTCATGTCTCGCGCGACGCGCCACCGTTGGCATTGGATGATCAATCGCCCCGAGCGGCGACCCGCGTGGATGCCGAACTTCGATGCCACGGGGGATTTCTAGAAAGCTCCATCGTCGTTAAGGGACGATGCGGAACCGGTCCCGTTCGGTCGACCACAGGTCCCATGTTGGCCGAGGGCCTCTGGTGCTGACGATGCCTCGGAATTCCGGCGCCCTGAATGTGGCGAGATTTCCTACGAGGTGAGCGCGGCTATGACCATCGCTCCACAGGAAGAAGAGGACAGAATGCCTTTACGCTCGACGAGTTCTCGTGGCGCCCCACGGGTAGCGCACACCTTCCGTAAAGGGGTCCCGGCCAGGCTCCGACTGCCGCGGGAGGCTGCCCGGAGGCGATGGTCGGTCGTCGGATTGGTCGTGGCGCTGGTGGTCGCGGTGGTGGCGTGCTCGTCGGCGGGCTCGCCCGRCGGTGCCGAGACGTCTCCCGCGCCGGCGACCGGGGTCAACGCGCTTCCCGAGGTGAAGGACAATCCGCCTGCTCCCAAGCCGGAGCCGATCTCGGTCAGCGAACTGCCGTTGCCCCCGGTCACAGCGAACATCGCGCCGGGCGGCTGCACCACGGCGATCAACCCGCGTGGCACGGGCTGCATCGGCCAGTCAGTCGGTCTGCAGTCGGGTGGCTACCTGCCGGACGGGCGCACCGTCTCCGCGACGGTCAGCTTCGCCGGGGCGCCAGCGGCCCCCGACCCTACGAGCATCTACTCGGGCTCGCAGATCATCATCGTGAAGACCGACGGCAGCACCTTCCCCAACGGTGACGCGTGGAAATGCGTGACCTGCGGTCTCCCGGTCGGAAACCAGATCGGCCGCAACGAAGCCCTCGACTATCCGCAGCCGTTCAACGACGGCAAACGAATCCTGGCCGGCACAAACATCATCGACTGCGGGTCCGCCAAGATCGCCGAACCTGGTTGCACGCCAGACCAGGTTCACATGTATCCGATCCGGTTCAACGACACGGCCGACGGGTCCGGCAAGGGCGGGAACATTCGTGAGCTGCGGCTGAACCCGGACGATGTCCATCTCGGTTTCAACAGCTTCACCTTCTCCAACGACGCGATCGGACAGTTTGGTTACCTCGGCCGGCTGACATTCAACCCGAATCCCACGACCGGCACCCCGCTGGCGCCCCGCTACGACATCACGTCGGTCACCCGGCTGTTCGACACCGCGGCGGACAGGCAGAACGTCTACGTCGACCCAGCCCACCTCGACCAGCTGAAGATCAACCCGAAGGCCGTCTCCGTCGGTGAGCTGCGCGGCTTCAGCAAGGACGGCAAAGAGGTCGCCTACATCGGCTACCCGGAAGAGTCATCCAACATCGACGTCTTCGCGGCCGACCTGACCACCGGCAAGGTGCGCCGACTGACCGCCAACCCTGAGTACACCGACCCGATGGACCTGTCGCCGGACGGCAACTGGACAGTCGCCATGGACACAAGAGGCTCCGACCGCCAGGAGTTCGTCGCCGGCATGCGCGGCGTCCCACCGATCACAGACCTGGTCACTCCCGGCGCAATCTCCTCAATCCGCAACAACGGGCCGCGACGGTTCTTCCAGCCGATCCTGATCGACCGGTACGGAGACCGTGGCACCTACCAGGGGCAGCAGATCAACGCCGCCGGCGACGGCAGTCCTGGCGCGATCAACGACCCGAACTGGAACGGGATGGCCGACCCGCGCTGGTCACCGGACGGCACCGCCGTCGTCTACTGGCAGGCACTCGCGGTCGCACCTGCCTGCGGCGGCGCGAACCCGCTGAAGTGCGAGACCTCCACCGAACTTGGTGGCCGTACCGCGCGGATGATGATCGCCAGGTTCACCAGCCGCAAGCCGCAACCAGCGCGTACCGTCGCCCCGATCTCCGACACCGTCCCCTGGGGCACCCCATACGTGCCCGGCAGCCCGATCCCGACACGGCCCTACCCGCCCGCAGGCTCGTACACGCTCGCCGGGGCGAAGACCGGATCGGCCGCGATCACGATCACCGAGAATGCGGCCAAGACCGCCATCGACACCGTCGCCGTCCGCTACACCAACTTCTCCGACGACGGCCTGCGCACCCTCAACGGCACCGAGAAGGTCACCGCCGCGGCGCCGAGCATCACCGTCTCCAAACTCGACTGGTATTCCGATCTCACCCAGACCGGAATCACCCTAAGCACGAAGAAGACCAGCCCGGACGGCTTCCACCTCACCATCGACCTGATGGTCAACGACTTCCAGGCTACCGGAACGATGATCACCATCGTCGACGGACACGTCTACCACCAGCCAGAGAACAGCATGTAGCCGAACGGCGGAGCGCGTCTTCGCGCACATGAGGACAGGTTTGGCCGACACGGAGAAGAACACCGTCCGTGTCGGCCAAACGCCGTCCGGCCCCTACAGGCGGAATGTGCTTCGCCCCTCGAAACCGAGGGGCAGGGACGAGGGGTACTCCGGGGCGGTAGGCCGTAGCCAGTGATCAACGTCGGCCTATTGTCAGACCCGCTTTAATGGCGGCGGCGTCGTCGAAGCGAATCGGTGACCACCCGTAATCGGCGATCTACGGTTTTCGCCGAGCGCTGCCGCCATCATCGCTCGATCCCTGCTGGCCGAGGGCGGCGTCTCGCCGCGCGCCATCGCTGCAACAATGACGCAGCCCGTCGCGATGGGCTTGCGCGGGCTGCTCGCCCGCCCGCTGGCGGCGGCGTGTTGCGTCGACCGGATGTCCGCGCCTGCATACCGATCCAAGCCGCGCGCCGCGACGGAACCGTGTCGCTGTCAACAGCCAACCACCGGTCCATCGACGACGAGAGCGCCCGCCATCGATCTTGAATCAGCGCTGGTCAGCGCCTCGCGAACGTAACGTCACCGGTACGAAGATCGGCAATTCTGGCGTGAAAACCGCCAATATCCAGGTCAGGCGGTGTGCGACACCCACCCAAGGCTCGGTTGGTGGGCCGGGTGGGGCTCGAACCTTCGACCGGAGAGTGATGAGCGGTGAGCCGGTCGGGTCWGCCGGCAGGCTCAGCGGGGGAGGCCGAGCCCGCGTTCGGCGATCGCGTTGCGCTGGATCTCGTCCGTGCCGCCGCCGAGGCGCAGGCCGGGGGCGAACAGCAGCCGCTCGATCCAGGGCGCGGAGACCGGGTCGTCGACGACCGTCGCCGCCATCCCGAGGATGGTGGTGGCCGCGTCGGCGCTGAGCCGGGCGTGCTCGGAGTAGAGCAGCTTCGTCGTCGGCCCGGCGGCGGGGACGGGATGGCCGGCCGCGATCCTGGCCCGCAGCAGGTCCAGGGTCCGCTCCCGGATGACCGCCTGGGCCAGCAGGTCCCGCACGCCGGGGTCGTCGGCGTGGCCGAGGTGCCTGGCTAGCGCGACGAGCTGGGTGGCGGAGCGGGCGCTGGTGCCGCCGCCGATCGCGGCCCGCTCGCTGGCGAGCATCGTGCGCAGCACGGCCCACCCGTCGCCCAGGCCGCCGATGAGTCCCCCCTCGGGGACGACCGCGTCGTCGAGGAAGACCTCGTTGAAGTGGTAGGCGCCGGACATCTGGCGCAGCGGGCGGATGTCGACGCCGGGCTGGGTCATGTCGAGCGCGAAGCAGGACAGGCCGGCGCGGCCCTCCTCCCTGCTGCCCGTGCGGGCGACGAGCAGGGCGTACTCGCTGCAGCCGGCATTGGAGGTCCACACCTTCTGGCCGGTGACGGTCCAGCCGCCGCCGTCCCGGGGCGTCGCCCTCGTCTGGACGCTGGCGAGGTCGGAGCCGGCGCCCGGCTCGGACAGCAGCTGGCACCAGCTGTGCTCGCCGCGCAGGATCGGCGGGAGGTAGGTGACGCGCTGCTCGTGGGTTCCGTGGGCGAACAGCACCGCGGGGACCATCTCGAGCCCGACGGCGAACATCTTCGTCGACACGCCCCACCGGGCCTGCTCCTCGGCGACGGCCTCGTCCTGCCAGGCCGGTGCGCCGTGGCCGCCGCACTCGGCCGGCCAGGACCGGCCGGCCAGTCCCGCGTCGAACAGCCTGAGCTGCCAGCCACGGGTCACGTCGATCGCGTGCTGCTCCTGCTCGCGGTATTCCTCGGCCGTGCGCGCGCTGACGACGTGGACGGCGGAGAAGTCCTCCCGTGATCCCTTGCGCGGCGCGTTGGCGGTGAACCAGGCGCGGACCCGGCCCTGGAACTCGGCGAGCGTTTCGGCAGGCGCCTCGGCGGGCGCTTCAGCCGCGCCCTCGGGAGCCGGTGCGGATGGGGTCGGCATCAGGTGTTCGCCTCCACGCGCGTTCTTGGCGGGGATGCCCGGGTCACCCGGGCCATTCGGGCTGTTCGGCGTCACCTGGCGTCACTCGGCCCGTTCGGCGAGGACGTGCCGAGCGAGGCGCTGCCGGTGGTCGGCGGCGTTGCCGAAGAGCTGGCGCGAGCTGTGCGCCCGCTTCAGGTAGAGGTGCGCCGGGTGCTCCCAGGTGAACCCGATGCCGCCGTGCACCTGGATGTTCTCGGTGGCCGCCGTGACGAACGCGTCCCCGCAGCACGCCTTCGCCAGGCTCGCCGCCAGCGGCAGGTCGGACGGGCTCTCGGCCGCCGCCCACAGGGCGTAGCAGGCGGCCGAACGCGCCGACTCCACGTCGAGGTGCAGGTTCGCGAGCTTGTGCTTGACGGCCTGGAACGAGCCGATCGGCCGGCCGAACTGCACCCTGGTCTTCGCGTAGCCGACGGCCATGTCGAGCACCCGCGCCGCGCCGCCGACCTGCTCGGCGGCGACGGCGACCGCGGCCAGGTCGAGCACGTGCGCAAGCACCGGCCAGGCCGCGCCCTCGCCGCCGAGCAGCCGGGCCCGCGCGGCGGTGAAGGTGACGTCGGCCTGCCGGCGGGTCTGGTCGAGCGTGGCCCGAGGCTGCCGGCGCACGCCCGGGTCGTCGCCGTCGACGGCGAACACGCTGATCCCGGCACCGGCACCGGCACCGGCACCGGCACCGGTGCCGGTGCGGGCGGCGACGAGAAGCAGCGCCGCGGTGTGCCCGTCGAGCACGTGCGTCTTCGTCCCGGTGACCGTCCAGCCGTGCGCGTCGCGGGCGGCCGTGGTGGTGATGGTGTCGGGGTCGCCGCCGGCGTCGGCGGCCTCGGACAGGGCGAGCGTGGCGACCGTCGTCCCGGCGGCGATGCCGGGGAGGTAGTCGGCGCGGGCCTGCTCGTCGTCCAGGGCGAGCAGCGTCGAGGCGGCCAGCACGACGGTCGAGAGCAGGGGTGCGCACAGCAGCGAACGCCCGGCCTCCTCGAGCACGATCCCGAGCTCGACGAGCCCGCATCCGGCGCCGCCGTACTCCTCCGGCAGCGTCAGGCCGGCGATGCCGAGCTCTCCGGCCAGCTGCCGCCAGCTGTCGGGGTCATAGCCGTCAGCCGTCTCCATGAGCCGACGGACCTCGGACTCCGGCGAGGTCTTGTCGAGGAAGTCACGCACGGTCCGGCGCAGCTCGGTCTGCTCCTGGGTGACAGCGAGGTCCACGTGGTCTTCTTCCTCCGAAGGCGACGCCAGCACCGGCGCTCCGACCGCTCGGCGCCCGCGGTCACGGCCGTGAACCCGCCGCGGCCAGGCTCAGGGTCCTGCCGGCACGTCCCGCCGACGGCGTCGCCGGCCGGACGTGCTCACGATAGACGGACGGAACCTTCGATGTCGACATCGACTTCGAGATACCGGGACATCCCGCGATATGCCGCGACCGGGCGTGGCGTCAGCGGCGGCGCAGCGCCGGCTTGGTGAGCGACAGCGGGATCCACCCGGCGTCCTGCGGGTTGAGGTTGACACCCGGCGGGACGATCTCGTCGATCCGGTCCAGGGTCGCCTCGTCCAGGGTGACGTCGGCACCGGTGAGCTGGCTTTCCAAGTGTTCCATGGTGCGCGGGCCGATGATCGCCGACGTCACCGCCGGGTGACGCAGCACGAACGCCAGGGCCAGCTCGATCAGCGTGATGCCCGCCTCGGCGGCGAGGTCCCCGAACGCGATCGCCGCGTCGACCTTGCGCTGGTTCTCCGGCACGGACAGGTCGAACCGGTGGGGTATGCGGGCCATCCGGGTGCTGGTGACCTCGCCGCCGTCGCGGGTGTGGCGCCCGGACAGGTAGCCGCCGGCGAGTGGGCTCCACGGCAGCACCCCGAGGCCGTACTTCTGGGCCACCGGCAGCAGGTCGGCCTCGATGCCCCGGACGAGCAGCGAGTACGGCGGCTGCTCGGTGACGAACCGCTCGCGGCCGCGGCGCTCGGCCGCCCACTGTGCCTCGACCACCTCGTGCGCCGGGAACGTCGAGCTGCCGAAGTAGCGGATCTTGCCGGCCCGGACGAGGTCGGTGAGCGCGCCGAGCGTCTCGTCGATGTCGGCCGACGGGTCGGGCCGGTGCACCTGGTAGAGGTCGATCCAGTCGGTACCGAGGCGGCGCAGGCTGTTCTCCACCTCGGCCACGATCCAGCGGCGGGACAGCCCACGCTGGTTGGGGCCGGGCCCCATCGGCATGTACAGCTTGGTGGCGAGCACGATGTCGTCGCGGCGGCCGGCGAGCGCCCTGCCGACGATTTCCTCGGACTCACCGGCGGAGTAGACGTCCGCCGTGTCGATGAAGTTGACGCCGGCGTCCAGCGCCCGGTGAATGATCTTTATTGAGTCGTCGTGGTCCGGGTTGCCCCAGGCTCCGAACATCATCGCACCCAGGCAGAGCGGGGAGACCCGCACGCCGGTGCGGCCGAGTACGCGGTAGTCCATGTGCCCCAAGCATGTGCGGACGGCCCCCCGGACGCAATGGGACCGCCGCCGGTGGGGCATGCACCCGCCGAACTGGCCCTGTGGCCAGACGGCGAGCACGAGTCTCGCAATCGGGTTTCCCGGCATGCCGAGGAACGGCAGAAGTATCTGACTAAAAGGCCGCGGTCTGGGTGTGGGTCGCCTGGCGTGGGTGGCTCCCGCCGTCGCTGGTTCCCGACGGTTACCGCTTCCCGCCKGGTGGGGACTGAGCCGATGACGGTTACGGAGAGTGACCGTGCTGGCGATGGGCGTGCGGATTTTCATTCCAGATCCGGCACCATCCGGCCGAAGGCGAGGTTTCATGAACCAGTCTTGGCGGCTCGAGCGCGGCGATCCGGGCAGGGCGGCCCGCCGAACGGCGCGAACCGGTCCAGTCCGGGGCCGCCTTACCGGCACCTTGGCGTTGCTTTCGCTGTCGGTGGCCGGCCTTGCCGCCCCGGCGCAGCCGGCGGTCGCGGTGTCACCGACGTTGGTCGGAGTGGGCCGGCTCTCGCCGTGGACCGCGTGTGGCGATGGGGCGCAGTGCGCGACGCTGCCTGTCCCACTGGACTATGYGCGGCCCGCCGCCGGAACGATCACTCTGGCGGTGACCCGCCGCCCGGCGCGAGACACCGCTCGGCGCATCGGCTCGCTCGTTTTTCTGGCGGGCGGGCCGGGGCAGTCCGGAGTGGACGTCATGAAATCGTCTTCGGAATGGTTTGACCCCCCTGTGCGCGATCGGTTCGACATCGTCGGCTTCGACCAGCGAGGCGTCGGTGGTAGCAGGCCGGCCGTCAGCTGCTCGTCCGACCAGGAGAACGCCACCACCCAGTCCTCTGACGCCAAGGGGGCACCGGTGCGCCCGTCCGTCTCTGGTTCCCGGGCGGACGGGGAAGGCCACTCGTCCTTGGACTCCACCGACCCGCTGGCCGATTTCCGATACGCGGCCAAGCTCGCCAGCGAGACCGCGCAGCAGTGCAAGGAGTACACCCCGACGCTGCTGCCCTACCTGTCCACCGAGGCGGCTGCCCGGGACGTCGACCTGCTGCGCGCCGCGCTGGGCGACAAGAAGCTGACCGCCTTTGGCAGCTCGTACGGCACCCAGCTCGGCGCCACCTACGCCGCCCTGTTCCCCACTCACATCCGCGCACTGGTCCTCGACGCGGTCGTCGACGCGGCACTGTCGATCAACCAACCGCTGGAAAGGCTGCGGGTGCACACCGAGGGATTCGAGGCGGCGCTCGACGCCTTCCTCGCCGACTGCGCGCACGACCCCGCGTGCCATTTCGGCGGCGGCGACCCGGCTGGCGCCTACGATCGCCTGATGGCACGGCTCGAGCGCCGCCCGATCCGAGCCGAAGGAAAGGACGTCGACAAGTCGCAGCCGATCACCGCGGACATTGCTCGTTGGGGCGTCATCGAGGCGCTGTACAGCCAGCAGAACTGGAAAATACTGGCGCAGGCGTTGCAGCAGGCCGACGAGGACAACAACGGCGCGATGCTGCTGTCACTGGCCAGTGAGGGCGACGACCTGAGCGTCTACCTGGGCGACGACCTGAGCTCGGGCCGGCGCCCTGGCGAGAGCTCCGACAACTCCAATGACGCCTACATCGCCATTCGCTGCGCCGACGGGACCTACCCGACCGACCTCGCGGCCTACCAGCGTTTCGCCGACCGGCTCCGCCGTGAGGCCCCGCGCCTCGGCCCGACAATGGCGTATGGCGAGATGGCCTGTGCCCGCTGGCCGGTTCACTCGGCCTCTCGTTACACCGGGCCGTTTCGTGCCCAGGGCGCCCCACCCATCCTGCTCGTCGGCACGATCGGTGACCCGGCGACCCCGTACTCGGAGGCACGGTCCCTCGCCAGCCAGATGGCCAGCGCCGTCCTGCTGACCTGGYGCTCCTACACCCACGGCGCGTACACCGGACCGAGCAGCTGCATCTATACCGCCGTCGACCACTACCTTCTCGACCTCGTCCCGCCCAGGCCTGGCACGGTCTGCTCCTAGGAGCGGGCTGCGCCAGAGGCTGGTCACGGGCGCGGGTCGGTGATGCCTGCGCAGGGGTGGGGCGGGGCCCGACGGGCCTACCTCACCCGTCCGTGCGTGCAGCCTGGTCGAGGCGGGGCTGTGCGGAGAAGGTCCGCGTCCGTGACGCCGCCGCGGCCTGGGGACTCCGAGGGTGACATCCTGGCGCCGGGGTGGACGTCAGCCGACGGCACTCGCCAGGGCGACGGCGCCGAGCTGGGTCAGCAGCCCGAGCTCCTCGCTCACCACCCAGACATCGCTGACGAGACCGTCGGTGACGGTGAGGATGTCGGTCGTTCGGACCTCGATCGGCAGGCCGGTCGGCGCCACGATGCCCAGCGGTGTGGGGTAGGGGCCGGTGTGCCGTCCACGCAGGTAGAAACCGATGACGATCTTTCCGGGTGCCTCGACCCGGTCGACGAGCTCGTGGGCCAGGCCTTCGAAGGCGCCCTGCAGGGCCCGGGCCCGGACGACGAGATCGACGGCCGTGGTCTTCGCCCCGTTGATCGTCACCGGGTCGGTGTACAGCTGGCGGAAGGCTGCTTCCGCCGCGTCGTCGTCGGTTGGCAAGGGCTGGGACCACAGCCGCATCAGGTTGCTGATCAAGTTGGTCATACGGGCAGTTTGACGGACCGCGGTCGCGCCGGCAGTCGCCGACGCGACCGCGGTCCGGACAACGTCAACCGACAACGTCAACCGACGACGTGACCCGGCCCGGCAGCTCCGGTCAGACGTTCACGCAGGCCAGGCGGGCGCCGGCCGTGCCCGCGTGGCCCGGTTCGGTGGACGTGTGCTCCGCGTGGATCACGATCGACTTGTGCGGCCGGGCGCCGAACGTCCAGCCGACGTTCGACTCCACGTGGGCCGACCCGGCCGCGTCCGTGGTGAAGTCCAGCCAGATCTCGTTCTGTGGGTTGGCGTAATCGGGGTTCACCGACGGCTGCGTGGGGTCGACCCGGTTCTGGTAGTGCGAGCCGGCCGCCTCCGGGTTCTCACCGCACGCGTTCATGTGCACGTGCGCGCCGAAGTGCTGGTTCGGGGGCAGCCCGCGGACCGCGAGCAGGGTCAGGGTCTGGCCGTTGGCCTGCACCGACACGACGGCGACGTCCGAGCCGACCGGGACGCGCGCTGGATCGTAGGTGATGGCCCTGGTGTCCGGGCTGTACTTCGTGAACTCGGCGAGCACCACGGTGGGCGGGGCGGACAGGGCGGGCAGCGACGACGGGGAGGCCGTCGCGCCCGAGGCGGAGGCCGTGGGGGACATCGAGGTCTGCGCGGCGGCGGCCGGCGGGCTCGTCGAGGAGCCGCAGGCGGCGAGCGCCAGCGGGACGAGTCCGATGATCATTCCGGTCGCGGCGCGTGAGCATCTGGTACGGCGCATGGAGCGACTGTGTGTCAGCGACGTCCAAACGTAAAGTAGGCGCTCGGACACGTCGCGTGTAGACCCCACATCGGGGGCTACTGCTCCAGTCGGTGGCCGCACCACCGGTTGGGGGTGGCGGGGTCGGCGTTCGGGTCGGGGACAGGGTCGTAGCCGGTGCCAGTCGCGTTGACCCGCATGAAGGTGTAGCAGAGGGCCATCTGGCCGAAGTCCTTGGTCATGTCGACGGGACCGGGCAGCAGGCCATCGGCGTCGTACTTGGTGGCGCGCAGGGCGTCGATGAACTGGGCGCGGGTCGGGCAGTCGCCGGCCTTCTCCAGCCCGGTGAGGAACAGGTCGGTGATGATGTAGGTGACGAAGGCGAGCTCCTGGTCCGGAGGCCGCAACTCGGGGGCGTACTCGGCCATCGCGTCCAGGTAGACCTGGTGGGCCTGGCCACCGACCTCGGCGGGGGCGTAGGTGACCGCCGCGGTCAGGCCGCTGAGCGTCTGGCCGTACTGGTCGATCAGCGCCTTGTCGTAGCCGCTGGGCGCGAGGACGACCTTCACCGGCGCGCCGGCCTCCCGGATGCCGCGCATGACATCGGCCAGGTTGCTGCCGGCCAGGACGGCGATCACCACGTCGGCCCCGGCCTGCTTCAGCTGCTGGCCCAGTTGCGCGAGGTTGGTGACGCTGGGGTTGTAGACGAAGCGGCCGGGCACGGTCGGGATGCCCGCGGCCGCCAGGCTGACGCTCATCCGCGACCCGATGTCACCTCCGGTCGAGGTGACGTCGCTCTGGATCACGGCCGCCCGGGTACCGCCCTGGGTCTTCGCGTAGTCGCCGAAGGTGGAGACGGACGGGCCGTTGGTGAACAGGTACGTGTAGGCGAACATGTTGCGGTAGCGAGGGTCCGCCCAGAAGGACTCGGCGGCTATCCCCGCCACCGGGATGCCGTGCTCGCGTAGGTAGTCCGCCCCGCCGGAGGCGCTCACGGACGCCTCGACGAGCCCGAAGACCTTCTGCCTCTCGACGAGATCGCGCGCGGCCTCCAGGTTCTGGCCGCTCTCGCTCGCGTCGTCGCGCCAGGAATAGACCAGCTTGCGGCCGTGTATCCCGCCGGCTGCGTTCGCCTGCCCGATCCGCGCGATGAAGCCGCTCATGGACGCGGCGAGCGGGGCGGCGACCGCGCCGCTGTCGGGGTAGACGAAGCCCAGCCGGATCTCGTCGTCGGTATATCCGGGCGTGCCGCAGGCCGCGCGGGCGCCGCCGCTGGCACCGCCGCCGGGCGCCGCACACCCGGCGGCCAGCGCCGTGACCACCGCGGCGGCGGCCAGGGCCGCGCGCCGCGGGTGGCCAGGACGTCGCCGTCGCCGGGGGCTGGGCAACTCGCCTGAACTGTCCGGATCGCTTTCGCTCATCGCCGTCCCGCCGCCTCGATTCGCCGGTGTCGCTCGTGTCAGCGCTTCGCCCGCAGCCGTGAGGTTACCGCCGGCAGATCGGCGTAGGTGACGATGCCCGGCGGGGCGGCCACGACGGCGGGGATCGCGTTGACGACCGGCATGGCTGTGATCATCGAGCCCATCGCGGACGCGTCCTCGAGGGTGAACGTGCTGATGTCCGCGGGCAGGACGTCGACGCGCAGGTTGATCTGCGGTGTGCCGCGCACCTCGATGAGGTAGGCCATCGCGATGTCCCACGCCGGGTCGAGATCGCCCGCGACCGTCCAGCGCACCTGGGCCTCGACGAGGTCGATGCCGGCCTCGGCTCCGATCCAGCGGACGTCGATACCGGCGACGGTGCCGTGTTTCACGGCCCGGCCCGGGACGTCGGCGTCGCTGGTGGCATGGGCGAACTGGACCTCGCAGCGGATGTCGTCGAGCGCCAGGCCGAGGTGGGCGGCGATCGACTCGACGGCGTCGCCGAAGACGGCGGTCGCCTTCTCGATGTCCTCGGCATGGCCGGGATCGCCCGCCGGGCGGCCCCAGCCGAGCTCGTCCTGGTTCGCGTCCGCGGCCCAGAGCCCGATGTTGAACGACTCGGTGACCCGGACGTAGTTGACCTCCCGGCACGGTCCCGAGGCCACCGTGGCGATGTACTCGGCGAAGCCGGGATTGATGCCGCTGCCGAAGAGGCTCGCGTTGCCGGCGAGGGCGGCCTCCTGCAGCGCGGCGCGCGTCTCGAGGCCGTAGGCGCGGCCGGTGATGAAGCCCGCGGTCGAGACGACGTTGACACCCGCGCGCAGCAGGCGGGTCAGATGATCGACATCGGGATGCAGCGGCATGTAGACGACACAGTCAGGCTTTAAGGCGATGACGGCGTCGATGTCATCGGTGGCGGCCACACCAAGGGTGCGCCCGAGTTCGGTGAGGTCACCGACATCCTGGCCGACCTTCTCCTTGCTGAAGGCGTACGCACCGACGAGTTCGAGGTCCGGGCGTTCGACGATCGCCTTGACGGCCTCCCGGGCCACTTTCCCCGTCGTCCATTGCACGATCCGCAGGGGACGTCCGGCCAGCGTCATGAATCTTCTCCTCTGCCGCGGGGGACGGCGTTGATACTCGGTTTAGAACGTCTGACCGCCGCGCTGTTGACGCTGAGGTTCGACCATCACGGCCTCGGCCAACTCCATCTTGTGCGGTCGCCCAATTTTGCTCGCCCGGTGTCTAGCACATGCCCACTGGTTCGGCAAGCCCGCCCTTTGCGAACCGCGATCGCGTTCCCGTCGGGTCAAGCGGAAGCGACAATGGCCGCGGTGGGCGGGAGTCATAGGGACTTCGGTGGCGCCGGCCGTATCGCCGGCTGTGCCCGATCCTCGCATGCGGCCGCGCGTTGCTGCACTCGGTGCCACGGATGCGGCTGGCGTGGTGCTCACTCCTGGCCCGCGACGGCCCGACGCTCGTCGGCGCGGTCGCGAGGTCGTTCACCGCCTCCGCGCTGACCTGGTCCTTCTGCCGGTCCGTCGCGCGTCGAGCTGGCTCGGGGGCGTGGGCGTGGTCGAGCCGTGGGGCGCGAGTAGTGATTCCGGGTGCGCTTGCGGGTCGGGCTGGGCGTGTGCTAAAAATTCGTCAATCACCGTTTTGGCGACCGCCCAAGACTCCTGGATATCGTGTGTCCGAAGCCTGGAAGGCGGCTGGGATGACCGACTGGACCACCATCGACTTCTTCAACGACGAGTCGCTTGTGGAAGACCCGTACGCCTACTTCGATGACCTGCGTTCGGTGTGCCCGGTGCTCCCGCTGCCGCACCTCGGCGTGGTGGCTGTGACTGGCTATGACGAGGCGCACGAGGTGTACCGCGATGTGGACACCTTCTCGTCGTGCAACTCGGTGATCGGTCCGTTCGCCACATTCCCGGTGCCGCTCGAAGGCGACGACGTCGGCGAGATCATCGACCGTTACCGGGACCAGCTTCCGATGAACGAGCACATGGTCACGATGGACCCGCCGATGCACACCCGCGAGCGGGCGCTCGTGATGCGGATGCTCACGCCGAAGCGGTTGCAGGAGAACGAGGAGTTCATCTGGCGGCTGGCCGACCAGCAGCTGGACGATTTTCTCGCGGACGGCCGCGGCGAGTTCATCCGCGGGTTCGCGCAGCCGTTCGCGATGCTGGCGGTCGCCGACGTGCTGGGCGTGCCCGAGTCCGACCACCAGCGGTTCCGGGAGGGTTTCGGCCTGTCCGCCAGCCCCGGCAAGATCGGTGCCGGCGGCGAACACGACGGGGAGCTGAACTCGCTCGGCTGGCTCGACAACTGGTTCGCCCGCTACATCGAGGACCGGCGCCAGTCCCCGCGGACCGACGTGCTGACGCAGATGGCGGCGGCGACCTATCCGGACGGGAGCGTCCCGGAGGTCATCTCGGTCGTGCGGGCCGCCACGTTCCTGTTCGCGGCCGGGCAGGAGACCACCGCCCGGCTGCTCGGTTCGGTGCTGAAGTACCTGGCCGAACACCCCAAGGTCCAGGACGAGCTTCGGGAACACCGTGAGCTCATCCCGGACCTCATCGAGGAGACGCTGCGCGTCGAGAGCCCGGTGAAGGCCGACTTCCGCCTCGCCCGGCGCGCCACGACCATCGGTGGCGTCGACGTGGCGGCGGGGACACCGGTCATGCTCCTCAACGGCGCCGCCAACCGCGACCCCCGGCAGTTCGAGTGCCCGGCCGAGTTCCGGCACGACCGCAAGAACGTCCGCCAGCACATCGCCTTCGGGCGGGGAGTCCACTCCTGCCCCGGCGGCCCACTGGCCCGCGTCGAGGGCCGTATCAGCCTGGAGCGCATCCTCGACCGCACCCGCGACATCCGGCTCTCCGAGGAGCACCACGGGCCGGCCGAGGCACGGCGCTTCAAGTACGAGCCGACCTGGGTGCTGCGCGGCCTGACCGAGCTCCACCTCGAGTTCACGCCCGTCGAGGGCGACAGCCGCGRCTGACCCATGGGCCGCCTCGGGCCCTGCCCCTCCAGGCGACTGGGGCAGGGCCCGAGTGCGTCATGGCAGGGCCCGCGCCGGCGGGGGCCCGGCTGGTTCCGCCGGCTCGGCTGGCCCGGCTGGCCCGGCTGGCCTCCGGCTCATGATGTGCCCTGATAATCTGGCCGGCACGACACGGCGTGAACCGTGCGGAACCGGCCGTCGCGCCGCGATATGAAGGACAGATGGTAAGCCAGCGTCGGACGGCTTCAGCCGAGTCGGGGAGGCGTGAGCAGCTGCTCGACGCCGCGGAGCGGCTGCTGCTGGAGGAAGGCTACGCCGCTGTCACCTCGCGCCGGGTGGGTGCGCGGGCCGGCCTGACGCCCCAGCTGGTGCATTACTACTTCCAGACGATGGACGACCTGTTTCTACAGGTGTTCCGCCGGCGCGCGGACGCGGGCCTGGAGCTCCTACGGGAAGTACTCGGTTCCCAGCCGACGCTGCGGCAGCTGTGGGAACTGCGCGAGACCAGCGTCACCGGCAGCAGGTTCAACCTCGAGTTCATGGCGCTGGCCAATCACCGCAAGGCGATCCGGTCGGCGCTCGTCGAGTATTACCAGCGTTACCGCCAGCTTCAGCTCGACGCTTTCACGGTCGCGCTCACCGACCTCGGAGTCCCTCCAGAACGGTGTCCGCCGCTAGTCGCCCAGCTGGCGATGATCGGAATGACCCAGATCATGACGATCGACGTCGATCTGGGCATCGCGTCCGACTACGAGGCCGTCGGCGCCTTCATCAGCGCCCAGATCGAGGAGCTGGCTGATCGGCGTCCGCCGGCCGGCGAGGCCTGATTCGGACGCCGTCGCGGAACGGCGTCCGGCGAGGTGACCGTCCCTGGTCGTGGCGCCCACCGCATCGCAAAGGCCCGCACCGTGTTCCGGTGCGGGCCCGCGCGTCGATGCCGGCCGTCACACCGGCGCCACACGGTACTTCACGGTGACGTCGGCGGAGTCTCGGTCCAGCTCGGCGATGGATCTCGTTGTCTGTCGCCCACGGACGGAGCAGGAGCCGGGGCCGGGTGGTGGCCGGCGGGCGTGCCCTCGACTACCGGACGCCGCCCGCCAACTACCGCCGTGCGGATTGCTATTTGCGGGAGGCGCCTTCGCGCCGGTACGAGAACGGACCGGGCAGGTCCACGCTGGAGAGGCCGCCCCGACGGTGCTTCGACCAGAGCCGCCAGGAGATGCGCCCGAGTTTGAGCGTGACCGATGACACCCCGTTCTCGCTCACGTTCACGTAAAACGGACCGTAATGGGGACGACGGGTGTAGCGCAGGCCCATGTCAGCGCTCCAGTAGAGACAAGGAAGTGCTCCGGAGGGGAACACCGCGCCGACCTTCGGCGACGATGATCCTCAGGTTCCCCGTTTTCGGCAGGTTAACCCTTTTGGGTGGTCATCCGTACCCGGGCTGCCGACCGCGACGGCGGGCCGGCGTACCCGCATAGGGGCCGCTCCCGCCGGTGCCGACGAGACGTCTCGTCGGCACGGGCCGCTACCACCCTGTCGGCGGGCCGGCGGCGCGGCCGCTGACGGCATAGCGAAGCTCGAAGATCACCCGCTGCTGCCCGGCTATCGTCGCAGGTCTGTGCGAGCGCCGTTCGCGCACTGGACGGCATGAGCGGATTCGACCCGTCGGCCTTCGATGTCTTACACGCTCGTGGACGCGCCGCCGACGGGCTCCGGAACAGCCTGCCACCCGGGCCTCCCGTGGATCTTGCTGGGGCGCGACTACCACCTATCCGCCGGGCGCCAGTGCCCGCGCACAGACAGCGATCACTCCTCCTCGGCCGGCGAAGCTCGGCGCATGATCGCCGAGTGGGTATGAGGTGCGGCGCACCGGCCCCTTTTGTCTGATCTACGCATACTCGGCTGTGACCAAGGTGTTGTCCGTCTCCCGGATCGGCCGGAGATCACCGGCTGGATACACGGTCGGATCGGCGCCCGGCTGACGAAGATCCATGGCAGGCGGCCCGCTGAAGGCTGATCTCCGACGGAGGCGTCCTGGTTACCGCGGCCGCGCGGAGGGGTGAACCTCGGTGGTGGGTGCCAGTCTTGATCGGCCGCAGGCTGGCCGACGCCATCCTGCCGGCGGCCGTCACATCGAGACCAGCGTCCGCAGGACGTCGACGAGCCAAGTCCACCGGGTCACCTGGACGGGCAGGATCCCGGCGCGGTGCCAGTCTCCCGGTAGTCAAACAGGCACCCAGCGTGTTTTTCGACCTTTGCGCCCATAGCGTTCGTCGACCTACTACAGTCGTGTGAGACAGCACGCGGACCTTCGCCCAACCCATGGGCGAACTACTACTTTCCACTTGCCTGAACGTTCTCTTGGCGCCCGCGTAATGGCGGAGCCAGGCCRCAGGCTTTCCCGGAAGGGCTCCGCCTTGCCTACTCATTTCTTCAACAGCGTCACCGGAAAGGTGGCAATCACGTCGGTCGCGACCGTGGCCGCCGGTGCCGGTCTGGCCGGAACGGCTCACGCCGAGACCCATTTCAATCCGGGTGGAGTTAGCTCGGTCGACGGCGACTGGATTCGTTACGAATCATACACCCAATACAGCGGGTCGGTCGCGCACGCGATCAACGCATGGTACAAGGACGGCGGCATTAAGTTCGGCTATGACGACATCTTCAGCATAACCGACCTCGAAATCGGGGACGCGAACCGCTCGGACGTCTCCTGGCTGGGTAGGTGGTCGCATAACATAGCCGCAGACAAGATCGATCTGAACGTATACTTTCTGGGGCCGTCGGTGAGCGACAAGAGTAACTCGGTACTGACCCATGAACTCGGCCATGCCCTGGGAATTAACGACCACACGCAGACAACCGGTATCCTCATGTATCAGACCATCGCGTCGCCCCCAATCCAGGCGCCGACGCAGCACGACTGGGACGACTACAACACCCTCTGGTTCTAGGAGAACTCTTCGCCATGACCCCGAAAGAGTGGATCATCAAGGCCGGTATTTTTGTGTCGGGCGCGGCTGTAGCAGCGGGTGCCTTCCTGGTCTGGGGCCCGGACGGCGACGATTCCACCGCCGCCGGTAGCCGTGAGCTCCAGGTCGACGTGGCGCACGGCTCGTTTGCGTTCGACATCGACGACGAGAAGCAGGTCACTGTCTTCGCGGACAACGTTTTCGTTGGGCAGGTCGTCGAACGAGTTGGCAGCAGGGCGGTGGACGGGCTCGAGGTCCAGTTCAAGGTGAAGGTCAAGGAGAACCTTAAGGGAACCCTTCCTGCCGAGGTGACTGTGAACCAGGAGGGCGGCTACGACCCGGAACAGAGCCGGCTGGTTCTGTTCGCGGACGACCTGCCACTCTCGGCCGGGGGTACCTACATCTTCTCGACCAGGTACAACAAGGAGCTCGGCTTTCACACGCTGGTCCCCCGGTCCGGGGATATCAACGTGACGGACCTGTCCGACTCCGCACTCGCGAACGCGATCAGCAAGCGGCGCGGCGTCGTGGAGTCTGTCGCCGGGGTGGAACCGCCGAAGTGAGCATCACGTCAACCATGGCGGAGACGGTTGCTGCCGCGCCCGTGGACGGCGCGGCGGCGGCCGAGGAGGTCGCCGCATTCCTGCGGGGGGTTCTTGGCGCGGATGTCGACATCCAGCCGGGGGCGAGACTCGTCGATGACCTGGCGCTCGACTCCATGCAGCGACTTGAACTGCTGGCCTGGCTATCCACCAGGGGAGCGGATGTCGGCGCAGCCGAAGTCGCGGCTCTGGTAACTGTGCGCGATGTTGCCGGCCTGGTAAGTCAGACGACCCGGCCGCACGGCGACACGACGGAGGCGACCGCCACTCCGCAGAGCTGGATGGTGGCGGCACCGACAAGGCGTCATGACGAGCGATTCGCCCTCAGCCCGCTGACGCCGGAAATAATGCCGTTTCTCTACCAGCTCGCGATCTCCGAGGAGGTGGGCTTCCGCTGGCGGTTTCGGGGAAACGTGCCACCCTTCGAGGCCTTTCAGGCCGGGCTCTCGCGAGGCGTCCACGTACAGTTTGTCGTAGCCGACAGGAGGAGCGGTGAGCCGGTAGGGCACGTCGTGGCGTACAACGCGGACCACAATCTTGGGCTGTGCTACGTCGGGGGTGCATTCGTCCCACGCCTGATTTCCTCCGGGCTTCCCATGGAAGTGATGGCGATGTTCGCCCGGTATCTGTTTCAGGTGTGGCCTTTCAGGAAACTGTACCTGGAGGTTCCGGAGTTCAACTATACGTTGATCGCCAGTGGCGCCGGCCGGTACTTCGACGTAGAAGGCCGGCTGACCGAGCACAGCTACTACAGCGGCCGCTATTGGGACGAGTACCTGCTAGCTCTCCGCCGGCACCATGTCGGGCTGGCGCGCTGAGGGCGCTTCCGCCGCGTGCCGCGACGATACGCCATTGATTGAACTCGCCCGTGTCGGTGCTTCCTTCCTGCCTCGGGCGCGGGCGAGCTTTCTTTCTCACAGATAGGGGCATTCGTTCGGTGGTTGGTCTCCTGGACGGGATTTTCGAGGCGAGGCTCGGGCCTGGCAGAGTGGTGTTCCTGGGGGCAGCGGGCTCGGCGGACCGCGAGCTGGACTGGGGGAGCTTCTTCGGTGAGGCGGAACGGGTCGCGGCCTGGTTGCAGAATGCTCGGGGCGTGGGACCGGGAAGCCGCATCATGGTGCTGGCATTGCCGTCGCGGGAGATGGTAACGGCGGTCGTCGGCGTGTGGCTGGCGGGTGGGGCGGTGACGTGCGCGCCAACGCCGGCGCGCACGACGGACCTGGCATTGTTCGTCGAACAGACCCGGCAGCGGGTGGCCGCGCTAGGCGATCCGCTGGTTTTGCTCGGACCGCCCTTCGACGGGCTCGCGGGGGCGCTTGCCGAGGGCGGTGCCCGAGTGGACGACCTGGTCGACGTTGTAACGGCAGAGCCGGCTGGGGCGTGGAAGCCGCCCGACCTCGTGGACAGCGATCCGGCGGTGCTGCAGTTCACCAGTGGCACCACGGCCGCGCCGAAGATCGTCCAGGTTGGCCACGGGAACCTCGCCGCGAACATCGTGGCGATCAAGGACCGGGCTCGGCATGACGAGGTCCACGGCCGGATGCTGACGTGGCTGCCGCTCTCGCACGACATGGGTTTGGTGGGGGCATTTGCGCTGCACCTGACCTGTGGGCATTGTGACCTGCTGATCAGCTCACCGACGGATTATCTCGAGGCGCCGGGATCCTGGATGGACAACGTGTCCAGGTATCGTGCGACGGTCGTCGTCGGGCCGGCGTCGGCATATGCGCTCGCGCGTCGGCTGCTGGACAACGGGCCGGTGCTGGACCTGTCGTCGGTCGAGGTTGCGCTGTGCGGTGGTGAGCCGATCGAACCGGCAGCGATTGAGGGGTTTCTCGACGCGGCGGCGCGGCACGGTCTACGGCGGGAGGCGTTTCTACCCGCCTACGGCCTGGCCGAGGCGACCCTCGCAGTCACTATGCCCGAACCCCATCTGGGTTTGCGCGTCGACACCGTCGACGCCGATCGGCTGGCGAAGGAGCAGGTCGCGGTTCCTGCCCGGCCGGGCGGCCGGGCCCGCCGGTTGGCACTGCTGGGACGGCCAGTCCCCGGCGCCGGGGTCAGGATCGTCGACCCGGTGACCGGTGCCGCATGCGCGGAGCGGGTGGTCGGAGAGATCCACGTGTCCGGCCCGTCGATCGCGGGCTACCTTCCAGTCCCAGCCAACGTCGGCGACGGCGAGGCGGGTGTCGAGGTGCGGTGGGACGCGGCCGGCTGGCTGGCGACCGGAGATCTGGGCTACCTCGTCGGCGATGAGCTCGTCGTCTGCGGCCGCGCCAAGGATGTGATCATAGTTGGTGGTCGCAACCTGCACCCCGAGGAGATCGAACAGGCCGCTGCCCAGGTTCTTGGGGTCCGGCCTGGCAACGTCGTCGCGTTCGCGACCCGCCACACCGGATCGGCGACCGACGCGGTGACGATTGTCTTCGAGATCCGCCCCGGCCACGACGAGTCAGCCGTGCGCGAGCAGGTCGTCCTCGCGGTCGCCACCACCGTCGGCGTGCGGCCCGCCGTCCGCGCCGTGCCACCGGGGTCGGTTCCGAAGACGCCGTCCGGCAAGCTTCGGCGCGCCGAAGCGGCAAAGCTGTGGGGAGAAGAACGGTGAACCGCGGCACGGTCACCCGCCATGAGACCGGCGCCGTCGGCGGCGGCATCACCCAACAGCTTGCCCAGACGGTCGCCAGCGCGGCTGGCAAGGTCCACGAAGCGTGGGCTGTCACTGACACCGGCCGCCGTGTCACCCTGCTTGCCGACATCTGCGCCGACGACGTGGCCTACGCCAATCCGCTGCGCAACTGCCGCGGTGTCCAGGCCCTGTCCGAGCTGATCTCCGAACTGACCGCGGCCTACCCCGGCTATCTGCCCACCCGCACCTCCGGCGTCGACGCCCACCACGACGCTGCCCGCTACGAATGGGCCCTGCGTGACCGCGCCGGTCAGACGGTCCTCGCTGGCATCGAGATCGTCCACTTCACCCCCGGTGGTCGGCTGACCTCGATCGTCTCCTTCTTCGGCCAGCCTCCCGCCATCCGTTACACCTATCAGGCCTGAAATGCTCACCCGCCACACCCATGGGCCCGCCGGCGCCAGGGCGGCTCGGGCGGGGCTGGTGTGGCCATCCAGCCGCCGCTTCCGCGACGCCACCCCCGCCGAGAAACTCGTCCACCTCGCCGAGATCCGCGACCAGTCCGGCTTGGCCCACTTCGACGAACCCGCGATCCCCGGCCTCCCTAAAGGCGGCGGTTACTTCGCAGTCACCCGCCACGCCGACGTCGTCGACGCCACTCGGCGCCCCGCCGACTTTTCCTCTGCCCACGGCACACTGTGGATCAACGACCTGCCCGCCGACCTCAACGAGCTCTACGGGTCCATCATCAGCATGGACGCCCCCCGTCACAGCCGGCTGCGCCGCATTGTCGCGACCGCGTTCACCCCCCGCGCCATCCGGGCCCTACACCATCACATCGGACAGGCCGCCACCGATACGGTCCGCGCCGCCGTCGCCCTCGGTGAGTTCGACTTCGTGACCGACCTGGCCACCCCGTTCCCTCTCACCGTCATTTGTGACCTGCTCGGCATACCCGACAGCTATCGGGCCGAGGTCCTGGCCGCCTCCAACGTCATCGTCTCCGGTGGTGACCCCGATCTGATCCCTGACCAGACCAACCCCGTCATCGCCTTCCTAGACGCCGGCCGCACCCTGACCGCCCTCGCGACTGACCTCGCCGAACACCGTCGACATCACCCCGCCGACGACCTCGTCACCACCCTCGTCCATGCACAGGTGGACGGCGGCCGCCTCACCATCGCGGAGATCGCTGCCTTCGTTACCCTGCTCACGTTCGCCGGCCAGGAGACCACCCGCAACACCATCGCCCTCGGCTATCTCGCCCTCCACCGCAACCCCGCCGCCCGCCGGGAATGGGCTGCCGACTACGAACGCCTTGCCCCCACCGCCATCGAGGAACTCCTGCGCCATACCAGCCCGGTCGCGTTCATGCGCCGTACCGTCACCCGTGACACGACCCTGGGTGGACAGCACCTCGCCGCCGGAGAAAAGATCATCCTCTACTATCCGGCCGCTAACCACGACCCTGCGGTCTTCGCTAACCCACACCACCTCGACCTCGTTCGCACCCCCAATCCCCATCTCGCCTTCGGCGGCGCCGGCCCCCATTACTGCCTCGGCGCCCACCTCGCCCGCAGCCAACTCACCGCCATGTATCGAGAACTCCTTCACCAACTCCCGCACCTCGACATCACCGGCCAGCCCGAATATCTCCGCTCCACATCCGTCAACGCCCTCAAACACCTCCCCGTCAGGAACCGGGCAGGCTAAGAGCGCCGCCACGGTGACCGGTCAATATCACCCGCCAACCCTTTTCCGAACATCCGGTGGCGAGGTCTTCGTGCGATCTCGTCACCGACGGGCGCCTCGGTCCGGCGCCACGAGTTCGACGCCGGTCTTGACGATGTCCGGATCGGCGTGGTGGCGGCGGCGATGGTGCAGTTCGTGGACGCTCCGGACGGTTCGTCGACCACTAGGGCCTGGTTGGCTGGCCCGACTCGCGAAGATGGAGGTAAGAGGTAGGCCGGCCAGGCCGCCCGCTGCTCGGGCGCCCGGGCCGGACCCGTGACACCACCTGGAGATGATGTGAGTCAGCGCGACTTTGGGGCCATCCACAGCCACGGGCTGGTCCGGGTCGCGGCGGCGACCCCGCTGGTCGCGACCGCCGACCCGGCGCGCAACGCGGACGCGACGGTCGCGCTGGCCCGCGAGGCGGACGCGGACGGCGTCGACGTCGTCGTCTTCCCGGAGCTCGGCCTGTCCTCCTACGCGATCGACGACCTGCACCTGCAGGACGTCCTGCTGGACGCCGTCGAGGACGCGGTCGCCCAGGTGCGCGACGCCTCCCGCGACCTCGGGCCGCTGCTGCTCGTCGGCGCGCCGCTGCGCCGGCGCGGCCGGCTGTACAACACCGCGCTGGCGATCTCACGCGGCCGCGTGCTCGGGGTGGTACCGAAGACGTTCCTGCCGAACTACCGGGAGTACTACGAGAAGCGCTGGTTCGCGCCCGGGGCCGGCATCGTCGGTGAGGAGATCTCGGTCGCCGGCCAGACGGTGCCCTTCGGGACCGACCTGATCTTCGCGGCGACGGACCTGCCCGACCTGGTGGTCGGCATCGAGATCTGCGAGGACTACTGGGGCCCCATCCCGCCGTCGTCCTACCTGGCGATGGCCGGCGCCACGCTGCTCGCCAACCTCTCGGCGTCGAACATCGTCGTGGGCAAGTCCGCCGAGCGCGCCCTGCTGTCGGCCGCCCAGTCGGCCCGGGCGATGGCGGCCTACGTCTACTCGGCGGCGGGTACCGGTGAGAGCACCACCGACCTGTCCTGGGACGGCCAGGGCACGATCCACGAGCTCGGCGACCTGCTCGCCGAGTCCGAACGGTTCGCCGAGACACCGCAGCTGCTGGTCGCCGACGTCGACCTCGCGCGGGTGCGGCTGGAACGCATGCGCACCCCGACGTTCAACGACAACGCGATCCAGGCGGACCATCCCGAGCGCCGCTTCCGGACCGTCGGGTTCGAGCACCGGCCGCACCGGCGCGACGTGGGGCTCAGGCGCCGGCAGCGTCGATTTCCCTATGTCCCCGACACCGCCGAGCGGCTCGACCTCGACTGCTACGAGGCGTTCAACATCCAGGTGCACGGCCTCGCCCGGCGGTTCCGGTCGGCGGGCGGGAAGACGATGGTCATCGGCGTCTCCGGCGGCCTCGACTCGACGCATGCGCTGATCGTCGCGGCGAAGGCGTGCGACCGGCTCGGGATCCCGCGCTCGTCCATCCTCGCGTTCACCCTGCCCGGGTTCGCCACGGGGGAGAAGACCAAGGCGAACGCCTGGGCGCTGATGCGCGCGCTCGGGGTGGAGGCGGCGGAGATCGACATCCGTCCCGCGGCCAACCAGATGCTCGCCGATCTGGGGCACCCGGCCGCCGCGGGTCAGCCCGTGTACGACGTGACCTTCGAGAACGTCCAGGCCGGCCTGCGTACCGACTACCTGTTCCGGCTGGCGAACCAGCGCGGCGGGTTCGTCATCGGCACCGGTGATCTCAGCGAGCTGGCACTCGGCTGGTGCACCTACGGCGTCGGCGACCAGATGAGCCACTACGCGGTCAACGCGGGCGTGCCCAAGACGCTCATCCAGTACCTCATCCGCTGGACCATCACCTCCGGGCAGTTCGACGAGACGACCGGAGAGCTGCTCACCGAGATCGTCGGCACGGAGATCTCACCCGAGCTGGTGCCCGCCGACGAGGAGACGGGCGCTATGCAGAGCACGGAGGACCGCATCGGCCCCTACGAGCTGCACGACTTCTTCCTCTTCTACATCCTGCGCTACGGGCTGCCGCCGTCGAAGGTCGCGTTCCTGGCCTGGCACGCGTGGCGCGACGCCGCCGCGGGCCGCTGGCCCGCCGGCTTTCCGGAGGATCGGCGGCACTTCTACGACCTGCCGACGATCACGCGCTGGCTGGAGGAGTTTCTCCTGCGCTTCTTCCAGCTTTCCCAGTTCAAACGGTCCGCGCTGCCCAACGGCCCCAAGGTGACCTACGGCGGCACGCTGTCGCCGCGTGGGGACTGGCGCGCCCCCTCCGACGGGAACGCCGCCGTATGGCTGGCCGAGCTGCGGCGCAACGGCCCGCGGTTCTAGGATCTCCCCGTCATGACAGACACCGCGGCTCCGCGGGCGCCGGCCGCCAGAGGCACCCGCGCCCCGCGCCGCTGGCGGCCGCGGTTCGTCGTGGGTACCCGCGCGGGGCTGGCGGCCGGGTTGATAGCGGTGCTGGCCGTTCAGGCGGCGGTCACCCTCAGTCTCTCGGCCACGGCTTTCGAGGATGAGGCGCTCTACCTGCACGCCGGCCGGCAGATTCTCAACTCCTGGATTCACGGCGGACCGGACTACGACGACTTCGCCGGCTACTTCTCGGGCTCCCCGTACATCTACCCACCGCTCGGCGCCCTCGCGGACGGCGTCGCCGGGCTTGCCGGCGCGCGGTTGCTCAGCCTGGTCTTCGCTCTCGTCACCACGGTCCTCGTCGCGGCGGTAGGCCGCACGTTGTTCGACCGGACCGCGGGCGTGGCCGGGGCCGCGGCGTTCGTCTGCGGGGGCCCGGTGCTCTTCCTCGGCGGATTCGCCACCTACGACGCGATGGCGCTCATGCTCCTGACCGGCGGCCTGGCCGTCGGGCTCCGGGCCGCGGTCGCGGAACGGACCAGGACCGCGCTGCTGCTTTCCTCCGTCGCGGGCGTCCTTCTCGCGGGGGCGGTCGCGACGAAGTACATGGTCGCGTTGTTCGTCCCTTCCGTCTGCCTGGTCGTCCTCGCCATGACCATTCGGACGTCGAGGTCGCTGTCCGGCGGGAGCGCGGAAGCGCCCGGCACACCGTCCCCGGCGCGGCGGCCGCCGGCCGAGGGCGCGTCGGCAACCGGAAGCCACCGGAGGCCGACACGGCGAGCCCGCGGCCGGGGGTTCCGACTCTCGGCGCGGCTCGCGGCGCTCGCCCTCGGCGGCGCGGCCGGAGCGGCGGCCACTGCCGGCGTATGGCTCGGGCTCACCGGCACCAGACAGCTCTCCGGGATGAGGACGACCACCATCTCCCGCACGCCGTTCGTCACCACGGGTCGGCTCGATGTCTTCGAGCACGGTCTCCGGTGGGCGGCGCCGACCCTGCTGGTGGCCGTCCTGGCGGTCGCGTTGGTCGGCCGCCGGCGACCGGTGCTGGCCGGTCTGCTACTCATCACCTCCCTGCTTCCGATCATCTTCCAGGCGCGGTCCGGTGAGCTGACGTCCCTGCACAAGCATGTCGCCTTCGGCCTTGCCTTCGCGGCCCCGCTGGCCGGCGCCGGGGTCGCGGGCGCGGTCACGTGGCTGGGCGCCCGCAATCCCGGGCGGATTCTGCCGCTCAGCATTCTCCTGGCCGCGGCGGCCGGCCTCGTGCTGCTGTACAGCGGCGCACGGACCGCGCACGATCTGTTCGGTCAGTGGGCGGACAGCCGCCCCCTCGTCGCGTTCCTCAGGAGCCAGGTCGGCAATCCATCGGACCATTATCTGGTCGAGGAGTCGGAAGTTCCCCGCTACTACCTGGAGGACCGGACGGCGTCCGGGCAGTGGGACAACACGTACTACCTCTATTACGTGGACCCGGACACAGGAAAAGCAGTCACCGGCGTGGACGCATACCGCGCGGCCCTGACCGACCGCTACTACGACATCGTCGTGCTGCGTTACGGCCCTACCGCGGCGCTCGACCGGCAGATCCGTGACGTCCTTGACGACCCGACGAGGTATCGCCAGGTCGCGCAGGTGCCGGATCCGAGCGGTTGGACGATCTGGCGCCGGGTCGCCCCCTGACCTTGCCTCGGCCTCGCCGACCTGCGCCGAGATCGACCAGGGGCGGCGAGGAGGAACCAGGTCGGCGAGGAACCCAAATCAGCGGAGAAACCTAAGGTCAGCGGAGCGCCAAGGTCAGCCGGGGCCTGCTTCCTCGCTGCCAGTTCACGTCGTAGCGTGGATCGGCGGCACCGATGGCGAAGGCCCGCGCGGCGGTGGGGGACACGGCAACCCGCCAGTCGGTCTCCTTCACGGCCTCCTGCCAGATGACGCCGATGATCTCGGGGTGCCGAGGCAGGGACTGGAAGAGCTGGGCGATCCATTCCGCCTTGCGCCCCGCCCCGTCGGCCGCGCCGGTCTCCGTGATCACGATCGGCTTCCGGGTGATCCGGGTGACCTCGGCGATGCTGCTGTCGAACAGCTCGTCGAAGGACCGGTAGGCCTCGAGGCCCGCCGTGCCGTAGTAGCCGGAGAAGCCCACCCAGTCCACATACGCGTCGCCGGGATAGAGCTCAGCCAACGGGGTGGAGTTCTGGTAGCTGATGTTCGGGCTCCAGATCCAGACGACGTTGGTCGCCCCCTCTGCCGTGAAGATGTCATGGACGTGGCGCCAGGCCCGGACGTACTCTCCCGGCCGGTTGCCGTTCGCCTGTTCGGACCATGGGTACCAGTAGCCGTTCATCTCATGCGCGAACCGGATGGCTATCGTGTAGTCAAGACTCCTGACCCCGCGTGCCCAGGACCGTATGTAGGAGTCGAAGGAACCGTCGATGATCCGGCTGAGCCGGTATTCCGGCTGTTCGCCGCGGAGATCGTCGCTCTTGGGCACGACGGTGAAGTCCCACGGCTCCCACGCCACTATCGGCATCATGCCCAGACTCGCGACCTTGTTCAGGGCATCGGCGCTGAAACCATCTGCTGCCCAGCCCTGGGAGAACTGATAGGCCCGAGGCCGGTAGGTTGTCGTCCGGGCGAAGTCCGCGGCGGCGCCGAAGTCGTGGACTCCCTCCGCGGTCATGATGCCGATGAAGACCTTTCCCTGGTCGGGGAAGAGCGTCGCGGGGCCCGCGGACCCGGGGCGCGCGGAAGGCGGCATGAGATCGGCGGGCAGGTCGCCGGACAGCGTTGCCGCCGGCGTCTCGGCTCCGGCCAGGTTCGGCGCCACCCGGAAGACATAGCCGGCGAGTGCGAGCACCAGGACCACGCCGAGCACCCGCGGCACCGCGAGTCTCACCGTGCGCCTTCCTTGCCCGGTGTCTGTTCGGCCAGTGTCTGCTCGGCCAGTCGCGGGGCCAGCCGGAGCTGGTTCTCCACCCGGTCCGAGGCGGCGGGTGCGGGTATGCGCGCCGCCGCGGAGGGCAGGTCACCCGTCGTCCCGTCCCCGCCGCGCGCGGCGATCCTCCCCGCCACGGCGATCAGGGGCGGGGACATTCCCACCACGAGGCTGAGAAGCGCCCAGGCCTGCGGAGTGGCGTAGTGACGGTGGACGGTGAGGTTGACGCCCAGCAGAGCCCCGGCGCTGATCGCCCAGCCCAGGTGCAGACGGAACGTGCGCAGCGACTCGCTGCTGCGTAGCTCCCCCTTGGCGGTGACGGCATAGGCCAGTGGCCGGCGCAGCAGCGCGGCGAACGCGGCGGACACGTAGATCGGCCCGGCGAACAGCGTCAGGGCCATGCCGGCCATCCCGGCCTCACGCCTTTCGTGATCGGCGAGGTTGAACCGGCGCAGCCACAGCCACACGCTGAGCCAGCTGGCCAGGCTCGCCGACCACAGCGTCAGCCACGGATCACCGGGCAGRCTGATCGCGGTGGCGCCGAAAATCAGGTAGGCGATCGTCGCCAGGCTGCCGAACAGCAGGCTCATGGCGACGCTCGGATAGTAGAACTGCACCATTCCGTACACCAGCCGCTGGCGGGCACGCAGCCTGATCCCAGCCCTCGCCCGGCGGCGTAGCTTCACGTCCCAGACGCCGTACGCCCATCGTTTCTGCTGGTTGAAGTAGTCGGTCCAGGTGGTCGGCCCCTCGCCGATCGCGATCACGTCGGGCGTGTAGACGCCCTTCCAGGGGTTCCCGGTCGCGGGGTTGACCGTTCCCTGCACCCGCATGCTGGTCAGGTGGTCCTCGATGATCGAGTCCTGGTAGCCGCCGATCTGCCGCCAGGCGTCCGGGCGGTAGAGGTGGTTGGTGCCGATCAGCAGCGGGGCGTCCAGGCCGTTCCCGCCCCGCTCGATCACACCGTTGAAGAGGTACTGCTGCATCGAGGCCCCGCGCGCCACCCAGTTCTCGCGCATGTTCCCGTAGACCTGGGGCGCCACGACAAAGGCGACGTCCGGATCGCGGAAGTAGCCCAGGGTGCGTTCCAGGAAGCACGTCAGCGGCACGTGGTCGGGATCCATCTGAGCCACCACGTCATAGCCGCTCTCATGCTCGGCGCGCCAGGCGTTGTGATTGCCGGCCTTGCTCCTGGCCCGGAACTCGCCGTCGGGCTGGTTGTATTCCGGGCGCCCCTTGCGGCTGAAGTGCAGGACCCCCAGCTCGTCCGCGATCCGCCGGACCTCCGGATCGTCCTCCTCGTCCAGGATCCACGGTGTCAGGAAACCGTCGGGGTAGGAGATCTCCCGCATCGCCCGCAGAGTCTTGGCCACGACGGAGATCGGTTCCTTCGACGGAACGATCGTGGTGAGCACCGCCACCCGCAGCCCTGAGGGCGGAGTGAGCGGTACGGGGTCCTTGGCGTTCCAGGCGAGTATCCAGATGACAGTGACCTGAACGAGCCTGATGACCTCGACGAGGATGACGAGGCAGAAACTCACCCGGGCCAGGGTCAGCCGCCAGTCGCCGATTCCGATCACACCGGGCCCGGGTACGTGGTCCGGCAGCAGCAGCCAGCCGATGAGCAGCAGGTCCACGAGGGTGGTGAAAGTGAACAGGAGGGTGAGGGCGAACCGGCGGCCCGGCGGCACGACGGAGCGGAACTCCACCTGCGGGCTCTCGCCCCGCGCAGCGGTCAGGGGCCCACATACCTCGGCGCAGCGCGTATAGGCATCCCGCACCGTGAGGTTACGGCGAGCGTGCTTCGCCACCGGCCGCGCGGGTTTCCGCCCGGCTACCGCCATAGCTCCCCTGCCCGTCGGCATAGCTCCTCTGCCCATCGGGCTCCGGGCGGAGGCAGGCGCCGCCACACGGTATCCACGGAAGGAAAACCGTGATCACCTGGAGAGGTCATCCGACGCGCACTGCACTGAGCTCGTTGTCATCGGTCCCGAAGTAGGCGGTGTCGTCGACGACCGCGACCGTGTGCACGCCGCTGGTGGCGAGGTACGCCCACCGCTGGGCTCCGGTGGCCGCGTCCAGGGCATAGAGGTTGGCGTCGCTGCTGCCGATGTAGACGGTGTCACCCACTACCGTCGGCGCGCTGACGTCCCCAGAGGTGCGGAAGGTCCACAGTTTGTCGCCGGTTGTGGCGCGAAGCGCGTGCAGGGTTCGATCGCTGCCGCCCATGTAGACGACGCCGTTCGCGATGGTCGGCCCGGCGCCGACGGAAACTCCGTCGAATGTCCAGACCTTGTTTCCGCTACCGGTCTCGGCGGCGTACAGGCGTGCGCCGCTGGCGAAGTAGACCATCCCACCCATCACGGCGGGTATACCGGACACCGCGTCGGAGGTGGGGAACTTCCATCGCTGGGTTCCGCTGGAGGCATCCACGGCGTAGAGGTTGGTGTCGCTGCTGCCGACATACACGGTCTCACCGGCCATGGTCGGTGAGTGTGTGTCGTTCTCGGTGGCGAATTTCCACCGGAGCGTGCCGGCGACCGCGTCCACGGCGTACAGGTGGAAATCGGCGCTGCCGACATACACGATGCCCCCGCCCCCCACCGCGGAGTGCACGATCCCTCCTGTGGGGTATGCCCAGCGTTGCTGGCCGGTGATGGCATCGATGGCGTACAGATTCGTGTCGTCGGCGCCGAGGTAGACCACCCCGCCGAGGGCGAAGGGAGCGGACCCGAGCGCGGCCTTGGTCGTGAACTTCCACGCCTGCGCCCCGGTCGACGTCCGGAGCGCGTACAGGGTGCCGTCGTTACTGGACGCATATACGAGGTCGCCCGCGACCCGGGGGCGGGAGAACGTGGTGCCGACCGTGCGGAACTTCCAACGCAGGGTCCTGGCGGCGGGAGCATCGTCATCGTCGTCGAGAAGCAGCCAGGTCGTCGCTCCGGCGGCGGCGACGCCCGCCGCGCCGACCGCGCCGATCACACCGGCCAGCAGTCGGCGGCGGCTGGGCCGCGGCTGCGCGGCTGGCTGGTCCGGCGGTTCTTCGGGAGTCGTGCGCCCCCAGGACAGGTGCGTGGGCTCCGCTGGCTCCTGGCGGAGCGTCGGCTGGCCCGCGACGGGGATGGGCGTGGGGGAGAGGCTCTGTTCCCGCGTCGCCAGGTCCGCCGGGCGGCGCGCCCCGGATGGGGCGGATTCCCGGGCTGGGCTGTCTGCCGAGGGGGTCGGCGGGATGGGCGTCGTTCCCAGCGGGGTTGGCGTCGGCCCTACCAGGGGTGGCGGTGTTGCGATCGTGACCGGCGCCGTGGCGAAGGCAGTGGTCAGCCAGCCCGGCGGGAACATGTCGGCGCCGGCCCGGCCACCGGTCAGCTCCCGCAGGATGGCGTCCAGACCGGGCCGCCGGGCGGGGTCCTTGGACAGGCAGGCGGCCAGCAGGGGCTGCAGCTCGTCTGGTACCAGCGACAGCTGCGGCGGAGCATGCACGCTCCGGTAGAGCATCGAGGGCACGGACCCGACGCCGAACGGGCCGGTCCCGGTGACGGTGAACGTGAGAACCGCGCCGAACGCGAAGACGTCGGTCGGCGGGCCGACCGGCTTGCCCTGGATCTGCTCCGGCGACATGAATCCAGGCGAGCCCATCATGGTGCCGGCATGGGTGAGGGTTCCCGAGTCCCCGAGCGAGGAGATCCCGAAATCGATCAGGCGGGGACCGTCGGGTGCGAGCAGCACATTGGCGGGTTTGAGGTCCCGATGGATGAGGCCGGCGGCGTGAACGGCGGAAAGCGCCTCGGCCAGGGCGGCTCCGAGTGCTCGCACCGACGGGACCGGAAGCGGGCCGGCGTCACGGATCGCGGCGTTGAGAGACGGGCCCGGAATGAAGGCGGTGGCCAGCCAGGGTGGATTCGCCTCAATGTCGGCGTCGACGACGCCGGCGGTGAAGAATCCACTCACGGCCCGGGATGCCGCCACCTCGCGGGCGAAGCGCTGACGGATGTGTGTTTCCTGGACGAGATCGGGCCGGATAACCTTGATGGCCAGCCGGCGACCGCTCGGCGAGAAGGCCAGATAGACCCGTCCCATACCGCCGCTGCCCAGTACGGCCGCGAGGCGATAGGTACCAACCGTTGTCGGGTCGTGCGGACCCAATGCCTCCAAGGCCGCTCCTTCCCCGCGCCGCCGGACCACGGCTTCTCGGCCCGGGGAAACTCTACCTGCGCCGATGGTCGGACAGACCGCCGCGGGGCGCCGCCTACGTGCTAGCACTTACCGATCGTGTCACCGGTTGTTACGCAACGGAGTTCGAGTGCGCGAGGGTGCCCGGCATCGGTTTCGATTTCGAGGCGTCCGTGATCCTTTACATTCTGCTATCGCGATGCGTGGTGGACGGGGCTGGCGTCACGATTGACGCATCGAGGCGTGACGTGGTGTTCGGCCGGCGCGCCCCGCCCGGCTTCGGAGATACCGCGGGAACACCGAGGCCGCTCGGGTCACGCCGTAGTCCGCACCCGGGGTCGCCGAGCCGGACCGTTCTGATTCCCCTCGCGGAACCGCGCTGTGTCCGAAGGCCGACAGATCGCCGGCCGCGTCGGGGCTGGCGGTTAGCGGTTAGCGGTTAGCGGCCGAGCCAGAACCAGACGGTCTTCCCGCCGTCGCTGTGTATGTTTGTGCCCCATCCCGCCGCGAGCGTCGCGACCAGGTGAAGGCCTCGTCCGCCGGAAGCGCCCAGGCTTACCGGCCAGTGGACCGGCCACCGGCGGCTGTCGGTGTCGCGGACGCCGAACCAGATCACCAGGTCGTCCGCCCGGACCTCGATCTCGGCCGCGCTGTCCGCATGGACGACGGCGTTCGTGACGATCTCGCTGAGTAGCAGGATCGCGTCGTCGACCAGGTCCGGCGCGCATCCGTGACGCGTCAGCACCTCGGTGGCCCGCTGCCGGGCGACCCGGGCCGACTGAGGACTGGCAGGCACCGTGAAGACGTCGAGCACCGCGCCCCGCGGGGGATTCTGGGAAGATCGCCGAGAGCGCGGCTCGCCTGTCGGTGGGACAGTCAGACTCACGGCGCGTCCACCTTTTCTCGATCCGTCTTAAAGATGCCGATGCGGGTCGTACCCGGCGGAACGGCGCTATCACCCCGCATTTACGGCTGCAGCTCGATGATCACCAGACAGGTGTCGTCGTCGGTGTCCGGCGTGCAGTGCGCCAGCAGGAAGTCAGCCCGTCGCCCGACGTCGGGGTGGGGCATGGCGGCGAGACGGCGCAGGTCACGCAGCGACTCGTCCAGGCCGGTTCCCCGCCGCTCGACGAGCCCGTCGGTATAGAGGAGCAGCGCGTCGCCGGGTGTGAGCTGGGTGACGGTCTCCTCGTAGGAGACGTCGGGCATGACTCCCAGCAGGAGTCCGTCGGGCGCGGCGAGCACCGCGGACCGGCCGTCCCGGACGAGCACCGGCGGCAGGTGCCCGGCCCGCGCCCAGCGCAGAGCCCGGTCCTGCGGCCGGTAGAGGCCGCAGATGACGGTGGCGGTGATGTCGTCCATGAGGTGGCAGGCGACGTTGTTCAGCCACCGCAGCAACTCTCCGGGGCCGGCGCCGGTGACGGCGAGCCCCCGCAGGCCGTTGCGCAGCGCGGTCATCCCCGCGACCGACCGGATGCTGTGGCCGGCGACGTCGCCGACGGCCAGCAGGATCTGCCCGTCGGGCAGCACGATCGCGTCGTACCAGTCGCCGCCGACCAGGCTCTCCTGCTCGGCGGGCCGGTAGCGGACGGCCACGGCGAGACCGCTCGTGGTCAGCAGCGGCTGTGCCTCCGGGAGGATCGCCTTCTGCAGGGCGATGGCGAGCCGGTGCTGGCTCGCGGCCCGCGCCTCGGAGTCCGCGAGCTGGCTCTGCGTGGCATGCAGGACGAGCTCGGTCCGGTACTGGTGGGTCAGGTCCTGATAGACCCCGCGGACGGCGACCAGGGTGCTGGCGGTGTCGGTGACCGGCTCGGCGAACGTGCGCCAGTGCCGTTGCCCGCCGCCCGGCAGCAGGACGCGGAAGGAGGCGGTTGCCGCCCGGCCGAGCCGCGGCAGCGCGGCCCGGAACTGGTCGAACGCGTCCCGGTCCTCGGCGTGGACGTGCCCGCGCAGGTCCTCCAGCGAGATCGGCGGCGCCGACCGCGGCAGGTGGAAGAGGTCGTAGGTGTTGTCCGTCCACCGGATGGCCCCGCTGCCGACGTCCTCCTGCCAGCCGCCGAACCCGCCGAGCCGCTGGACGTGCGCGCCCAGCGAGGCCGGCGCGTCCGCCCCGTCAGTGAACCGCCAGCTGATCGCGACCCCGTCGGCGTGCCGGGTGACGCGGATGTCCATCTCCCGGCTGACGAGCGCGTCGCCGACCAGGCAGAGCAGCACCGTCCGGTCGGCCGCGTACGGGGCCCCGGTCCGCAGCACGTCGACGGCGTGGCCGAACAGGCCGTCGTCCGCGCCCATCAGGGGATAGAGGTCGAGCAGCCGCGCGCCGCGCACCTCGTCCGCCGACAGCCCGGCGGGGTCGACGAAGTCGCTGTTGACGAAGGTGATCTGGAAGTCGACGACCTCGCCGGCCCCGTCGCGCATGGCCCGGRCGAGCAGGACCGAGCCGGCCAGGCCGTCCAGCAGGGCCGGCAGCCACGCGGCCGGCACCCGTCCGCCGCCGCCACCACCGGCCGGGTCGGCGTCGGCCGCGGCCTCGGCCGGGCCGTCGCCCTCCTCGGCGCGCGGCCGCAGTGCGCGCTGGCAGACGTCGGCGAGGGCGGTGAGCTCGCGCAGCAGCCGGGTGCCGTCGGCATCCATCGGCCGGTCCCAGCAGATCTCGACCGCGCCGACCAGCGTGCCCGCGTTCAGCAGCGGAAGCGCGGCCCTGGCCCCGTCCCAGGGGCCCAGCCTCGCGGACGGCGGTGGCAGCGTTGGCGACGTTGGCGGCGGCCCGGCGTCGGCGTCCAGCGGCGGCGTTCCGGCCGGCCACCAGACCGGCTGTCCCTGGGCGGCGGCCCTGCTGGCCGCGCAGTCGAGCTGTGGAGGCACCCGCCGCCAGCGGCTCGCGTCGAGCGCGCTGAGACCGTGCTGTCCCACCAGCGTGAGCGCGCCGTCCGGTTCGAGCATCCAGAGCGCGACGGCGCAGGCGCCGTGCGTGGCGAGGCCCTCCCGGAGCACGGCCTGGGCGACCGCGTCGCCGTCCGCGGCGTGGTCCGCGACCGTGGCGGCCCGCCAGAGCCGCCGCCACGCCCTGGCCTTCGCCGGGGCGGCGGCGAGGGCCGTGATGGTGGGCCGCGGCTCGCCCAGCAGCTCGGCGGCGAACTCGGCCTCGCCGACGCCGGCGGTGTGCGCGAGCAGCCGGAGCTGGTCGGCGGCGTCGGCGGGGGAGGCGCCCAGACGCGCCATCAGGAGGCCGACGGCCAGGTCGACGAGGTGGGCGTCGGCGGCCCGGGCCTCCAGGTCGAAGATCCGTTGCCGTTGCCGGATGACGATGTCGAGGAGCCGGTTGCGGCGTTCCGGTGACTGTTCGGGCTCCTGCGGCGTTCGGGCCACCCTTCTCCTCTTGCTTGCCCTGTTCAGGCTTCCGACCTGCGGCCGCCATGGCGCCGCTTACCCTACTGGGGTGCCATTCATAACCGGGTGACACGGCCGCCGGGTGTGCGAAGGAAGATCATTGTTACACACTCTGTGGCCATCCGAAGGCATGATGGCTGCCAATGTGCTACCGCTGTCGCCGCGCCGTGCCGGCGTCTGAACATGTGCAGGGAGGACGTCGGTGAGCGACACCCTGGTTCCCTCGAAGGGCTCGCCGGTCAGGCCCGACGACAGTGCGCTGCGCCAGCTCCTCGCCGGCCTCACCGCGGTGCGCGGGGGTGACTTCGGTACCCGGCTGCCCCAGGTGGGCGACGAGCTGATGGACGAGATCGCCCTCGTCTTCAACGGCATGATCGACCAGCTCGCGCTGTTCACCTCCGAGGTGACCCGGGTGGCCCGCGAGGTCGGCAGCGAGGGCAAGCTCGGCGGCCAGGCCGAGGTGCCGGGGGTGTCCGGGTCCTGGAAGGACCTCACGGACAACGTCAACGCGATGGCCGGCAACCTGACCGGCCAGGTCCGGGACATCGCCCAGGTGGCGACGGCGGTCGCCCGGGGAGACCTGTCCCAGAAGATCACCGTGCAGGCTCGCGGCGAGATCCTGGAGCTGAAGAACACCATCAACACGATGGTCGACCAGCTGTCCTCGTTCGCGGACGAGGTGACCCGGGTGGCCCGGGAGGTCGGCACCGACGGGCGCCTCGGCGGCCAGGCCAACGTGAAGGGCGTCTCCGGCACCTGGCGGGACCTGACCGAGTCGGTCAACGTCATGGCCGGCAACCTCACCGACCAGGTGCGGTCCATCGCGCAGGTGACCACCGCGGTGGCGAAGGGTGACCTGTCGCAGAAGATCCGGGTCGACGCCCGTGGGGAGATCCTGGAGCTCAAGGAGACCATCAACACGATGGTCGACCAGCTCTCGGGCTTCGCCGACGAGGTGACCCGGGTGGCCCGGGAGGTCGGCACCCAGGGCAACCTGGGCGGCCAGGCCAACGTGCGGGGCGTGTCGGGCACCTGGAAGGACCTGACCGACAACGTCAACGTGATGGCGTCCAACCTGACGGCGCAGGTCCGCTCGATCGCGCAGGTCGCGACCGGCGTCGCCCGCGGCGACCTCTCCCAGAAGATCACCGTCGAGGCGAAGGGCGAGGTCGCGGCGCTCACGTCGACCATCAACACGATGGTCGACACCCTCGGCGCCTTCGCGGACGAGGTGACCCGAGTCGCCCGCGAGGTCGGCACCGACGGCCAGCTCGGCGGCCAGGCGAGCGTGAAGGGCGTGTCGGGCACCTGGAAGGACCTGACCGACAACGTCAACTTCATGGCGAACAACCTGACCAGCCAGGTGCGCAACATCGCCCAGGTCACCACCGCCGTCGCCCAGGGAGACCTCACCCGCAAGATCGACGTCGACGCGCGCGGGGAGATCCTGGAGCTGAAGGAGACCATCAACACGATGGTCGACCAGCTCTCGTCCTTCGCCGCCGAGGTGACCCGGGTGGCCCGGGAGGTCGGCACCGACGGCATCCTCGGCGGCCAGGCCGAGGTCGAGGGCCTGTCCGGCACCTGGAAGCGCCTCACGGAGAACGTCAACGAGCTCGCCGGGAACCTCACCCGCCAGGTCCGCGCCATCGCGGCGGTGACCAGCGCGGTCGCCACCGGCGACCTCACCCGCTCGATCACCGTCGACGCGCAGGGCGAGGTGGCCGAGCTCAAGGACAACATCAACGCGATGGTGCGCTCGCTGCGCGACACCACCCGGATGAACGAGGAACAGGACTGGCTGAAGACCAACCTGGCGCACATCGCCGGGCTGATGCAGGGCCACCGTGACCTGACGACCGTCGCCCAGCTCGTCATCGACGAGCTGACCCCGCTGGTCGGCGCTCAGCACGGCACGTTCTTCCTGGTCGACTCCTCGGTCGACGAGCCCGCCTTCGCCCTCATCGCCAGCTACGGCTACCAGCCCTCGCGGGCGACACCGCGCCGGTTCGGCCTCGGCGACTCCCTGATCGGCCAGGCCGCCCGCACCCGGCGCACCATCGTGGTGGACCAGACTCCCGTCGACTACATCACGATCGGTTCGAGCGTCGGCCGGGCCGCGCCCGTAGCCCTCGTGGTGCTGCCGATCGTCTTCGAGGGTCAGGCGCTGGGGGTCATCGAGCTGGCGTCGTTCTCCCCGTTCACCGGGGTCCATCACGCGTTCCTCAACCAGCTCACCGAGACGATCGGCGTCAACGTCAACACGATCGTCGCGAACGCCCGCACCGACTCCCTGCTGGTCGAGTCCCAGCGGCTGGCCGGCGAGCTGCAGTACCGGTCCGAGGAGCTTCAGTCCCGGCAGGAGGACCTGCAGCGCTCGAACGCCGAGCTGGAGGAGAAGGCGGACCTGCTCGCCGCGCAGAACCACGACATCGAGGTCAAGAACGGCGAGATCGAGCGGGCTCGCCAGGAGCTCGAGGAGCGTGCCCGCCAGCTCGCGCTCGCCTCGAAGTACAAGTCCGAGTTCCTCGCCAACATGTCGCACGAGCTGCGCACGCCGCTCAACAGCCTGCTCATCCTGGCCGGACTGCTCGCCCGCAACCCGAAGGGCAACCTCACCGGCAAGCAGGTCGAGTACGCCCACGTCATCCACTCGGCCGGCTCGGACCTGCTGCAGCTCATCAACGACATCCTCGACCTGTCCAAGGTCGAGGCGGGAAAGATGGACCTGCACGTCGAGCCGGTCGCGCTGGCCTCGGTGCTGGACGACCTGCGGGCCACGTTCGCGCCCGTCACCATCGAGAAGGGCCTGCGGCTCACCGTCGACATCGCGCCGGACGTGCCCGACCGCCTGCTCACCGACCGGCACCGGCTCGCGCAGATCCTGCGCAACCTGCTCTCGAACGCGGTCAAGTTCACCGAGCAGGGCCGGGTCGACCTGGCCATCACGATGACCTCGGCGCCGGGCGCCCCCGACGGCGACCACATCCTGTTCGCCGTCACCGACACCGGGATCGGCATCGCCGAGGAGAACCTCGACCGGATCTTCGGCGCCTTCCAGCAGGGCGACGGCACCACCAGCCGCCGCTACGGCGGCACCGGCCTCGGGCTGTCGATCTGCCGCGAGGTCGCCACCCTGCTCGGTGGGGAGATCCGCGCGCGCAGCGTCTACGGCAGTGGCAGCACCTTCACCCTGCGGCTGCCGACGACACCGCCCGCCGAGTTGACCGGCGCCGAGCCGCCCCGTGATCAGGAGCCGGCGCTCGCCCCCGGGCTGGTGCGCGGGGCAGGGCCGGCCGCCTTGGCGGACGGCGCAGACGAAGCCGTCGCCGGGGACGCCGGGCCACCCTCGCCCGACCCGTACCCGGCGGCCGCGGGACCGCTGGCGTCCGGACTCTTCGCGCCGGGTTCGCTCGCGCCGGGTTCGCTCGCGCCAGGCGCCCTGGTCTCGGGCCCGTCCACGGCGGCGACGCCCCCGGGCGGCGGCCCCGTCGCCGGCGACGCGCCGGTGCGCAACGGGCACGCGGACATCCGGCCGGTCGTGCCCGGCCCGGCCGCCGACGGGCCCGTGGGCGCGCGGGACGACGATGAGGACGAGGACGAGGACGACGTGCTGGTCGGGCGGTCGGTCCTGGTCGTCGACGACGACGTCCGCAACGTGTTCGCGATCACCAGCATCCTGGAGTTCTACGGCGCGACCGTCGACCACGCCCCGGATGGCCGGAAGGGAATCGAGAAGCTGCTGGCGAACCCGTCGACCGACCTGGTTTTGATGGACGTGATGATGCCGGAGATGGACGGGTACACCACCATGGCGGCGATCAGGGCCATGCCCCGGTTCGCCGACATCCCGATCATCGCGGTCACCGCGAAGGCGATGCCCGACGACCAGCAGAAGTGCCTCGACGCCGGGGCCAGCGAGTACGTCACCAAGCCGGTCGACGTCGACGAGCTGCTCGCCCGCGTCGAGGACGTGCTGACCCCGCCCGTCCCCGGCCTGCGCCGCGCGACCGGCTGACGTCGAGGGCCGGTGCGGCCGGTCGCCAGGGCCCCCTGGCGACCGGCCGCACCGGCGGGGGTCAGCCCTGGCCGACGAACAGCCCCGGCCGACGGCCTCGCCAGGGCATCGCCTCCTCCAGCGCGGCCGAGACGCGCAGCAGCAGGTCCTCGCGGCCGTGGGCGGCGATGAGCTGCACGCCGATCGGCAGGCCGCCCGCGCTCCGCCCGAGCGGCAGGCTCATCGCCGGCACGCCCGTCACGTTGGCGACGCTGGTGAACGGCCCGAAGTCGAAGATCGCGCGAAGCCAGCTCTCGACGGTGTGGCCCGGGTCGTCGTAGTTCAGCGTGCCGTGCGGCACGGGCGGGCGCGCGAGCGTCGGGGTCACCAGCAGGTCGTACCCGGCGAGGAAGCGGTCGAGGTCCCGTCCGACCCGGCCAGCCGCGTCCAGCCCCGCGACGAGGTCGATGGCTCCGCCGTCCCGGGCGTCGGCCAGGACCCGCCGGGAGACAGCCTCGAGGCGGTCGGCCGGAGGCTGGCGGGGGGCCAGCAGGAACGGGGCGGCGACGCCGATCGCTTCGGTCACGCAGGCCTGGATCACCTCGTCCCACGCCAGCGGCGGCGACGCCTCCTCGACGTGGTGCCCCAGCGCCGCGAGCGCCTCGCCGCCCCGCTCGGCCGCCGAGGCCACCTCGGGGTCGACCGCGGCGCCGGACCAGGCCCTGGTCGCCACCGCGACCCGCAGGCGGCCGCCGCGGGACGGCCCGTCGGCCCACGCGCCGGGCAGTACCTCGTCCGCGTACGGGCGTGCGGGCGCGGGTGCGGCGAACGCGCCGCCGGCCGCGGGCCCGTGCACCGCGTCGAGCAGCGTCGCCGCGTCCCGGACGGTGCGGGTCAGCGCGAACTCGGAGAGCATGCCGAACACCGCTCCGCCGAGCCCGGCACCCGTCGGCGTCCGGCCGCGGCTCGGCTTGAGCCCGACCAGGCCGCAGCAGGACGCCGGCACCCGGATCGACCCGGCGCCGTCGTTGGCGTGGGCGAGCGGAACGGCGCCGGCCGCCACCAGCGCGGCGGCGCCCCCGCTGGAGCCGCCGACGGTGCGCGACGGGTCCCAGGGATTGCGGACCGGGCCGTGCAGCAGCGGCTCGGTGGTGAAGCTCAGCCCGAGCTCCGGGGAGATCGTCAGGCCGAGCGTCGCCAGGCCGGCGGCCCGGAAGCGGCGCATCAGCTCATGGTCGGCCTGGGCCGGCACCCCGGGTCCCAGGCTCCGGCTGCCGCACCGGAACCGCACCCCCGCGGCCATCGGCCCCGCGTCCTTGATGAGGAACGGCACCCCGCCGAGCGGGCCGCGCGGGTCGTGGGCCAGCGCCGGGCCGAACAGGGGGGCGGCCAGAGCGTTGCACCGGTCGTGCGCCCACGCCAGCGCCTCCCGCGCCGCCGCCTCGACCTCGGCGGCGCTCACCTCGCCCTTCGCGATCAGCATCCGCAGGCCGACGGCGTCGTGACACGCGTATTCGTGAAGATCCATGGGTTGTCTCGTCTCCGGGCGGCGCCTTGGGCGCCCGCCCCGCGTCGTTCCAGGTCAGGGCATGGGACGGTGGCCCGGCCGGGCTCGGATGACCGAGCCGGGCCGGGCTGGCACCGCGTCGCTACGCCGTCAGACTCGGGCGGAGACGTACCTGGAGAGATTCATCGAGAGAATCTCTATGCCAGGTCGCCCGCCTTTGCCAAGGCAATTTCGGCGCCGCCGTCCTCGCCGCCACGCCCGTCGCCGCCACGCCCGTCGCCGGCGCTGGCCGGCCCGAACAGCTCGGCGTGGTCGCGGGCGAAGTCGGCGATCGACCGCGGTGCCCGGCCGGTGACGTTCCGCACGTCGGTGGTGGTCGTCGCCATCCACCCCGTCCGCTGCGCCGCGAAGATCGCGACGATGGCGTCGGCGACCGCCCCTGGCACGCCGTCGGCGGTCATCGCCCGCCGGGCGTCGTCGTCGCTGACGTTCACGTAGCGGACGTAGCGGCCGGTGGCCGTGCCCAGCTCGCGGGCGACGCGCTCGAAGGTGATCGCCTCCGGTCCCGTCAGCGCGTAGGCGCGGCCCTCGTGCCCGTCGCCGGCCAGGCACTCGACGGCCACGTCCGCGACGTCGCGCGGGTCGACGAAGGAGATCTCGGCGGTGCCGGCCGGGGCGAACAGCATGCCCATGCTCGCGATGGCCTGGGCGTAGGCCAGCAGATTGGTCAGGTACGTCCTCGGGCGCAGCAGCACCGCGGGCAGCCCGGACGCGGCGAGGTGCTGCTCGATCACGCCGTGCCAGCTGTCGAAGACCAGCGGCGAGGCGGGGTACGGGTCGGGGCCCGACAGCTTGACGACGCGGCCGACGCCGGCCGACACCGCCGCGTCGATGGCCGCGCGTTCGTGCCCGACCTGCCCGGGGACGTTGCCGCAGGCGAGGAAGAGCCGGTCGACGCCGGACAGGGCGCGGGCGAGCGCGTCGCGGTCGGCGAAGTCGCCGACGGCGAGCTCCACGCCAGGGCCGAGAGCGCCGGCCGCCGCGCCGGCGTCGCGGACGAACGCCCGCACCGGCAGGCCGGCCTCAGCGAGGCCGCGCACGACGTGCCGGCCGACGGTACCGGTCGCGCCGGTCACCAGGATCTTCATCGGGTCACTCCCTTGCTCGTGGGGATGTTCGGGTTGAGGCGGAAGACGTTCGACGGGTCGAAGCGGTCCTTGAGGGCGGTGAGCCGCCCGAGGCGGTCGCCGTAGGCGGCCCGGATGCCGGCGGGGCCCTCGTCGGACAGGAAGGTGGCGTACTGGCCGGCGCTCTCGGGTCGCAGCCGTGCCCACCCGTCCCGTGCCCAGGCCAGGTGCCGCTCGGGGGCGGGGTCGCCCGGGCGCCAGTTCGCGATCAGGCGCAGCTCGAACCCGGGCTCGCGGGGACCGACGGCCGTCGCGTTGGGCGCGACCCGGCTGACCGCGCCGCCGATCATCCAGCCGTTGAGCAGCGACAACGGCGAGGTGATCGAGGCGACGGCGTCGACGATGGCGTCGATGGCCGCGTCGGACAGGTCGGGCAGCCGGTGGGAACGCCAGTACGAGCCGTTCCCGGGGGAGGCGCTGATGTCCAGCAGCGACTGCAGCGCCCGGTAGGGGACCGGGCGGACGAGGTCGCCGATCGGCGTCCCCACTCCGCGTAGCGGCGCCAGCGCCGCGGCGCCCTCGGCGAGATCGCCGCACCAGACGGGCAGCAGCCCGAGCACCGGGGTGCCGTACCGGTCGGCCGGCAGGAAGGGCATCGGGGGAGCGAGCATGGCGACGAGGGCGACGCCGAGCTCGTCGGGCGCCGTGGGCGCGAACTCGCGCAGGAAACGCAGCACCTCGGGGGCCTGATCCAGGGGCCAGAAGACCGGCCCGCCGAGGACCACGGGCCCGACCGGGTGCAGGCCGTACTCGAACGCGGTGACGACGCCGAAGTTGCCGCCGCCGCCGCGCAGCCCCCACAGCAGCTCCGGCTCGGTCGTGGCGTCGACGCGCAGCCGGTCGCCGTCGGCGGTGACCAGGTCGGCGGCCAGCAGGTTGTCGACGGTCAGCCCGTACCGGCGCATCAGGTGCCCGAACCCGCCGCCGAGCGTCACCCCGCCAATGCCGGTGGAGCTGACCGAGCCGCCGGTGGTGGCCAGGCCGTGCCGCCCGGTGGCGAGGTCGAACTCGGCCCAGGTCAGGCCGCCCGCGGCCCGCGCGGTGCGGCCGGCGGGGTCGACCGAGACGGCCTTGAGCTGCGACAGGTCGATCACGATGCCGCCGTCGCACACGCCGTACCCGAGCACGGAGTGGCCGCCGCCGCGGACCGCGACCGGCAGGTCGCGTTCGCGGGCGAACCGGATCGCCGCCTGGACGTCGTCGGCGCCGGCGCAGCGGGCGATCAGGGCGGGTCGGCGGTCGACGGCGCCGTTCCAGACCCGGCGGGCCTCGGCATAGCCTTCTTCACCCGGTCGCAGCACCGTCCCGCGGAAGTGGCGGCGCAGCGCGTCCGGCGGATCGCGGTGCACAGTTGTCGTGGTCATGCGAGCAGGGTGCGGGGTGCGGCGTTCCACGAGCGTTCCTCGACGCCGGGCGGAGCGTTTGGCGGGTTCGGCGTTGGTGGGCTCAGCGTTTGGTGGCCTCAGCGGTTGCCCGGTCCGCCGGCCGGCCGGCCCGCCCGTCGTCGGCGGGGCGCCGCTGGCCTCAGCGGCCGGTGTCCGGCCGCCCGGCGCCCAGCTCGGCCTGCGCGACGGCGTCCCAGATGCGCACCCCGTCGGCCAGCAGCCGCTCGGCCGTGTCGCGGCACTCGTCCTCGAGCCCGGCGGCCCGCGCGGCGGCCAGCCGGACGCGCAGCAGCATCGCGGGCACGCCCGGAGCGGTGTCACGGCCTGGATCGGCCAGCGCGGCGTCGATGCGGGCCAGCCCCGGCTCGGTGGCGCCGTCCAGCAGATCGAGGTAGCCGGTCATCGCCTCGGCGACCACCCGGATCGGCGACGCCTCGACCCGCTGGCGCATCGCCGCGAGCTGCGCGACCCGCCGCCGCAGTGCCGGCAGGTCCGCCAGGTCCAGGTCGAGGATGGCGGCGAAGAGCAGGGCCCCGGCCAGCGTGAACGGGTGGTTGACCGCGTGCGCGAGCTCGAGCGAACGGTGCTGGCACCGGCGCGCCTCGGCCACGTCGCCGAGGCAGAAGTGCACGTGCGCCAGCCGGGCGAGGCAGAGCACCTGCGGGTCCTGACCGTAGGCCAGCAGATGCGCCGACCGGTTCTCGGCCCGGTACCTGGCGACGGCGGCGCGCAGATGATCGCGGGCCGACGCGGCCTCGTTACGCCAGGCCGCCGCGACGCCACGGACGAAGTCGCCCTCGACGGCGAGCACGTCGTCGTCCTCGCCCAGGGCACGCAGCTGACCGCCGTACTCGACGGCGGCGTCGAACTCCCCGCGCGACAGCACCGCCATCGCGCGTGCCCGCAGCAGGGGCGCGGCCGGCTCGGCGCCGAGCCGCGCGGCGAGGGCGAACGCCCGGTCCAGCGCCGTGCGCAGCCGCGGGGACGCGTACCCGTCGGCCGCGCTCAGCGGCCCGGGAAGCGAGGTCAGCAGCGCCAGCTCGCGCTCGTCGCGGGCCGCTGACTCCGGCGCGGACCGGAGGATCTCCCAGGCCCGGTGCAGCAGATCCGCGGCGTCCGCGTCGGCGTAACGCCGCCCCGCGGCCTGGGCGGCGCGCGCGTACCAGTCGACCGCCTCGTCGCGGGCGCCGGCCTGGTGCAGGTGGGCGGCGATCTGCCCGGCGACCTCGTCCCACCGGCCGGCATGGATGTCCTGGAGCGCCCGGGCGAGCAGCAGGTGGCTGTGGCGGCGCCGGGCCGGTGACATCATCCGGTAGGCGACCTCGCGCAGTCGGCCGTGGCTGAAGTCGTAGGTGTCGCCGCCGCTGGTGAGCAGCAGTTGCCGCCGCCACAGCTCGTCGAGGTCCCGGGCGACCTCGTGCTCGCCACGCCCGTGGATCCGGACGAGCAGGTCGACGGAGACCGACGATCCCGCCGCGGCCGCCACGGCGATCAGGTCCCGGGCGCTGTCCGTCAGCGGCAGCAGCCGCGCCTCCAGGACGGCCTGCACCCGCGGCGTGAGCACCCTCGGCTCGTCACCGCGCCAGCCCGCCCGCAGCGCCTCCACCACGAACAGCGGGTTGCCCTGCGTCTCGTCGTGGAGGCGGTCGGCGTCCGCGCGGTCCAGGTCGTGCCCGAGCCGCCCGGCGAGCGCGGCCGTCTCCATCCGCTCCAGCCGGCCCAGCGCCAGCTCGGTGCAGCGGCCGAGCGCCCGCAGGCCGGTGAGCAGGCCGTGCAGCGGGTGCCCGGCGTCCACGTCGAGCAGCCGGGCCGTCCCGGCGACGAGCAGCGGCGCCGGTGGGTCGGCGCGTACCAGGTAATGCAGGAACTGCAGGGTCGGGGCGTCGGCGGCATGGAGGTCGTCCGCGACCAGCAGCACCGGGCCGCCGCCAGCGCCGGCGGCGGCGGCCAGGGCGTGCGCGGCCGCGTCGAACAGCCGCAGGCGCGAGCCCGCCTGGGCCGGCGGCGGCTCGGTCGCGAGCTCCGGCAATCTCGCCAGCTCTGGCAGCAGCGGAGCGAGCGCCGCGAGCTGGGTGGGAGTGAGGCGCCCGCGCCAGCGGGCCACGCCGAGGTCGCGCAGCCAGGCCACCACGGGGGCGTACGCCAGCGCGCCCTCCGCCTCGTACGACCGGGCGTGCGCGGTGACCGCGCCGTGGCGCGTGGCCCAGTGCCGCAGCTCCTCGACCAGCCGGGTCTTGCCGATGCCGGCCTCGCCGGTGACCACGGCCAGGTGGGGCACGCCGGCGCCGGCGTCGCGCCACAGCTCGGTCAGCCGTTGCCGCTGCGCCCGGCGCCCCACGAACGCCGCCGCGCCGCTCGTTCTCGGCGCGTCCTGCGCCTTCGGCAGCAGCGCCTCGTACAACGCCCTGGTCCGCGCGGACGGTGCGACACCGAGCTCGTCCGCCAGGGTGGCCACGCACTCGTGGTAGGCGTTCACCGCCCTGGCCCGGTCGCCCTGCGCGTCGTACAGCCGCATCAGCCACCGGTAGGGCGGCTCGGCGAGACGGTCGTGCTGGCGGGCGCGTTCCGCGTAGCCGACCGCCGCGTCGATCTCGCCGCGCCCTTCCAGCAGCGGCACGAGCCGGGCGAGGACCGCCATGACCCGCTGGCGATACCGCTCGCGGTCCGCGATCAGCCACTCGTCGTACCAGCCGTCCAGCAGGTCGCCCGCGTACAGGTCGGCCGCCAGCCGCAGCCCTTCCAGCGCGTCGGCGTCGGCGTCGTCCTCGCCGGAGTGGGCGGTCTCGCCGGACCCAGCCGTCGCGCTGGACCCCGTCGCGCTGGACCCGGCACTCGCGCCAGACGCTGCCTCGGCCGCGTCGAACGCCGTGAGGTCCGCGGAGAACTCGCGAAGTGAGAGCGTCTGCGCGGTCACCTCGACGTGGCGGTCGGCGGCGGGCAGCAGGGCGCGCAGCGTGTGCAGCACGTGCCGCAGGTTCGTGCGGGCCTGCTGCTCGGTGGAGTCGGGCCAGAGGAGGAACGCGACCTGCTCACGCCGCTGCGGGGCGCCGCGGCGCAGCGCCAGATATGCCAGCAGCGACTGCGCCCGCAGCGACGTCATCACGACGGGCGTCCCGCCCGAACGGACCTCGAACGCGCCGAGCAGGCGTACCTCCAGCACGTCGCTCATCCTCACCCGAGATCTCCGGCCGAACCAGCGAGTTGACGCGCGCCGGACGCTGACCGGGTACCGCTACCGAGACGAACCCATCAGCCGGCCCGATCACCCAGACCGGTGGAGCCCGGTCCCCGTCGGCGGCCGGGCCGCGGGATCCCGCGACGACCGCCCGAGTCCGGCACGTTGCGAGGATGTCCTCCCGTGACCTGGCTCGACCGTTTCGGGGCGTTGCGCGTCGACACGACACCGCTGCGCACCTCGCGTGACTTCCGCCTGCTGTTGATGGCCGGCACCGTCTTCTACCTCGGCGGCATGGTCACCTATGTCGCCGTTCCCTACCAGCTCTACGCCCTGACCCATTCCAACGCCATGGTTGGCGCCGTCGGCGCGGTGGAGCTCCTTCCCCTGCTCGTCTTCGGCCTGTACGGCGGGGCACTGGCCGACCACGTCGACCGCCGCCGCCTCCTGGTGCTGTGCGGGCTCGCGCAGGCGGCCGTCACGGCGGTGCTCGCGGCCAACGCCTTCCGGGACCATCCAAGCACGTGGGTGATCTTCGTGGCGGCCGCGGCGCTGGCGAGCACGAGCAGCCTGCAACGGCCCTCCCGCGAGGCCCTGTTCCCGCGCACCGTCGCCCATGAGGAGCTGCCCGCGGCGAGCGCGCTCGACAGCATGGGCCTGCAGGCCGGCATGCTCACCGGCCCGGCCCTCGGCGGCCTCCTGGTGGCGTACGCGGGCATCGGGTGGTGCTTCGTGATCGACGTGTGCGGCCTGCTCGTCGCCAGCCTGCTGTACACGCTGATGCGCCGCTACCCGCACCGGGCCGAGACCACGCCGCCGAGCCTGGCGGCGGTCGCCGAGGGCCTGCGTTACGCCGTGTCCCGCCGCGACCTGGTCGGCACCTACCTGGTCGACATCGCCGCGATGCTGCTCGCGATGCCGGTGGTGCTCTTCCCCGCGCTGGCGGAGCGCACCTTCCATCAGCCGCAGTTGCTCGGCCTGCTCTACTCGGCCGAGACGGTAGGTGCCCTGGTCGCGACCGCGCTGTCCGGCTGGACCAGCCGGGTGCACCACCACGGCCGCGCGATCGCGGCGGCCGCGGCGGTCTACGGCCTGTGCATCGCCCTGGCGGGCGTGCTGCCCACGCTGTGGTTGGTAGCCTGCGCCCTGGCCGCGGCCGGGGCCGCCGACATGATCTCCGGGGTCTTCCGCTCGACCATCTGGAACCAGACCATTCCCGAGACGATGCGCGGCCGGCTGGCCGGCATCGAGCTGCTCTCCTACTCGCTCGGCCCGCTCGGCGGACAGGTGCGCGCCGGTGTCACCGCCGATCTGTGGAGCGTCCGCGGGAGCATCGCCTCCGGCGGCCTCGCCTGCGTCGTCGGCGTCGGCGCGACGGCGGCCTGGCTGCGCGGCTTCTGGTCCTACGACGCGCGCACCGACCAGTACGCCGTCGCCGAGCGCGCGACCCGCGCCGCCGCCGGTGACCGGTGACCGGTGAGCCGTCCGCGGCGTCGCTCGACGCCGGTGGCGACGAGGCCCGGCGCGCGTGCTGGGCGGCGCGGGAAGGTCGCCGGCGGCGGCGGCTGATGACCCGCAGGCGGACGTCAGCCGTCGAAGGGGGCCGCGGCGACGAGCCGGACGAAGTCGAGCTGGGCGACGTGCCCGGCGATGCGGGAGGTGGGTTTCGCCTCGGCCTCGTGCCGCAGGACGGTGGTCAGGAGGTCCTTGAGGCCCAGCCGGGGGAGACCGTCGAGGACATCGGCGACCAGGTCCTTTGGCAGTTGGTCCAGCCGCAGACCCAGAACGTCGACGGCGGCGCCGAGATGCACGCCGGCGACCTCGGGACGGGGATCCTTGGCGGTGTCGAGCTCCAGGTGCAGCGCGATCGCGTCCCGCACCAGCCCTGCGAACCGCGGGCTCGCCCCCCGCTCGAGCATGGTGATCTCCGCGACGAGCGCGCCGCGCTGTTCGAAGGGCGTGACCTCGTCGCCCCACAGCTCGGTCAGGCCCAGATCGTGCAGCATGGCCGCGACATACAGCGCCTCGGCGTCGTACGGCCGGTGCCTGCTCTCCAGCAGCGCCGTGCCGAACAGGTACGTCCGCCGGCAGTGGTTCACCAGCGGCGGCGGTGAACAGGTCGTCAGCAGCTCGTCGGCGGCCACGGCGAGCGCGCTGTCGGGAAGGGTCGGCAGGGGCGACGGCACAGGATGCCTCCAGCGGTCGGGGTGCGAGTGCGGTGCGGACGGCGAGTCGACCAGGGGCAGGGCCGGTCACCAGGTAGGCCGGGTAGTGGGTAGGAGAGGACGCCGTGGTCGCGTATGGCTCGGATTCGGGTCAGCCGGCGGACGGAAGCCGGAAACGCCGCCGGTAGTCGTCGGGGATGACGGTGAGCCGGCGGCGGAACACCCGGTGCAGGGTCTCGACCGAGGTGAACCCGCACCGGGCCGCGACGACGTCGAGGGTGTCGTCCGTCTCCTCCAGCGCCCGGCGGACCGCCTCGACGCGCACTGTCTCGACGTAGGCCGCCGGCGTGGTCGCCGCCTCCCGGGCGAAGAGCCGGGCGAAATGGCGTTCGCTGAGATGGGCGTGCCGCGCGAGGGCCGGGACCGACAGGTCCCGCCCGGGGTGCTCGACGATCCACGCGATCGCGTCCCGGATGCGGTCGGTGCGTGGCGCCGCCGGGGCGAGCGGCGCGCTGAACTGGCTCTGCCCACCTGGCCGCCGCAGGTACATCACCATCCAACGGGCGACCTCGCGGGCGAGCTGGTCGCCGTGGTCCTCGGCGACCATGGCCAGCGCCAGGTCCATCCCCGCGCTCACCCCCGCGCAGGTCCAGATCCGGCCGGACCGGATGAAGATCGGGTCCGGGTCGACGGCGACGGCCGGGAACTCCGCCGCCAGCCGGCCGGCGGTGAACCAGTGGGTCGTCGCCGGCCGGCCATCCAAGAGACCGGCGGCCGCCAGCATGTGCGCGCCGGCGCATACCGACGCCACCCGTCGCCAGGCGGCAGACCGGCGGGCCACCCAGCCGACCACCGCCGGTTCGACGATCGGCAGGCTGCCCGCCGTCTGCGGTGTGATGCCGCCGGGGACGATGGCGGTGTCGACCGCGCCCATGGGGGCGCCGAACCCGACGTCGGCGACGAGCCGCACACCACTCGACGTGCGCACCGGCCCGCGGCGCACCGCGGCCAGCCGGACGACGTACCCGGGCGAGCCCGGCGTTCGAAGACGGTCGGCGACGGAGAACACCTCCGCCGGCCCGGTGACGTCCAGCAGCTCGACGCCGTCGAACACCGCGACGATCACCTGCCGAGCCGGCGCCCCTTGGGGAGCCGGGGCCGGAGCCAGAGCCGGGGCCGGACCGGCGGGAACCACGCTGTCCACGGTGTCCGAGCCTCGCAACCGGCTCCGGGCGGCAGCAAGGACCTGGCTATGTCACATTCGGCCATCCCGCCCACTGGGTGCGGCGAAGATCACTGGCTGGGTATGCTCGGCCACATGGGTCAGGACCCGGCTTCGCCGGCAACGTTCTCGGCGGATCCAGGCCCGCGGCCTGGCGAGGATCGCGCCGGCGACGCGGCCGTCCCGGGGCCGAGGGTTCCCGTGGCGGCCTCCGAGCTGGTCGTCCCGGATATCCGGCTGATCCGCAAGCGGACTGGCGGGGAGCAGCGCGCGACGTTCTTCGAGCTGTTCTTCGACCTCGTCTACGTCCTCGCGGTCACGCAGCTCTCACACCATCTGCTCGCGGACCTGACCTGGGCGGGCGCCGCCCGGACCGCGTTCATGCTCGTCGTCATCTACTGGGCGTGGAACTACACGACCTGGATGGCGAACTGGTTCGACCCGAGCACGGTCGCCGTCCGCCTGGTGCTGGTGTTCGTCATGCTGGCGAGCCTGCTCATGGCGGTCGCGGTTCCGGACGCGTTCGGCGAGCGTGGGCTGCTGTTCGCGGCCAGCTACGTGGCGCTGCAACTGGGCCGCAACGTCTTCGTCGTCGCGGTCACCCCCGCCGGCGCGTTCCACCGCAACTTCGTGCAGATCCTGGCCTGGAGTGTGCTGTCGGCGCCGCTGTGGATCGTGGGCGGGTTCGTCGACGGCGACGCGCGCTGGGCGCCGTGGGGAGCCGCGCTGCTGGTGGACCTGATCGCGCCGCTCGTCCTGTACTGGATCCCCGGGATGGGATCGACACCCACCAGCCAGTGGCAGGTCGACGGTAACCACTTCGCCGAGCGCTTCCAGCTGTTCGTCATCATCGCGCTCGGGGAGAGCATCGTGCTGGCCGGGGCGACCGCGTCCGAGTCGGACCTCACCGTCGCGGTCGTCGTCGCTCTCGGTGTCGCCTTCATCCTGTCGACGGCGCTGTGGTGGCTGTACTTCGGCCAGGTCTCCGAGGTCGTGGCGCGGCGGATCGGCCGCAGCGCGCCGACCGAGGCCGGCCAGCTCGGCCGGGACGTCTACACCTACCTGCATCTGCCGATCATCGCCGGCATCGTGCTCTCGGCCGTCGGCCTCGAGCTGGTGATCGCCCACCCCCACGACGAGCTGCACCTGGCGGGCGCCCTCGTGTCCTGTGGCGGCCCGGCCCTGTTTCTCGCCGGCCTGGCCGCCTGCTGCGCGCGGGTCCGGCGCCACCGGGCCTGGTGGCCGCTGGCCGTGGCGGTGGTGGTACTCGGGTGCGCCCCCCTCGCCGCCGGCATCGAGAGCCTGACGGCGATGGGAGCCCTCGCCGTCGTCCTGGTCGGCGCCGCGGCGATCGAGCAGGCCCGTTCGGACTGACCGCGGCACCGCCCGGCACCGCGCCGTCGGTGCGGTGCCGGGTGGAACGTGCGATGGGGTCGTCGAGCGGAAAGAAATCCCTGGAACTATGTTCCCCTGGAACCATGGGACGGGGAAAGGATCTACCAGCGGTACCAACGACTGCTTCCGCTGCCGCTGGCGCTGCGCATGAAGAAACCGAGGACCCAGGCCGCGAAAACCACGAGCGCGACGATCCACAGCGCGTGCACGGCGAATCCCAGCCCGCCGAAGAGCAACGCGAGGATCAGTACCGCGACGATGAGAGCCATAACATCCTCCTATGACGATACTGCTGTCATACCCGGCGGCGGCCGCCCCAACCCGGACTTTTCGAGAGTCGGAAACGGCGATGTTCGGGACGTCCTCCCGGCTTTCCGCGTTGTTTGTTTGTGTCGTTGGATCGTGACGGTACGCCACCGCCGCGGTCAGGGCCTCCCGAGGTCTGGTCGTGAGCGTTCCGAAACCCGGCCGCCGTCGCCGCGGCGACAGTCTTTAGGGTCGCCGCCATGACCTCATCCAGCTCCGCGCTCGGGCCGCTCCGGCCGACCTACCCCATCAGGACCGAGCGGCTGCTGCTGCGTCCCATCGATCCTGTCGGTGACGTCGACGCCATGCACGCCTACCGATCCCGTGAGGACGTGTGCCGCTACATCCCGCCGGAGCCGATGAACCGGGAGCAGCTCGCCGAACGGCTCGCCAACCCGGACCTCGTCCGGTCGGAGCTCGAGCGGGAGGGGCAGGTGCTGGCGCTCGCCGTCGTCCTCGAGGAGACGGGGGAGCTGATCGGCGACCTGGTCATCTTCTGGCGCAGCACTGAGCACCGCGGCRGTGAGATCGGCTACATCATCAACCCGGATCACCACGGCAGGGGTTATGCGACAGAGGCTGCCCGGGCGCTGCTCGCGCTGCTTTTCGACGAGTTCGGGCTGCATCGGGTGACCGCCCGAATAGACGCCGAGAATCCGGCCTCGGCGGCGGTGCTCACGAAGCTCGGAATGCGGCGGGAGGCGGTGCTGGTGGAGAACGAGTGGTTCAAGGGCAGATGGAGCACCGAGATCGACTTTGCGATCCTGGAAAGAGAATGGCGTGCGCTGCGCGACCACTGACCGGCCGCGCCGCCCTCGGCCGCGGACGGCGGGTCAGTCGGGCTGGGCGCTCGTCCTGAGGCGGTAGCCGGCTCCGCGCACGGTTTCCAGCTGCGAGACCCTGAAGGGTTTGTCGATCTTTCGGCGGAGATAGGCGATGTACTGGTCGACGACGTTGGAGGTGCCGTCGTAGGCGAAGTCCCAGACGTGTTCGAGGATGGCCGTGCGGCTGAGGACCTCACCGGCATGGCGCATCAGGTACTCCAGGAGCGCGAACTCCTTCGGGGACAGGTCCAGGCCGACGCCGTCGCGGCTCGCGGCCCGGCCGGCCGGGTCCAGCCGCAGCCCGCCGACGTCGAGCACGACGGGGCGTTCGTGGGAGCCGCGTCGGATCAGTGCGCGTACCCGGGCCGACAGCTCGTCGAAGCTGAAGGGCTTGGGCAGGTAGTCGTCGGCGCCGACGTTCAGCCCGCGGACGCGGTCGGTGACGTCACCCCGGGCGGAAAGCATCAGCACCGGCGCCCAGCGGCCCGCTGCCCGCAGGCGCTTGCACACCTCGAACCCGTCGAGCCCCGGCAGCATCAGGTCGAGAATGATCACGTCGTACGTCACCTCGCCCGCCTGCCACACCGCGTCGGTGCCGTCGGCGACGATGTCGACCGCGAACCCCTCCTCGGCCAGGCCCCGGCGCAGCAACKCGGCGGTGCGCGTCTCGTCCTCGACCACCAGCACCCGCATAGGCGCACGATAGGACCGGGCTGATGTGAGTTCGATGTGAGCCGACGCGGCCTTCCTGCCAGCGGGGCGCCGCGTCGCCGGATGGGTGCGCCGCCAGGTCGCTCGCCAGCGTCACCTGCTCGGCGGCGGCGGCAGCCGGGCCCGGTGTGCGTTGTTGTGGTGCGGGTCGACCGCGATCCCGCTGCTGCACGCCGCCACGCTGTGCGCCGTCTGCGCCGCCCTGCACGTGTCCCTGGGCGTTGGGCAGGTCGCCGTCGCCTACCTGGCGGCGAGCGCCGCGGCGGCCCTCGTACCCTCACCCGGCGGGTTCGGCTCGCTCGACGCCAGCCTGGTCGCCCTGCTCACCGCGGTCGGCGCGCCGACCGCGACCGCGCTCGCCGCCGTCCTCGGCTACCGCCTCGTCACCGTGTGGCTGCCGCTGGCCCCGTCGGCCGTCGTGTGCGCGGTGCTCGTCCGGCGACGGGCGCTCTGACCGGCCAGGGATGCCTCGCCGGCCCAGACTGGATCCTCGACGCGAGGTTCCTCGGCGCAGGTGCTCCGCTCGCCCGCACCGTCTGTCCTGAGGCCCGGTCCGTCGGCGACGACAGGCCGGGCCTCACGTTCTTGATGGCCTCCTGACCGGGGTGGTCAGCTGGCCGGCTGGCGATCGATGTCGTCGGTGTGCTCGGGGGAGCGGTGCTTGCCCTTCGCCGAGCGCCGGCTGGCCAGCTCCTTCAGGACGGGGATGGCGGAGAGCAGGACGATGACCAGGGTGACGGGGATGATGTAGTGGTCGATCGGAATCGACCGGCCGAGGCTGTATCCGAGCAGCGTCACGCCCAGCGACCACACCAGGCCGCCGACGATGTTGTAGATCAGGAAGGTGCGGGCCGGCACGCCGATGACGCCGGCGACGGGGTTCATGAAGGTGCGGACGATCGGAACGAACCGTGCCAGGATGATCGATTTTCCGTAGCCGTACCGCTCCAGGAACTCCTGGGCGCGGGCGACATTCTCCTGCTTGAAGAGCCGCGAGTCCGGCCGGTTGAACAGCCTGGGGCCGGTCCGCCGGCCGATGAGATAGCCGGTCTGCGCGCCGAGAAGGGCCGCCACGGCGACACCGAGAAGCACCGCGCCGATGTGGAAGTGCGGGCGGTCACCGCCGGCGGCGGTCGCGCTGTAGGCGCCGGCGAGGAAGAGGAGCGAGTCACCGGGCAGGAAGAACCCGATCAGCAGCCCGGTCTCGGCGAAGATGACCAGGATGAGCCCGGTCAGGCCAAAGGCCGAGGCGAGCGACGCCGGATCGAGAACGTTGACGGCCAGTGGGCCTGGCATGGGATATGTCCTTTCGGGAACGACGGCCAGGTACGTGGGCCGGTTCGGGCGCGTCGCGGTGGTCGGGCGTTCGGGTGGTCAGGCGTTCAGGGTCCCCGTGAGGAGAAGCCCGAAGAGGAGCACCCCGACGGCCACGCGGTAGGCGACGAACGCGCGGAACGTGTGGCCGGCGACGAACCTCAGCAGCCAGGCGATGGACGCGTAGGCGACGACGAAGGACACCAGGGTGCCGACCGCGAGGGCGGTGGTGGACACCGAGCCGCCGGTCGCGTCCTTGAGCTCGTACAGCCCCGCGCCCGTCAGCGCCGGTATCGAGAGGAAGAACGACAGCCGGGTGGCCGCGACCCGGTCGAGGTCGCGGAAGAGCCCGGTGCTGATGGTCGCGCCGGATCGCGAGAACCCGGGGAACAGCAGCGCGAGGATCTGCGACGATCCGACGATCATCGCGTCGGGTAGTCGGATGTCCAGCTCGCCGCGCTTGTGCCGACCGAATCGGTCACCCGCCCACATGTACACACTGCCGACCAGGAGCGAACCGGCCACCACCCACAACGAGCCGAGCGGGCCGTCGATGAGCGGCTTGGCCGCGAGCCCGACGAGCACGACCGGGATGGTCGCCAGGACGACCCACCAGGCGAACTTGTAGTCGGGATTGCTCCGGGCGGGAGCGCTGGCCAGGCCGCGCCCCCAGGCGACGGCGAAGCGCCGGATATCGCTGAAGAAGTACACGAGCACGGCCAGGATCGCGCCTGCCTGGATCACCGCGGTGAAGCCGACGACCGACGTGTCGTCGACCGGTATGTTCATCAGCCCTTCAGTGATCTTCAGGTGGCCGGTGGAAGATACCGGCAGGAACTCCGTCAGCCCTTCCACAATCCCCAGGACGACGGCCTGGCCGGCACTGATCGCACTCACGTGATCGGGTCCTCCGCTGGTTCAGGTGTATTCGCGCCACGCGCTCGCGGCGGCGAGGCGTCCGCGGTATGGCGGTGGCGCGGTCGTGACGCGGACGTTCATGGGCGCGACGGCCCGCCAGACGTCCTCGCCACGAGGCGCGCGGCCTCGTCGTGATGAACCGGGAACTTAGCGGGCCGGGGATGTGAGGACCGTGTGAGGGCCCTGGGCGCCGCGACGGACCACTTCGAAACGGACCGCGTCGAACCAGTGTCCGCACCGGCTGGCCGATCCGCGTCCACATCGAATCCACATCTCGGTGGTCCTATCGTGCGAGCATGCTGCTGGATGACGGGGCATGGACCAGGCAACGGCCGCCCGGCGCCGAGCCGTCCGGCGCCGAGCCGCCCGGCGCCCGGCCGGTCTGACCGGTCGGGCGATGCCTCTTAGGATCCGGCTCGCGGCGTTGTTCGGGCTGGGCACGGCGCTCGTGCTCGCCGGCGCGGGCGTGCTGTTCTACGTGCAGCTGCGGGCCAGCCTGTCGCAGTCGCTGGACGCGACGCTGTCGGCCCGGGCGGAGGCGCTGCGCACCCGGATCGCGGGGACGAACACGTCGCCGGAACGCGCGTTGGCGCCCGCGAGTCCGCTCACCCAGCTGGTCAGCACGGACGGCCGGGTGCTCGCCGCGTCTCCTACCACGCAGATGCGGCCGCTGGTCGGCACCGACGTGATCAGAGAGGCCCAGGGCGGGACGATCCTGGTCACCGTTCGGATACAGGGGGAGAAGGCGAGGCTCCTCGCGGAGCCCGTCGACCTCGCGTCGGCCGGCCGGGTGGTGCTCGTCGTCGGCGCGCCCCAGGACATCACCGACGACGCCGAAGACCGCATCCGTGACGTGATGGTGGTGGCCTGCGCCCCCTTGATCGCGCTGTCCGCCCTGGCGGCGTGGTGGCTTTCCGGCGCGGCGCTGCGACCCGTCGAGCGCATGCGCCAGCAGGCCGCCGCGATGGGCGGGGCCGACCTCGGCGGCCACCTGGAGATCCCGCCCACCCGCGACGAGCTCGCCGCRCTGGCCACGACCATGAACGACCTGCTGGATCGCCTGCACGCCGCGCGCACGCGCGACCGGGCCTTCGTCGCCGACGCGGGCCACGAGCTGCGCACCCCGCTGACCAACCTCAAGGCGGAGGTGGACCTGGCCCTGCGGCCGGGCCGGACCCGTGAGGACCTGACGGAGGCACTGTCCAACGCGGCCGTCGAGACCGACCGCCTGATCCGGTTGGCCGAGACGCTGCTCGCGCTCGCCCGCTATGACGCCGATCCCGACCAGTTCGTCCACCGGGAGCGGACGCCRCTCACGCCGCTTCTGGAACGCGCCGTCAGGGCCGCCATGCCCGCGGCCCGGGGCGCCGGGACCACGCTTCGGCTTGCCCCCGCGCAGGCCGTCGTCCTCGACGTCGACCCGGACCGGGTCCGGCAGGCGGTCGACAACCTGTTGAGCAACGCGATCAGGCACACGCCCGCCGGCTCCGCCATCGACGTCCGGGTCGAGTTCACCGACCTCGGTGCGACCGGCGTCGGTGCGACCGGCGTCGGTCCCCTCGACCTCAGCGGCAACGGCGCGCCCGCCGCGCCCGCCGCGCCCGCCGCGCCCGCCGTGATGATCGAGGTTCGGGATCGTGGCCCGGGCTTCCCACCGGACTTCCTTCCGCGCGCCTTCGAACGGTTCACCCGCGCCGACGCCGCTCGCGGCCGCGTCGACGGCGGCGCCGGTCTCGGGCTCGCCATCGTGGCCGCGATCGCGACGGCTCACGGCGGCCACGTGACCGCCGCCAACCATCCCGACGGCGGCGCCGTGGTCACCGTGCTCCTCCCTCTCCGTGGGAGCGGGCCGCGGCTGCCGCCGACCTGACCAGCGTTCGGTCCTCAGTCCACGGTCAACACCGTCTTGGCGATCGCGTCTCGGTTCTCCAGCGCCACGTGGGCCCGCGCCGCCTGCGCGAGCGGGAACGTCTGCCCGATGACGGGTCGCAGCCGATGACGCAGGTCGGGCAGCAGCTCGCGGACGAGGCGGGTCCGTTCGGCGGCTGGAATCTGCAGGTCACCGATGCCGCTGGTCGTCACGGCGCGCCGGCGGGCGTCGTCCGGGTCGATCTGGGCGAAGGAGCCGCTGGGCGTGCCGTGGGCGGAGAAGTGCCCGCCGTCGGCGACGAGGCCGTAGCCGTCCCGGCCGAGGCCGCCGCCGACCCCGTCGAGCACCACGTCGGGGCGGGTGCCGCTCGTCGCCTCCAGTACCTGGTCGGTCCAGCCTGGGTGGCTGTAGTCGACGACGGCCTCGGCGCCCGCGGCCGCGACGGCGTCGAGCTTCGCCGTGCCGCGGGCCGCGCCGATGACCCGCGCGCCGCGGGCGCGCAGCAGCTGGACGAGCAGGATGCCCATCGCTCCGGCGGCCCCCAGGACCAGGACCCGCTGCCCGGGCTCGACGCGGGCGAGCTCGGTGATGCGCAGGGCGGTGGGTCCGTCGTGCAGCACCGCGACGGCGTCGAGCGGGTCGACGCCGTCGGGCACGGCCACCAGCTCCGCCGCCGGGGCGACGACCCGTTCGGCGTAACCTCCCCATCCGCCGGGGCCGCCCGTGTGGGTGATGACCCGACGCCCCAGCCAGCCGTCCTCGACGCCGTCGCCCACCGAGACGACCTGTCCGCCGACCCCGTTGCCCGGCACGTAGGGGGCCGGATCGGGAAGAAGTCCTTGCCCACCCCGGACCGGACCAGGATGTCGACGAACATCACGTCGCTGGCGGTGACGGCGACGAGGACCTCACCCGCCCCGGGAACCGGGTCGGGAAGCTGGGTGGGTACGAGAACCTCCGGGCCGCCGAAGCGGGACACCTCGATCGCGCGCATGTGCTCACACCCGGCCAGGCAGGTCGCCGTCGCGCGTGCCGTCCTGTGTGACGTCGCGGGTGTGCAGGCCGGGACTGTCCGGATCGACGTTGTAGGCGACCACCCGCCGCGGATGAATCCGGATGATCTCCGTGGCGAGATGCGCGTCGGTGGGCGGGTGGCTGGCGGTCTCGGCGACGCCGCGGATCTCCAGGAAGTGCGCGCCCTGCATGGTCGGCTCGGTCACCTCGTCGACGACGAAGGCCACCCGCGGATTGGCCTGGACGTTGCGGTACTTGGCGCTGGACGCCATCGCGTACCCCGCGATGTCGATGGTTCCCAGAACGGGGTTATAGGTGAAACCGAGCGGCTTGACCTGCGGCACGCCGTCCGGTCCGATGGTCGACAGATGGCCTCGAGGCTGGCGGAGCAGAAACCGCTGCTCGGCGTCGCTGAAGATCATGCGTTCACCGTAGAACCTCAAGTGAGCTTGAGGTCAACCGGCGGATCGCTACTTCCGGGTCGTCGTCGCGGATCCGGCCAGGTCGCGACGGCGACGACAGGCCCACGGCGATCCGGTCAGGCGGGTGGGTCGCTCTCGAGGGGATTCGCGGCGATCCGCCGGGCCGCGTCCTTGTCGACGGATGCGGCGGCGGCGCTGCCCGGCTTGCGCCTCGCCTGGTCCTCGAAGCACGCCAGGAACTCCACGCCGAATCCCAGCCGTGGATAGCGGGCGAGCATCTCGGCCCTCGCGTCCGACGGGAACTCCTCCGGCCGCCGGCCCACTACCTCCCAGCTTGTGGCGACCTGCAGCATGTGGGACTCGGGGTCGTCGGCCGGGGCCACGTCATCGCGCATGTGCAGCACGATGATCTCCGAGACCCGGGCGGCCCGCTCCGCCGGCCAGCCGGCCGCCACGCCGAAGACCCAGGCCAGTTGCCCTCCAGCCTCCTCGAACGGCAGCCTGTGGCCGTCGAACGTCTCCGTGAGCCCGAGGTCGTGGAGCAGCGCCGCGACGTAGTACAGCTCGTCGTCGAAGGCGATGCCGTGCGCCGTGCCGTACATCGCTCCCCACAGATAGGACCGGATGGAGTGGTTGCGCAGCGCGGGTGAGTAGAAACGGGTGGCCACGGACAGCGCGGCCTCGGCGGCGGGAGTCACCGGAAACACGGGGGGCACCCCTTCCTGTCGTCCGCGGGTCGCCTTCCCCGTTCCCGGGCCACCGGACGAGTCAGCCGGTGTACGCCCGGCATATCGGCGCTGGGCGGGCAGGCGACGACCCGCACCGCTGAGAGGACTGCCATGCGAGCGATCACCGTTCGAGACCGCGCCGCCGGCGCCCGCGGACTCTCCCTGACGGAGATGCCATACCCCCACGCCGCCGAGAACGACGTCATCGTGCGCGTGCATGCCGCCGGGTTCACCCCTGGGGAGCTTGACTGGCCGGGAACCTGGACTGACCGCGCCGGCCGCGACCGGACGCCGAGCGTGCCTGGACATGAGCTGTCGGGCGTCGTCGCCGCGCTGGGCTACGGAACCACCGGCCTTACCGTTGGCCAGCGGGTGTTCGGACTGACCGACTGGACCCGCGACGGCTCACTGGCCGAGTACGCCGCGGTGGAGGCCCGCAATCTCGCTCCGCTTCCGGCGGACGTCGACCACATCGTGGCCGCCGCGCTGCCGATCTCCGGGCTGACCGCATGGCAGGGCCTGTTCGACCACGGCCGCCTCGCGACGGGCCAGACCGTCCTGATCCACGGTGCCGCGGGCGGTGTCGGTTCGATCGCGGTGCAGCTCGCGCGCGAGGTGGGTGCCCGCGTGATCGGCACGGGGCGGGCCGCGGACAGGGACACCGTGCTCGGTCTGGGTGCTGATGTGTTCCTGGACCTGCGGTCTGATCAACTGAGAGACGCCGGCGAGGTCGACGTGGTGTTCGATGTGATCGGAGGCGACGTCCTCGACCGCTCGGTCGCGCTGGTGCGCGCCGGCGGCACACTTGTCACCATCGCCGCGCCACCCAGGGCCCAACCTCGGGACGGGCGGGCTGTCTTCTTCGTCGTCGAACCGGACCGCGCCCGGCTCGCGGACCTCGCCCAGCGACTCCGGGACGGACGCCTCAAGCCGATCGTCGGGGCCGTGCGGACACTCCAGGAAGCCCCCTGGGCGTTCGCCCCCGACCGACGCACCMCCGGCAAGACGATCATCAGGGTCGCGGAGGACCGAGAGTCGCCATGATCGGAGCACGGTTCACCGGTCCGAATGCCCGATCCACCGGGAGCGTGTCCGCGCGATGTTCGCCCTGGCCGGCGACCTCTACAGGTCTGGTGGGACGAGGGTGGTGAAGCAGAACGGATGGCCGGCCGGGTCGAGCATGACCCGCCAGCGCGGATCGGACTGCGGCTCCGCCACGCGGGCCCCCAGTGCGACCGCGCGGGTGACGGTCTCGTCCAGGTCCGGGCCGGCGGACAGGTCGAGGTGCACGATCGAGCTGCCCGGCCAGACCGGTGGCTGGTACCCGGCCACCCGCTGCGGAACGAGCACGACGCCCGGCACCCGCACGCCGGCGCTGCTCTCGCTGCTCCACAGCTGCGTGCCGCCGAGCAGTTCGAGGTAGAACCTGGCGAGCTCCTGCGGATCGGCGCAGTCCAGCGACACGGCCACGAAACGGACCGCGTTGTCGGTCGAGTCGGTCACCTGGCCACTAAAACACGCGGCTGGTACCCGCGGCGGGCGGGTACGGCCGGCTCCCGCGCGGTCCGGCCGGGCCCGGGCGGGCAGCGCGCCCGCCCGGGCGTGGCCGATGACACGGCGGGTTGGCGGCAACCCGCCGCGGAAACCGGCCACGGAGTTCTCCTCCGGTCAGCTCGGCTCGATGATCATGTCGCGCCAGCGGCTGATCTGCTCCTCGGTCACGCCGTTCGCGACGAGGAAACCGGCCACGCCGCCGGGCGCGGCCTCGACGATGTCCAGGATGCGGATGATGGCGCGCGGGTCGAGCGCGAGAGACCCTAGGGATCCGGTGGACTGGTCCGAAGCGGCCCGTTCGCGCAGGTGCCGGTACTCCTCCCGCTGGACCAGCGCCTCCCGGACCGCCTGGATCCGCTGTTCCGTGGCGAGATAGTCCGCGACGATCGCGTCGCGGTCGACGCCGGCGACGGCGAGCAGGACCGAGGTCACGATGCCGGTGCGGTCCTTGCCGGCCGCGCAGTGCACGAGAGCGGGCGTGCGCGGGCCCGACACGAGGAATTCCAGGATGCGGGCCAGTCCAGGGCCGGCCCCTTCGAGCATGAAGGCGTAGAACGTGGCGTAGTCGTCGCCGATGCGGCTACGCAGCGCCTGCTGGTCCGAGAGACCGGTGAGGTCCAGGAGCGGCTCGTGCAGCCAGGTGACGCCGAGCCGCGGAAACCATTCGGCCGCCCTGGGGTTCTCGAAGGGCGCGCGTAGATCCACGACGCCACGCAGCCCGATGTCGTCACGCAGTAACGCGATGTCCTCGGTGGTGAGGCCGTCCAGGTTGTCGCCGCGCAGCAGCACGCGAGGGCGGACGGTCCCCCCGGCGGCGGGCAGCCCGCCGAGGTCCCGCACGTTGTGGGCCCCGGCTAGCTCGATCCAGCTGGGCACGTGGTGGGCGGTAGTCATCCCAGAACCGTAGAACTGACTGATGAAGCGCGGGTGAACATGCGCTGGTCAGCCCGGTTCGACTGGCCGAAACGGCGGCGGCCGGCCGGCTGGGAGTCGCGGGCCGCCGGGTGGCCGATGGACTGGCCCGATCGGTGGGTCCGGCGGCCCGGTGGGGCCCAATCCGGCGCTAGCAGGTGTATCACGGTTCGCTCGGGGCAGAGCCCGATCATCGAGATGTTGTTCATACCAGCCAGGAGTGTCGAGGTCCGCCATGTCAGTCGGTAACGAGGTCCGGGCCCCGGTCAGCGATGCCTCCGCCGGGGAGTTGGTGTCTCGCCTGTCCGAACAGGTGAGCCGGCTCGTGCACGACGAGCTCGCGCTCGCACGGGCGGAGATGACCCGCAAGGGAAAGAAGGCGGCGCTGGGCGGCGGAATGCTGGGCGGCGCCGGAGTCGTGAGCGTGTTCGGCACCGGCGTGCTGATCACGGCCGCCGTCCTCGGTCTGGCGACCGCGGTCTCCGCGTGGCTGGCCGCGCTGATCGTGGGTGCCGTCCTGGTCGCGATCGCCGCGGGCCTCGCACTGACCGGCAAGAAGGAAGTCAGCCAGGCGACCCMGCCGCTGCCCGTCGACGCCATCGAGGGCGTCAAGGACGATCTTCACACCGTCAAGGAGGCACGACAGCGATGACAGACCAGACCGCGTCCGCTACTGATCCCGACGTACTGCGCGCAGACCGGGACCGGACCCGCGCCGAGCTTGGCGAGACCGTCGACGCTCTGACCGGCAAGCTCGACGTCAGGACCCAGGCCCGGACGAAGGCGACCGAGGTCGGCCAGAAGGCGGCCCAGTTCGGCGCGGCCACCCGGCAGAAGGCCGTCGACGTGACGACCCCGGCGATGCACAAGATGGCCGAGGTGACCGCTCCGGCGATGCACAAGGCGGCGGAGGCCACGGCGCCGGCTCGGCACAAGGCGGCCGAGGTGACCGCCCCGGCGATGCACAAGGTCGCCGAGGTCACCGCGCCAGCCCGGCAGAAGACGGCCGAGCTCACGGCCCAGCTCGACCAGCGCACCGGCAGCAAGCTCACCGCCGCCCAGAAGGGCGCGGCCGTGGCCGGCGCGGCGGTCGTCCTGATCTTGGCCGTGAGGAGGAAGCGCGTGTGAGCGTGGGGAAGAAGATCGCCTACAAGCCTGTCGGCATGGCCAGCGGCCTGCTGGCGGGAGCCGTGTCCGGAGCCATCGTCCGGAGGGTGTGGTCGAAGGCCGCGGGCGAGGACGAGACTCCTGGCGCGTTGCGGCTGGATCACACCTTCGTCGAGGTGGTCCTCGCCGCCGCTCTGCAGGGCGCGGTGTTCGCCGCGACCAGCGCGGCCGTCAACCGCCTCGGCGCGCACGGCTTCCGGCGCGCGACCGGCGTGTGGCCGGGAGATTGACCGGCACCACGACCATGGGAAGCCGGCGCGACCAGCGTTGGCCGCCGTCCGGCCGAGGTTCAGGAAGTGCGGGTGTAGGGATCGCGGACAGATGGCCACTCACCGTGATGGTTGGCCAGTAGATGGCCACCGGCCGGGATAGTTGGCCAATCCGCGGGAGGCGCCGGGTGATGCCGGTCCGGAGCGGTTCTGCCGCCGTCGCGGGCGCCGGGAAGGTCGGCGCGAGATCATGTCCGTTCCCAGGGATCATGAGAGGTTCCGTGGGAGCCAAGAAGTGATCTGAGAAGTCCCGGTGGGTCTGAGAAGTTGATCGGCGTGTGTCGGCTGATGTTCCGTCGAGCCCCTCTGTCGCTGGATCGACGACCTTCGCGACCAATGGACCCGTAGCGACCTGCCAACGGCTCTACGATCATCAACCATCGGCTCCCGCAGCGTCCACCTGCTCCAGGCCACTGAGACGGAGAGCTTCGTCGAGCTCGCCGAGCTTCGCGGGCGACAGGCTTCCGGCCTTCTCGATCATGTCTGCCCTGGTCAGGGTGACCAGCCACGTGCAAGGAATGAGGCCTGGGCGTGGGAGCGCGACTCGCAGGACACCGCCCAGGGGCAGTCCCTCGGGGGCGCCCACTGCCACCTCGACAGCCACGCCGCTGATCTCGATGTTCGCTGGAGCGACGACCTGTATGGCCCGGAACCCACCGGGCTCCTCTCCCGAGAGYAGAACGACCGGCCGCCGCTCATCGAAGTCCACCCACCAGACTTCGCCGCGTTCCATGTGTCCTCCTACACGAGACGGCAGGCGCACCCCGCACGACCGCGCAGAACACGCATCGGTCGTCAGCCACGCCCGGACCTCCCTCACCGACGACCATCACATCACTACGACGATCATCCGGTCGCCGAAATTCTCAGCTCCGATGGGACTCGCCCGGTCCCGGACGTCCCCCGCACTTGAGAAACACCAGGTCACGGCCTCCGGCACTTCTCATGATCCCTGGGAACGGACAGACCAGCGGCTCGGGTCTTCGAGATCGGGGCGTGGGGCGGCGGCGTCTTCAACAGCGGTGCCTGGCTGGTCGTCGACGAACGCCGCACGGACGTGCACTACCGCGATCTCGACATCGTCGAGGAGGAGCTCGCCGCCGCGGCCGAGGGCCGGTTCCGCATCGAGCCGCTGATGTTCCACCTCGCCGGCATCCCGTCCTACCTCGTCCTCGCGGAACTCGCGGTCAGCAGGGTGCTACGCGGCCGGCTGCCCACGGTGCGCTACCCGGCGGCGCTGCGGGAACGGGCGCCCAAGATTTGGTGGGACAACGCGCGGCTGACCTTCGACTACGCCCGGGTCAACCACGCCCGCCATGGCCGGCTGGCCCAGTGCGCCGGGCTGGTCGCCCAGGCAACCTCGCAAACCGCGCACGCCGTACTCGCGGCGCGCGGCGAATGGGTCACCAACGACAAGACCCTGCTCACCCGCGCGGACCTGCGCCAGATCGACCACTTCATCGCAGACGCCCACGCCGATCCGAAAGCCGCCCGCAGGCTCGTGGACGTATCCGAGGAGCTTTGCGCGGCGGCGGTGCAGGCCGTGCTCCACCCATTGCCCTGACCTCAATGAGGCACGAAGCAGGCGTCCACGCCCTGAGGGATGCCCGCAGTAAAACGGCGAGCCACACAGCGAATGGTGACCCAGGTCACACAGGATTGCGGTCCGGGGGCGAGGGAGGCGTACGCCGAATACAGGCAGGCCGACGAAGGAGTTGACCTCAAGCGGACTTGAACTCTTAGCCTGACCGCCGCGGGGTCAAGCGGTCTTATCGGCCCGCACCTCATCAACGGCGGCCGTTCGGCGCAGGAGCATTAAGGAGCACCGTGCCTCATCTGAGGGACATCACCGATCGAGCGGAACTTGCCGCCCTGGTCAGTCAGCTTGGGCGCTGGCTGGACACCGGTGACGACAAGGAGGGGCGCGTAATCTTCCACGAGGACGCCATCATCCACAGCGCTCGCGGCGGCGCCACGGGGATCGACGACATACTCGAGTATTCGCGGCACCAGCGACGACAACGAAAACTCTCAGCATCTGATCACCGACGTGCTCGTCGAGCTTGACGGGGACCGCGCCACCATGACGGCGAACGAGCTTGTCGCGTACTTCCCGTCGAGGACGGTCTTTCCCTCGCTCTCGAGGCTCGTCGGCCTGCGTTTCGCGTTCCAGGCGCTCCGCACCCAAGACGGGTGGCGGCTCACCCGCGTTGAGGTCACACCGCTCTGGCGGCAGGAGGCATGACCGCGCTCCCGATCACACCCGTCCACCTGGCCGGGTTCACGGCCTTCGACGTCCGCGGGCACGCTCATGGGCCAATCGCCGCATTGGCCAACAACGGCCGCGTCCGGCGGCGCTGGCACTGGCACTGGCCAACAATCGCGGCATGCCAGCTCGGAGTGGCCAAGTAGATCCGATCCCTACAGCGGGAGCGCGGCCGCCGAACCAGGCGGCCGCGCTCTTCTGTGCCGTCGGTCTGCTGGCCCGGGGATCAGGTGGCGCGTTCGTACCGCCAGCCGGCGTCGAGCATCCACAGCCGGTGGCGGGCGCCCTCCCGGGCGGCGGGCGCGGGGCCGGTGTATCCCTCGTCGCCGTGCCACATCGCGAGTAGTCCGCCGGGGACCTGGGTGAACTGGGTCTCGAACAGCTCGGGCGGTACGCCCGCCGCGGCCGTCAGGGCGTCGGCGACGCCGGCGTGCGGCGCGAGCGTCCACAGCGTCACCCAGGTCGGTGGCAGCAGCTCGAGGCTGCCCTGGTCGCGCGCCGACAGGGCGTCCGCCGGGCGTATCCAGCGATGTTCGGTGATCTCCGCGCCGTCCACGACGACGTCCTGCTCGGGTGCCCGGCCGAGCAGCATCCAGGTCAGGAACCGACGCGCCGCCACGGCGGGCGGGCACCAGTGCGACAGCGGGATCAGCTCGGCGCCGTCGATGTCGATACCCGCCTCCTCCGCGGTCTCCCGCACCGCGGCCCGGCGGGCGGCCGCCAGCTCGGCGGACCCGTCGTCCGGGCTCCCGCCRCCGAGGTCGCCGGGATCGACCCGCCCGCCGGGGAACACCCACGCACCGGGCGCGAAGGATGCCGACAGGCTGCGCCGCAGCAACAGCACCTCCGGCCCCGACGGCCGGTCGCGCAGCAGAACGGCACTGGCGGCGGGCACGGCCAACGGCGAGGTCATACGGCCGATCGTAGGACGGGCCAGGTGAGAACGGACGCAGTCGCCGGGTCACCGTGGCCGTGGCCGGGGCTGATGACGACACGGACGGGCCTCGCCGGTCGACACGAGGTAGGGAGTGGGGGCCTGCTCGGCAGGCGGCCGCGGCTCGCCCGCCCCCGTCAACAACACCGTGGAACGCGTCACCGGCCACCTCGCCCGACGACCGTTTCGCTCCTGGGCCGAAGCTCACCGGGCGCATTTCCAGCGCGGCTGACGCCACCCCCGGCGCCGCGTGGCCCGGAGCGCGCTGACGTCGGAGCTGGCGACTACGAGGTGATGGCGACGGCCTGGCGGACGAGGTCGTCCCGGGCGAGCTGGGCCAGCATGAAGTCAGCGAGATCGGCGAACGAGATCCTGGAGGAGAACGACAGCCGCAGGTCGGTGCCCGCGCGGTAACGCGCGGTGTGGTCGCCCTGCGCGAGGACAGCCGGCCGTATGACGGTCCAGGCGGTGTCGCTGGCCCTGATGAGTTCCTCCATTCCTTCCTTGTCCCGCATCAGCGACCTGATCAGGACGCGGTTGACGGCCACGTAGAGACTGCGGTGCCGGCTGTCCGCCACGCCGTAGCCACTGACGGCGACCAGACGGCGAACGCCGTGGGTGCTCATCGCCGCCAGGATGGCGCGCATCCCGTCCGTGCACACCGTGGTGCCCCACCTGCGCTGGCCCAGGGCGCTGAGCACGGCGTCGCCGCCGGCGACGACATCCTTGACGGCCTCCGGGTCGCGGACGTCGCCGGCCACCGGCCGCAGCCGCTCGTGAGCCGCCAGCGTGCCGGGGTCGCGGGCGAGCGCGGTGACCGTGTGGCCCTGCCGCAGCGCCTGCTCGAGCAGGTGGCGCCCCGTGTGACCGGTGCTGCCGAAGACCGCCAGATGCATGCCGCGTTTCCTTCCACCACAAGAACAATTGGAGAGTCCAAGCATTGCGGCGAATGCTTGGAGATGTCAAGCATTGGAGTCTCCACGTAGCATCGGTGGGTGGGTGACACGCGCGACCGCCTCGACGAGTCCTCGGTTCAGATCCTCATCCAGCAGGTCGTCGCCCTCGCGGCCGAGACCACCACCCTCGCCGTGGACCTGTTGAAGGAGCTCGACCTCACCGAGCCGCTCGTCAACGTCCTGTGGCGGCTTGCCCCCGACGCGCCGGCCCCCTCGATGCGGACCCTGGCGGCGACGCTGAACTGCGATCCGTCCACCGTCACCTTCCTGACGGACCGCCTGGAGCAGCGAGGCCTCGTCGAACGACGGCCGGGCCCGACGGACCGGCGCCAGAAGGTTGTCGGCCTGACCCGCCAGGGTGCTGTGGTTCGCGCGCGGTTCGTCGAGACACTGACCGCGCGCTCCCCGTTGGCTCGGCTGTCCCCGGACGAGCAGCGGCACCTGCGGGCGCTGCTCACCAGGGCAGGCGCCGATCCGAGCCTGTTCACCTGCCAGGCGATCTAGCACGGTGTTCCTGCCGCCGATGACGCTGGCCAGGAAGCTGCCGGTCGCCCGGAACAGGGTGTTCATCCCCTTGGCCGCGGCACGCGTCCGCCTCGGGCGCAGTACGAAGCGCGACGCTTCGGAGCCGACACGGCGGCCGGGTGCGAGAGTGGTCGCTGAAGGCCGGCGGAGCCAGGGTTCTGGCGTGACGGGGAGCGGGAGACGATTCGGTGAACCAGGAGCGTGACGAGGACGGGCAGGAGCCCGGAGACGTCACCCGTGTCCCGCCGCCCGGAGCATCCCGGGGATGGCCGGAGGCGGCGGACACCGACGGATCCTCGACCCAGCGCATTCCTCGCCGGACCGTGCCGCCCCGCTCGACACCAGTACCCGCGCGGGCCGCGGGCTCCTTCGGCCCGACCGATCCTCCACCGCCCGCGAGCTCCTACCGCCCGGGGCAGGCGGCGCGACCGGCCGGTGCCGAACCATGGGACGAGACCCGGGCATGGGCGCGCCCACCCCACCAGGACAGCGGTTACGAGGTGATATACCCGGCCGCGGCCTATGGCGGCTTCGACGCCGGGCCACCCGGCGCGTCCGGCGGCCAGCCGCCGGACGGGTTCCCTGGGGCAGGCACCGGGGTGGAGCCACCGCCGACCCGGTGGCGCTGGCCCCGGCGGCGCGTCCTCATCCTCACCGCGATCCCGCTGGTGCTGATCCTGCTGTTCGTGATCGTCGACCGGGTGACGGTCACGGTCGCCGAGCGGGAGATGGCCAAGCAGCTCAAGACGAGCGTCGTGGAGAACGTGGCCTGCGGGGCCGCCCCACCGACCGTGAAGGACGTCAGCATCGGCGGTTTCCCGTTCCTCACCCAGGTGCTGTTCGGGAAGTTCCAGAACGTCGGCGTGACCGTCGAGAACCTCTCCACCCCGCAGCTGCGGATCGCCTCGATCCAGGCGAACCTCAAGGGCATCCACGTCCCGTTCAGCCAGATCATCGGTAACGACGTCGGTGAGGTGCATGTCGACAGCGCCCAGGCGACGGTCCGGGTCCGCTACGACGACCTGAACACCTTCCTGGCCGGCCAGCCGGGCGGGCTCCAGATCAACCCGATGGACAACGGGCGGCGCGTCGAGATCTCCGGCACGGCGGACGTGCCGCTGCTCGGAACCCAGCAGGTGGGCGGGGTCACCACGTTCGAGGTCCGGGACAACAAGCTCATCCTGGTTCCCACCGAGATCACCCTGCGCGGGGCGTTCAACCTCAACATCCCGCTGGGCGGCCTCGGCGAGCTGATCCCCTCGATCCCGATCCCGGTCGGCGAACTGCCGTTCAAGCTGGACATCACCAGGGCGTCGACCGACGCGTCGGGCCTGTCGCTGTCGGCGACCGCCACGGACCTCGTGCTGCCCAAGGCGGAGACCACGCCGCGCTGCCAGCCGTCGTAGCCGCGGCGGCATCGGCCCCGGCGGGGGCATAGGTTCTGCGGTGATGTCCGACGGTGGGGGAGCGCTGGCCGCCGACGAGTTCGCCGACGCCGCCGAGCGGCATCGCCGGGAGCTGCGGGTCCACTGCTACCGCCTGACGGGCAGCTTCGACGAGGCCGAGGACCTGGTCCAGGACGCGCTGGTGCGTGCCTGGCGCGGCCGCGGCCAGCTCGACGACCCGTCGAGTCTGCGCGCCTGGCTGTACAGGATCGCCACCAACACCGCCTGGACTTCCTGCGGTGCAACGAGCGGCGGCCGCGACCTCGCCAGGAGGTCGGCCCGCGGGGTGTGCGCGTCGTCGGCGTCTGGACGGCCGGGCTGCCGGAGACCCTGACCGCCGAGAAGCTCGAGGCGGTCACCGGCGCGCCGCTGCCGCCGGAGGCCGTCGCCGGCATCGCCGCCAACCTGGACTCGCTTCGGATGACCGGGCGTTCGCCGCGGCTCGCCGAGATCGCCGCCACGGTCACGTTTCTCGCCAGCGACCACGCGGCCGCGATCACCGGCACCTGGATCAACGCGACGAGCGGGATGTACCCGAGCTGACGGCCAGGTCAGGCGCGGGGGCCGACGACGTCGTAGCGGGCGCACGCGAAGGCCCGGTTGCGGGTGACCTCAACGAGGCGCAGGTCGAGCCGACGGGGCAGCAGCGGCTTGCCGGCGCCGAGGGTGACCGGGGCGAAGGAGACGATGAGGTCGTCGAGGAGACCGTGGTCGGCGAACTGGCCGGCGAGGTCGCCGCCGCCGACCACCCAGACGTCCTTCGTCCCGGCGGCGGCCGCCGCGGCGGCGTGCACCGGCCGGATGTCGCCGCGGGCGAACCGGATGTCGGCCCCGTCGACCGGCTTGAGGTCACGGCTGGTCAGCACCCAGCTCGGCTGCTGGTAGTCCCAGGTGCCGCCGGTGGAGATGTGGTTGTCGAGGAGCCAMTGATAGGTCGACGATCCCATCACGAGCGCGCCGACGTGCTCGATGAACTCGTTGTGGTTCATCGGGCCGGCCGGGTCGATGTCCTGGGTGACCAGCCAGTCCAGCGAGTGGTGCTCGTCGGCGATGAAGCCGTCGAGGGTGGTCGCGGTGTAGTAGGTCGTGCGGCTCATCGGTCGTTCCCTTCCGTCCCGGTGGTCGTGTCGTCGTCGGTCTCGTCGCCCGGCCTGCCGGCTGGGTCGTGCTCGGTCTCGCCGCGCACGGCGCGCAGCCACATGATCGGATCGCCGTCGTCGACCTCGCGTCCCGCGGCGCGCAGCAGGTGGCGCACCAGCTGACGGCGGTGCGCCGCGTAGGTGACGATGTGCGCGACGACGCTGCTGAGCACGAAGCTCTCCGGCGGGTCGCACAGCGCGTCGATGAGCCGGTCGTTCCACGCCCCGCGGGCCTCGATGTCGCGTACCACCGCCAGCCACCGGCCGGCGGTGGCGTCGTGGCGTTCCAGCAGCCGCGCGACGCCGTCGTTCTCGTCCCGCGGCGGCAGGTCGAGGCCCTCGATCGCCGCGAGCCACACCTCCTTCGTCCAGATGTGGTGCTCCAGCACTGCGGCGATCGACCTCTCGGGGCCCTCCCAGGACGTCACCGTCGGGAAGGGAAGCCGCTCGGCGCGGAGTTCGGCCTCGGGCAGCCCCTTGGCGATCTCCAGGAGATCCCGGGTGTCGTCCAGGTCATGGCTGACCAGCTGTTCGGTGAGGGGGCTCATCGTGTTCTCCGTGGAGTGCACCCACAGCGACATCGGCGGGTGGTAGTGGATGCCGTTGGGCGCGGGCAGCCAGTGGCTGCCCGCGGGCAGGCTCGGCGGGTGGCCGAAGGCCCGGGTGAAGGCACGGGTGAAGCCGTCGACGGACTCGTAGCCCGCGGCCCAGGCCGCGTCGGTGACCGTCGACCCCTGCCGCAGCTGCCAGGCCGCGCGCTCCAGCATCACTCGGCGCCGCATCGCCACCGGCGGCTCGCCCGCGTTCCGCGACAGCAGCCGGCTGAAGTGGAACGGCGAGGAGTACGCCTCACCGGCCATCTCGTCGAGGGAACGCGGGACGCCCTCGTCGGCGCCGGCGAGCACCGCGTCGAGCAGCTCGCGCAGGCGGTCACGTCCGGGTTGCTGCATGGGGTCAGTCTGTCGGGCGCGGCACGGCCCACGCCCGACCGATCTTGCTCAGCCTCGTGCGACGAACTGTCCCAGGTGATGGGTGACGCCTGGGACAGTTCCCGTCGCGGATTCCTGGATTCTCGCTGCTACCCGGGTGACAGGCCGGGTAGCAGCGAGTCCGATGTACTCATCCGGTTAGCGGTTGGTAAGGCCGGACGGGTGCGAGGCCCGTCTCAGTTCACCGCGTACCCGCTGAGGCCGCCGCCGGCGATCGTATTGATGCCGCTCAGGCCGGTGACCCGGACCGGGGTCAGGCGGTTGGTCGTGGTGCCGTTCCCAAGCGCGCCGCCGGCGCCGGATCCCCAGGCCCACACAGTGCCGTTACTGCGCAGCGCATACCCGGTGTAGGCGCCGGCCGCGATGGCGGTGACCCCGGTCAGGCCGGAGACCTGGACCGGGGTCGGGCTGTTCGTCGTGGTGCCGTTACCAAGCTGGCCTTCGTAGTTGTACCCCCACGCCCAGACCGTGCCGTCCCCGCGCAGCGCATACCCGCTGTTGCTGCCGGCCGCGATGGCGATGATCTGGGTCAGGCCGGCGACCGGCACCGGGGTCAGTCTGCCCGTCGTGGTGCCGTCGCCAAGCGCGCCGAAGCTGTTGGATCCCCAGGCCCAGACCGTGCCGTCACTGCGCAGCGCATATCCCCGGTACACACCGCCGGCGACGGCGGTCACATCGGTCAGGCCGGAGACCTGCACCGGGGTCGGGCTGTCCGTCGTGGTGCCGTCACCAAGCGCGCCGGCGTTGTTGAACCCCCAGGCCCAGGCGGTCCCGTCGCTGCGCACCGCGTACCCGGTGTGCAGACCGCCGGCGACGGCGGTCACATCGGTCAGGTCGGAGACCTGCACCGGGGTCGAACGGTTGATGGTGGTGCCGTCGCCGACGGAGCCGTGGTTGTTCAGCCCCCAGGCCCAGGCGGTCCCGTCGCTGCGCACCGCGTACCCGTTGTGGGCGCCGGCCCCGACGGCGACCACATCGACCAGGTCGCTGACCTGCACCGGGGTCAGGCGGTCGGTGGTGGTGCCGTCACCGAGCTCGTTGTGTGAGTTGTCACCCCAGGCCTGGACGGCGCCGAAGGCCATCGCGTACCCGGTGCTCTCGCCGGCCGCGACGGCGGTGATTTCGTCTATGCCCGCGGTCTGGACTGGCGTCAGGCGGCCCGTGGTCGTGCCGTCGCCGAGCTGGCCCTGGCCGTTGGCGCCCCAGGGCAGGACAAGGCCGGGCCCCGGGTATTGGACCTGGTCAGAAGACCCCAGGAGCGCCGGCGCCGGTCCTTCCCCTGCCAGGACCGCCGGCCCGGGCGTGGCAGCTGTCGCGGCCGTGGGCAGGACGATCAGCCCCACGGCGGCCAGCGCCGCCGAGCACATCCCTGTTCGCCATTGTCGCTGAGACATGTCTGCTCCTTCTGTCTGAAGGACGGGCCACATCCCGTTGTGGCCACTCTGTGCGTCATTTCTAGTACACAGAGTGTTGTCAGCGAGCGGATATGTTGACCAAGCGTGCCTGTGTTGCGCCAGAACGTCGTTATTCAGCCTTGGCGGGACGGCCGGAACCCGGGTTACGGCCTCCGCCGCGGGAACGCCCTAACGCAACTGGGTACCGCTGGCGACGACCAGGGCGACGTCGATCGCGGCGATCGCCAGCGCGGCACGGAACGCGTGCTTGTCGCCGAGCCGGAGACCGATCGCCGTCAGCGCGGCCACGAGGGCGAGGACGGCGACGCGCCAGGTGCTGGGACCGGTCGGGCCGAGCAGGGCGACGACGGAGCCCGCGACGAGCAGCAGCACGGCCGACCAGCGCGAGCCGACGGCTCCGAGACGTTGCGGCAGCCCGCGCACGCCGGTCTGGGCGTCCGCCTCGAGATCGGGCAGGGTGTTCGCGAAATGCGCTCCACACCCGAGGAGCGCGCCCGCCAGCGGCAGCCACCACGGCGGCAGTGGATGACCTGCCTGCCCGAGAACGACGAACGTGGGCAGCAGGGCGAACGACACCGCGTACGGCACGACCGACAGTGGCGTCGCCTTGAGGCCGAGGTTGTACGCCCACGCGCTCGCGACCGCGCCCAGATGAACCCACCCCGCTCGCCACCCGGAGGCGAATGACAACGGGACGCAGGCAGCCAGCGCGACGGCGGCCGCGAGCGCGACGGTTCTCGGCGTGATGCCCCCTGCGGCGACGGGTTTCTCGGGCCGTCCGCCGATCGCGTCCCGATGGCGGTCGATGACGTCGTTGCTCCAGCCCACCGACAGCTGCCCTGTGACGACCGCGCCAGCGACCGCGGCGACCCCGGCCGCCGACCGTCCGACGGCGACCGCCAGCGCCACGGCGAACAGCGTCACCGCCGCGGCCGGCTCCGGATGACAGGCCCGCACCAGCGCACCAATCCGTCCCACAGCCACCAGCCTCGCAGACCACGTGGTTCGGGACCCACCGCCGTGGCGGCAAGGTCCAGATTCGACCAGAACCGTTCATGATTGGTGGCGGTCAACTGGTGGCGGGCCTCGTGATCGTCTCAAGGTCGCCGATCGGGGCCTTCGGCGGCTCGGGCGCCGGGCGGACCGGGATGGCCAGCTCGACCAGGGTGGCGACGAGCGCTCCGGCGGCGCCGATCGCCAGGCAGACGCGGATGCCGGTCTCGGAGGGCACGGCGACCGATCCGAGCTGGATCGTCAGCTGGCCGAGGACGAGGCCGACCACCGTGCTGGCGGTGGACGTGCCCAGCGAACGGGCCAGCGAGTTGAGGCCGTTGGCCGCGGCCGTCTCGGACACCGGCACCGATCTCATGATCAGGTTCGGCATGGCGGCGTAGGCGAAGCCGACACCGGCGCTGTTCACGATGTTAAACACCAGGACGCCCCACGCGGTGCCGATAAGCAGCTGGGCGAGGACGTTGCCAGCGCAGATGACCATGCTGCCGAGCAGCAGGCAGGACCGTGGGCCGAGAGCCTGGCTCATCCGCGCGGCCAGCGGGGAGAACGCCATCATGGTCAGGCCGCCGGGCGCCATCAGCAGGCCGGCCTGGAGCATGGACAGGCCCTGGCCGTAACCAGTCGCCGTGGGCAGCTGGAGCATCTGCGGCCCGAGCAGGTTCGCGGAGTACATCGCGAACCCGACGGCGACCGTGGCGAGATTGGTCATCAGCACGGGCCGGCGGGCACTGCTGCGCAGGTCCACGATCGGCGCCGTGGCACGCAGCTCCCACCTCGCCCAGGACCCGAGGACGATCGCTGAGACCACGAGGAGCCCGAGTACGGGCGTACTGGTCCAACCCCAGTCACCACCCTTCGAGATCGGCAGGAGCAGGGCCACCAGCCCCACCGCCAACCCGACCGCACCGGCGGCGTCGAACCGCTGCCGTACCCGGACCGGCGATTCCGGCACCACGGTGATGATCAGTACGGTGAAGACGCAGCCCAGTCCGGCGGCGAACCAGAACGGCGCGTGCCAGCCGAGATGCTGGGCGACGGTGGCCGAGAGCGGCAGACCGAGCGCGCCGCCCACGCCGAGCGAGGAGCTCATCAGCGCGACCGCCGGGCCCAGCCGCCGCGGCGGCAGCACGTCTCGCATGATGCTGATGCCGAGCGGGATGACGGAGATACCCAGGCCCTGCAGCGTTCGCCCCAGGACCATGAGGAGCAGGGTCGAGCCCAGCGCGCAGACCAGCGAGCCCGCCGTCAGGGACACCACGGCCGTCAGCATGAGCCGGCGCCTGCCGTAGAGGTCCCCGAGCCGGCCCAGCAGCGGCGTGGCGACGGCCGAGGTGAGCAGCGTCGCGGTGATCACCCAGGAAGCGTTGGCGGTGCTGGTGTGCAGCAGCCTGGGCAGCTGGGGGAGCAGCGGGATGACCAGGGTCTGCATCAGCGAGACCATGGTGCCGGCGCCGGCCAGCACACCCACGACTCGCCGGCTGGACACGGGGGCCACCGGGGGCGTCGGCGCCGGCGGGGACAGCGGGGCGCTCACTGGCAGGGGCCCCACCCGCTGGGCCTGGATGAATGCATGACGCACATCATGTGCGCTGGCCAGCTCACCTGCATCGTGCATGCGGCGTGCATCATGCACGAGCGGACGGCGACCCATGTCCTGACACGGGCGTCGCCTGATCGCTGCCGAGTTCCCGCCGCACGGCTGGGAATTCGCGGTCGGCGGACCGCGAAACATATCGGCGGACCGTCGAGACGACCGGCGTCCGGCGACCGGTACAGCCCTGCGCGGAAGGAGAATTCCCAATTTGCGCTCATACAATGACGGAAAGTAATAGTATGCAATCTCACGTTTGCGGACGCAAATGGCGACGGTGGTCGTGGCATCGGATGGCGCGCCTGTGGGTGCCAGGACGACACCGGGGCGACCAGCTCCGGGTGCCACCGGAAGTGGCGATCTGGTGCGCCAAATGACACGGCGAGACCCGGGGCTGTCTCCGTTTGCTTTTGGGGTTTGAGAGGGCTACAAATGAGTTAGCACTCAATAGGATCGAGTGCCAACCTCTGGCGCGACGAGTGTCTGGGCCAGATGGCCATCTTTTCGTTGCTGGCCCCCGCCGGTGCCGGCACCTCTCGCCGCGGGCGTGAGCCTCACATCGTGCATCCACGGAGCGCAGCGCTCGCGTGACCGCCGGCCGACTCGGTGTCGGCAACTACCGGAAGGCGGGCCTTCGTGCCCCTCCGTTACGGCTTTCTGAGCACCTATTTCCCGACGCAGTGCGGGCTCGCCACCTTCACGGCGGCCCTTCTCGGCGAACTGGCCAGCGCGGCGCCGGGCGCCACCAGTGGGGTGGTGCGACTGCTCGAGGCGCCGGCGGGGCCCGGCCGGCGACCAGCGGCCGTCGTGGGGGACCTGGTGGCCGGAACCGCGGGTGGCCCGCGCCGCGCGGCGCGGCTCCTGAACGGTTTCGACGTCGCGGTCGTCCAGCACGAGTACGGGGTCTACGGAGGGCCGGACGGCGACGAGGTGATCGAGGTTCTCGACAATCTCGAGGTGCCGGTGGTGGTCGTCCTGCACACCGTGCTCGTGAGCCCGTCCCAGCACCAGCGCGAGGTCATGGAGGCACTGGTCGCGTCCGCGGACGCCGTCGTCGTGATGACCGAGACCGCGCGGGACCGGCTGCTCGACGGGTACCACGTCCACCCGTACCGGGTCACGGTGATCCCGCACGGCGCGGCCGACAACCGCCGCGCCACGCCGGCGCGGTCCGCCCGGCCGACCATCCTCACCTGGGGCCTGCTCGGGCCAGGCAAGGGCATCGAGTGGGGCATCGCGGCGATGGCCCAGCTGGCCGACCTCGACCCGGCCCCGCGCTACCTCGTCGCGGGCCAGACCCATCCCAAGGTCCTCGCCCGGGACGGCGAGGCGTACCGGGAAGGGCTGGCCGCGCTGGCCAGCCGGCTCGGCGTGGCCGACTCCGTCGCCTTCGACCCCCGCTACCTCGACAGTGAATCGCTCGCCGACCTCGTCAGCGGCGCCGACGTGGTCCTGCTGCCCTATGACTCCGTCGACCAGGTGACCTCCGGCATCCTCATCGAGGCGGTCGCGGCGCTGCGGCCAGTCGTGGCCACCCGCTTCCCGCACGCGGTCGAGCTGCTCGGCGACGGCACCGGCCTGCTCGTGCCACACGGTGACCCGGCGGAGATCGCGGCGGCGGTGCGCGGCATCCTCACCGATGACGGCGTCGCCCGCGGGCTGACGAGCGCCGCCGCCACCCACGCACCCGAGCTGCTGTGGCCCGCGGTGGCGCGGCGCTACCGCCGGCTCGCCACCGGGCTGGCCGCCCGCACCGGGAGCAGGCCGGGTGTCGCACCCGTGCCCACGCCCCAGCGGGCGCTCGCGCCAGCGCCCACGCCCATGTCGATGACGGCGACGGCGACGGTGGCCCGGTGACGCCGGCGATCTCGTTCGCTCATCTTTTCCGGCTCAGCGACGACATCGGCCTGTTCGAGCACGCTCTTGGCTCGGTGCCGCGCCGGGAGTACGGGTACTGCGTGGATGACGTCGCGCGCGGGCTGGTCGTGCTGTCTCGCGAGCCGTCGCCACCCCTGGAACTCATTCGGCTGCTGGAGCTCTATCTCGACTTCGTGCTGGCGGCGCAGGCGCCGGACGGAAGGGTCGTCAACCGGCGCGACACCGAAGGCCGCTGGCGGGACGACCCCGAACTCGGCGACTGCTGGGGCCGGGCCCTGTGGGGGCTGGGCACCGCGGCGGCGCTGGCGCCCACCCGGCGGCTGCGGGCGCGGGCCCGGGCCGGGTTCCAGGTCAGTGCCGCCCGCCGTTCCCCCTGGCTGCGGGCCATGACCTTCGCCGCGCTCGGAGCGGGCGAGCTGCTGCTGGCCCACCCGGACGACGAGCCGGCTCGTACTCTGCTCGCCGACGCCGTCGCCGCGATCGGCCCGATCGACGACAGTCCCGGATGGCCCTGGCCGGAGCCCACCCTGCGCTACGCCAACGCGGCGGTGCCGGAGGCGCTGATCCTCGCGGGCATGTGCCTGTCAGACCGGACGGCACGCGCGGACGGCCTGCGGTTGCTGGCCTGGCTGCTCCACGTGGAGACCAGGGACGGAACGCTGTCGCCGACCCCCGTCGGTGGCCGGCGCCCTCGGGGCGATCCCAGGCCTGGCTTCGACCAGCAGCCCATCGAGGCGGCGGCCATCGCGGACGCCTGCGCGCGGGCCTACGCGGCGACCAGTCAGAACCGGTGGCTCACCGGCCTCGGGCAGGCGCACGGCTGGTTCCTCGGCGAGAACGACGCCGGCACGCCGCTGGTCGACGCCACGACCGGTGGTTGCCACGACGGCCTCGAACCCGGGGGGTGCAACGCCAACCAGGGGGCGGAGTCCGCGCTCGCCCTGCTGTCCACGGAGCAGCACGCCCGCCGGCTGCTGGCGCCGAGTACACCGTGACCCTTGAGTCGGACCTGGTCACCCGGCTTCCGCTCACGCTGGCCGCGGATCCCGGCAGGGTCATCGCGAAGCTCTTCCTCCCCGGCGAGGAGGGCGGCGAGGGGCACTCCCGGGCCGCGGGCATCGTGGACCGGGTGCTCGCTCTGGCCGAGGACGAGGTTGACGGCCTCGTCGCCGCCCTGCTCGACCGGTTCGAGCCCCGGCACCGGGACTACCGCGGCACCCTGGCGCGGCACGCGGCGATCGTGGCTCCCCGCGTCGCGGCGCCGGCCGAGCTCTCGCCGGCGCGCACGCTGCTGCTCGGCGCGAGCTTCACCGCCGAGTACGCGGTGGAAGGCGCGGCCGTCACCAATCCGTCGGCGGTCGCGCACCCCGACCAGTCGGGGCTGCCACCCGGCGCACTGCGCCTGGTGCTCAGCCTGCGCGCCGTCGGCGAAGGGCACGTGTCCTCGATCGCCTTCGCGGTCGGCGTGCTCGGCCCAGGCCCGACGGTGCGGCTGGAGTCACGCACCGGCCCGCTCACCACCGGCATGGTCGTACCGGTCGCGTGGGAGCGCGGCCGGCTGCGCTCCCTGCTCGCCGAGCATGGCCTCGGCGACGAGGTCACGCGCTCTGTCCTCGATGTCCTCGACGCCACCGACAGGAGTCTGGCCGGAGACGGGCTCGAAAAGGCCTTCACCAGCATGCCCGCGGAACTGCTGCGCCGTCCGCAGGCCGCCGGCATCCTGGCCGGGATCCGGTCCATCGCCGGATCGCTGCGAGGAGTCGAGTTCCCGCGGGACAGCGCCCTGACGCAGCGGGTCCTGTGGCCCACTGTCGCCAGCGAGAGCAAGGGGATGGAAGACGCGCGGTTCGTCCGTTTCACCGCGCCGAACGGAACCGTCGACTACCGAGCGACATACACGGCCTATGACGGCACCCACATCGTGCCACGACTGCTCACCAGCCCCGACCTGCGGATCTTCACGTCCTCTCCGCTCGCCGGCCCGGCGGCCCGGAACAAGGGGATGGCGCTGTTCCCCCGGCTCGTCGGCGGCCGTCACCTCGCGCTCTGCCGATCCGACGGGGAGACCACCGGTCTGACGGCATCCGACGACGGGCTGGTCTGGGAACCGTCCCGCCCGGTGCATGTGCCGAGGGCGCCGTTCGAACTCATTCAGGTCGGCAACTGCGGCTCACCCATCGAGACGTCGGCGGGCTGGCTCGTCCTCACCCATGGCGTCGGGCCGATGCGCACGTACACCGTGGGAGCGATCCTGCTCGACCTGGAGGACCCGTCCACCCTGGTCGCGACGCTGCCCGAGCCGCTGCTCACCCCGGGCCGGACCGAGACCGATGGCTATGTCCCCAACGTCGTGTACTCCTGCGGCGGCCTGGTCCATGACGGGCGGCTCTGGCTCCCCTACGGGATCGGTGACTCCCGGGTCGGGGTGGCGAGCGTGCCGGTCGACGCCCTGCTCGCGCGGATGACCCGGGCGACCGCCCGGCCGGCCGACCGGGCCTGACGCGCCTGACGGAGCTGACGGGGCTGAACCGTCGGGCAGGTCAGCGCAGGATGCGTTCGTAGAGGGCGAGATAGTCGGTGACCATGCGAGCCATCGAGAACCGCCGGCTCGCCGTTGCCCGGCACGCGGCGCGGTCGAGATTCGTGGCGCGGTCCACCGCCGCCACGGCCGCCGCCGGATCGTCCACCAGGAACCCGGTCACYCCCTCGTCCACGACCTCCCGCATGGCCCCACGGCGGTAGGCGACGACCGGCGTGCCGCACACCATCGCCTCGACGACCGCCAGGCCGAACGGTTCGTCGAACGCGATCGGATGCAGCAGTGCGGCGGCGGAACCGAGCACCTCCGCTCGCCTGGACGGCCCGACCGGCCCGAGGTAGCTCACGGCGTCCCCGTCGACGTGGGGCCGCACCTGTTCGGCGAAGTAGCGCTCGTCCTGAACGATCCCGCAGATCACCAGCCGCCGGCCCGCCAGGCGGGCGATCTCGATGGCCGCCGCGGTGCCCTTGTCGGGATGAATCCGGCCGAGGACGACCAGTTCCTCCCCGCCGGCGGCCGAGAACGGAAGGGCGGCCAGATCGACGCCGTGATACACCGTCGCGGCATAGTCCAGTTCCGGGCTGCGATCGGCGTCGGAAATGGAGACGTAGGTGGAGGCCGCCCGGGCATAGGCGGGGACGATCCGCGGGTCGGAGAATCCGTGGACCGTCGTGACCATCGGCGCCCGGAAATGCGCCGCGAACGCCAGCGGCAGCCAGTCAAGATGGTTGTGCACCAGATCGAACTCGCCGGAGCGGGCCAGCGCGTGGGCCACGTGCAACGCCTCCCACACCCGGCCGTCGAGCTCTGGGTCCTCGGCGTATCCGTGCGGGCACACACCGTCCAGCTCCCCGGCCGTGCGCGAATCCAGCGTCGCGAACAGCGTGACGTCGACGCCGCGGGCCACCAGGCCCTCCGCGAGGTGGCTGGCGATCTGCTCCCACGGGCCGTAGTGCCGAGGCGGGGTGCGCCACGCCACCGGCGCCAGCATCGCGACCTTCATTCCGTGATCCGCGTCGCCATGTCGATCACCCTGTTCAGCCGCCTCGCATCAGAAAATTCGCTCAGCTGTGCATCAGAAATACGAAAAGGGTGCGGAGGATTATTTTCGTCGCCGGTATGACCCTACTCGGGACCTCGGCCCGTGATGGTGCCGCGCGCATCCGGCGAAGGCTCGGAGGCGCGCCTTCGTCGCGACGAGCCGCGACGTGCCGCGACGTGCCGCGGCACGGATGGTAGTCATATGGTCGCTCAAGGTGTCGGGATCGGTGGGTCCGCGGGGCGGCGAGCGGCGGCCCGGCGGGCGGCATCTGTTGACATTGGGCGATCGCCCAGCTAGAACGGCTGTTAATACTTCCGCGTGTCCGATCGGGCGCGCGAGCCGCGGTCTCGCAGTCGTCGAAAAGGGGGCTCGCCAGGTGAGTCGTGATGGCGCGGTCTACTGGGATCCCTTCGACCGTGAAATCGCCGTCGACCCCTATCCCGTCTACCAACGGCTGCGCGCGGAGGCACCCCTTTACTACAACGACAAGCACGACTTCTACGCCCTCAGCCGCTACGAGGACATCAATCGCGGGCTGATCGACTGGAAGACGTTCTCGTCGGCCCGGGGACCGATCCTGGAAGTCATCAAGGCGAACATCCGCATTCCGCCAGGCACATTGCTGATGGAGGACCCGCCGGCCCACGACATCCACCGCGGCCTGCTCGCGCGGGTGTTCACGCCACGGCGGGTCGCCTCGCTCGAGGCGGAGATCCGGGACTTCTGCACGCGCTGTCTCGACYGGCTGGCCGGAGCCGACGGCTTCGACGTGATGACAGAGTTCGCGAACGAGGTGCCGATGCGGGTGATCGGGATGCTGCTCGGCATCCCGGAGTCGGACCARACGGCGGTCCGCGAGCGGGCGGACGCGAAGCTGCGCACCGAGCCGGGGCAGCAGATGAAGGTGTCCGAGAAGGCGCTCATGGACACCGACCTGTTCGCCGACTACATCGACTGGCGCGCCCAGCACCCGTCGGACGACCTGATGACCGAGCTGCTGCGCGCCGAGTTCGTCGACACGGCCGGCACGACCCGCACGCTCACCCGCGCGGAGATCCTGACCTACGTCACCGTCCTGGCCGGCGCGGGCAACGAGACCACGGCCCGGCTGATCGGCTGGCTGGCCGCGCTGCTCGACCGTCACCCCGACCAGCGCGCCGAGCTGGTGGACGATCCCGGGCTCGTCCCGAACACCGTCGAGGAGACCCTGCGGTTCGAGCCGACCGGCCACGCCGTCGCCCGGTACGTCACGGCCGACGTCGAGCTGCATGGCCGGACGGTGCCCGCCGGCAGCGCCATGATGCTGCTCCTCGCCTCGGCGAACCGGGACGAGGARTGCTGGCCGGAGCCCGGCCGGTTCGACATCCACCGCAAGGTCAACAACCAGCGCACCTTCGGGTTCGGCACCCACTACTGCCTCGGAGCCTCACTCGCCCGGCTCGAGGCCAGGATCGCGCTCGAGGAGTTCGTGAAGCGCTTCCCGACGTGGGATGTCGACTGGAAAAACGTCGCGCTGTCGTCGACGTCGACGATGCGCGGTTGGGAAACGTTGCCGATCACCGTCGGCTAGCGTGGGCGCCCGCTTGTCATCGCGGTATGCCCGGCCCTGATCTCCGCACCATGAGCTAAGGATGGGTAATGGGAAAACTGGACGGCAAGGTCGCGTTCATCACCGGTGCCGCGCGCGGCCAGGGCCGCAGCCACGCGATTCGGCTGGCGCAGGAGGGCGCCGACATCATCGCGGTGGACATCTGCGCCCAGATCGCCACGGTGACATACCCGATGGGCACGGCGGAAGAGCTCGCCCAGACGGTGAAGGAGGTCGAGGCGCTCGGCCGGCGCATCGTCGCCCGGCAGGCCGACGTGCGTGATGTGGCCTCGCTGCGGAAGGCCTACGACGAGGGCGTGGCCGAGCTGGGGGCGGTCGACATCGTGGTGGCGAACGCCGGCATCGGCGCGGGCGGCGGAAGCGCGTCGGAGGAGGCGGAGTGGGATGACGTCGTCGCCGTCAACCTCACGGGTGTCTGGAACACCGGTCGCGTCGCGATCCCGCCGATGGTCAAGCGGAACCAGGGCGGGTCGATCGTGCTGACCAGCTCCACGGGCGGGCTGATCGGCGTGGGCATTCCCGTGGCGGGATTCCTGGGCTACACCGCCGCCAAGCACGGCGTCATCGGGCTGATGCGGTCGTGGGCCAACTACCTGGCGCAGTACAGCATCCGGGTGAACAGCGTCGCCCCGACGGCGGTGCGCACGCCCATGGCCGGCGATGGGAACCTGGCCGCCATCCTGGAGAGGTCGCCGGCGCTCGCGAGCGCGCTGACCAACGCGATGCCCGTCGACATGGTGGAACCGCTGGACATCTCCAACGCCATCGCATGGCTGGTGTCCGATGACGCGCGCTACGTGACCGGCACGGTCGTCCCCGTCGACGCGGGCCTGCTCAACAAGCGGTAGCACGTCCACGCTCCAGGAGCTTTCGTCGACGCGCTCAGCGGCCGCCGACCGCGGGCAAGCCCGCGGCCGGYGGCCGCCGGCATTCCCTGGCGGCCGCTCCGGCCGTTACCCGGGCAGGTCGACGAGGGCGGCGCTGCGGTCCCAGAGGCGGCGGGCGAGATCCGGGTCGCGTGACTGACGGGACGTCAACAGCCGCTCGTGCCGCCGGAAACGATGCAGGTAGGCGCCATTGACGGCGCGTGGGTCCGCGCGGACGGCGAGCGCGACCAGCGGCTGCGCCCCCTGGTCGGGAGTAAGCGTGACGAACCGGTTCCACCAGCGGCCGTTGAGCCGGGCCAGTGGCCGGGTGTAGCGGACGATGCTGGTGGCGACGTCGCCGGGGTGGAAGGCGGTCGCCGTCGGTCCGTCGGTGCCCAGGCTCGCGATGGCCCGGTCCGCGGCCCGGCGGGCGAGCTCGCGAACGAACAAAATATCCGCCAGCTTGCTGTCGGCATAGGCCTGGAACTCCCGGTAGGGACGGCGGGAATGGTCCAGATCGTCGAGGTCGATATGCCCGATCCGGTTTATGATGCTACTGGTCATGATCACCCGGGAGCCTGGCGTCGCGGTCAGCCGCGGCATGAGCAGCAAGGTGAGCAGGTACCCGGCGAGATAGTTGACCTGGAAGGTCATCTCATGGCCATCCACGGTGACCAGCCGTTCCGGATACATCGCCCCGGCATTGTTCGCCAGCACGTCGATGCGCGGGCACAGCTCCAGGATCTGGTCGGCCACCCGCCGAACCTCGTCCAGCCGGGCGAAGTCCGCGAGCAGCGGGACGGCGCCGCTGCTCTCGGCGACCGCTCGGGTCCTCACCGGGGAGYGCCCCAGCACGACGACGCTGGCGCCCAGCTCGGCGAGACGCCGCGCCGCGGCCGCTCCGATGCCCGAGCTCGCGCCGGTGACCACGACCGTTCGCCCGGCCAGAACGCCGACCGCCGGGCCGGTCGTCGAGACGCCGGGCGCGGCGTCCACGCGCCCGCCTGCGCCGGCGGACGATCCGGAGGCGGTCAACCGCGCAGTGCCGCTCATGTTCGCAGTCTCATGTCCATGCCCGGCGCTCGCACCACGGGCGCCGGCTTGTACTACCCAACGTCACAGGAACGGTTAACTCTCAGTAACCACGGGTATCTCGGAACGGTAATTCAGCCGGAACTTCCTCGATGAGACGGCGCAGTGCGCCGGGGGGAGCGGACATGGCGTACCGAAACGGCCGAAAATATCCTCTGCTGATTGTCGCCGCCGTGCTGGGATCGGTGCTGTCCGCGGCTCCGGCCGAGGCCGCGCTGACACCCAGCCATGTCACCAACGCCGCGGCCCACTGTTACTGGCGTCATGAAAGCGGCCACTGGGACTGGGTGAACGGGCAACGACACTGGGTTCCCGCGCGCTCCGTCTGGGTCTGCGTGTGAGATCCCGGTGGTAGGCAGACCGGACGCAGGCGAAGCCTGCGGTGGCAAAAAATAGACCGGAAGAAGTGACCGGCCTGGTTTTCCGCCGCAGAACGGTGGTGGAAAACCAGGCCGGTAGTCGTGTCCGGCGGTTATCCGGCGGCGATGCCACTTACCTGGCGGCGGGCCGGGTCTACCGAGCTGGCCTCTGGTGCCACCGCGGCGTTGCTGCCGTCGTCGCGCAGCACACCGCGGCGGATCAACTCGCCGATCACCTCTTCCGCGGCGGCTCGCGCATCGGCGACCCGGGCCCGCGACGCCCGCCGCGGGTCGCCGGCGACGATCGCGTCGATGACCCGGGTGTGCGCCTCGACGATGTCGTCATGGCTTCGCCGGTCGCTCTGGCGGGCCGCCCACTCCAGGAAACCGCCCAGCCCGCGCAGCTCGGCCAGCAGACGCGGCGTGGCGCCCGCGCGGTGCTGGACCCGGACTATCTCGGCGGCGAGGTCGTCGCGCCGGGCGCCTGCCGGGCCGCTTCTGGAGAGCTCCCGCAGGAGGCCGCTCAGCTGGGCCGCGACCTGCGGGTCGCGGCCCTTCGCGACGCGCGCGGCCGCGACGCCACCCAGCAGGCCGAGAACGTGGAAGTCCGCCCGCAGCGTGCGGGCGTCGAAGTGCTGCACGAAGGTCGCGCGGTGCACCCGGGTCGAGACCAGGCCATCCCGTTCGAGCAGCACCAGGGCCTCGCGGACCGGGGTGGGGCTCACGTCGAGCGCCGAACTGATGCGCTCGACGTCCACGCGGTCGCCGCAGCGCAGCCGGCCGTCGAAGATCTCGTGCTGGATGTACTCGACCACCGCCGCGCTCGTCTTCGTCCGCCGCAACACCGGGTGGGCCACCACGTCGCCATCGTGGCCGCCCCGATCGTCGCCCGTCAATCAAAAATAAAAAATTGGAGATTGCGGACCCTCGGAAGTGAGCGTACGCTCAGCTCGGCATCGGGACCGGTGTGGTCGAACGGCGCAAGGAGGCCAGAGTGGTCAAGTTGGCTGAAGGTCTGCGGGTGATCGACGCGGACGCTCACATGACCGAGCGGCACGATCTGTTTACCGAGCGGGCCCCGAAGGGGTACGAGGACCGGGTGCCGCACGTCGAGCGGATCGACGGCGTCGACATGTGGGTCATCGAGGGCAAGACGTTCGGCAAGGCCGGCTCGGGCGGCACCATCGACCACGACGGGAAGAAGCACCCGTTCCGCGACTCCCAGGGCGGTTCCTGGGGGATCGGCGACGTGCACCCGGCGGCGTGGGACCCGGCCGAACGCCTGCGGCTGATGGACCAGCTGGGCATCGACACGCAGATCCTCTACCCGAACGCGATCGGGCTCGGCGGCCAGAACCTGCGGAACTCGGTCCAGGACACGGACCTCCTGCGGCTCTGCGTCGAGATGTACAACGACGCGATGCAGGAGATCCAGGCGGAGTCCGGCAACCGGCTGCTGCCGATGCCGATCATGCCGGCCTGGGACCTCCAGGGCTGCGTCCGCGAGGCGGAGCGCTGCGCGGCGATGGGCGCCCGTGGAATCAACATGACCGCCCACCCGCAGGACTCGGGCTCGCCCGACCTCGGCGACCCGGCCTGGGACGCGCTCTGGGACGTCTGTGCCGGGCTGAACCTGCCGGTGCACTTCCACATCGGCGCGAGCCAGACGTCGCTGTCCTACTTCGGCACGACGTACTGGCCCAGCCAGGACGACTACGTCAAGCCGGCGATCGGCGGCGCGTCCCTGTTCCAGAACAACTCGCAGCTGMTGCTCAACAGCTGCTACTCCGGGATGTTCGACCGCAACCCCAACCTGAAGATGGTCTCCGTCGAGAGCGGCATCGGCTGGGTGCCGTTCATGCTCGAGGCGATGGACTACGAGTTGGAGGAGAACGCGCCCAAGTGGGCGAAGAAGCTCAAGAAGCGTCCGTCGGAGTATTTCCAGAGCAACTGGTACGCCACGTTCTGGTTCGAGACCGGCCGCGGGGATCTGCAGCACCTCGTCGACCAGGTCGGCGAGGACAACATCATGTTCGAGACCGACTTCCCGCACCCGACGTCCCTGCATCCGGACCCCGTCGGCATGGTCAGCGAGAAGATCGCCACTCTGCGCCCGGAGACCCAGCAGAAGATCATGGGCGGGAACGCCGCCAAGCTCTACCGAGTCTGAGCAGCCGCGATAGGCGGGTCGCGTCAGGGACCCGCCTATCGCGCGACAGCCGTCGGGCGTCGAGCGCTCTGCTGACTCAGCCGACGGTCTTGCGGTAGAAGATCCGCTCGAGGCCGTTCTCGGTGGCGCGGTGGGTTTCCACGTAGCCGCGGGCGGCGTAGATCCGTTGGTTCTCCACCATGGAGACGTGGGTGTAGAGCCAGATCGACGTGTGGGCGTGCGCCCGAGCCCGTTCCTCCGCGAGGTCGAGCAGCGCGCCACCCAGCCCCTGGCCCTGGGCCGCCGGGTCGACGGCGACGTTCTCGAGCAACAGACCGTCCGGTCCGGGGACCAGCACCAGGAAGGCACGCAGCCGGTACGCTGTCCCGTCGACGACCCAGACCTCGGCGTGGTCGATGGTGGCGGCGTAGTCCGTGTCCAGCGGCCCCGGGCGTCGCCCATCCATCCGGGCTACGTACGGCCGGTATGCCCGATCCGCGAGTCCGGCCATCGCGACCGCGTCGGCCGCCGTGGCGCGGCGGACCTCGACGGGCGCTGGCACACCCCCAGTGTCAGCCATCGCTGTCAGCCGCGGCCACCATTCACTGCCAACCGTTGGCGCGCGAGCTGGCCGCTGCGAGGACGCGGCGGCAGCCGGTCCACGTCTCGTGGACGATGTCCGCCACCGGTTCGACGCGTTCGATGCGGCCGGCGACCTGGCCGGTGTTGGCGAGGCTGGCCGTGAGGTCACCGCCGAAGTAGAGCGCAGGAATGCCGTCCAGGCCCACCTCCGGGCGACCGGAGGCCAGTACCCGTTCCGCCGCCGCCGTCCGCAGCACCCGCATGGTCGGCAGGCCGGGGACCGAGATCATGACGGTGCCGGTCTCGTCCGCCCCCAGCACCGCGTTCTTGACGTTGTCGTGCAGCGGCGACTCCCGGGACGCCAGCATCCGGGTGCCCATCTGCACGCCCTCGGCCCCGAGCACGATAGCGGCGGCCATCGACGGCCCGTCGCAGATTCCGCCGGCCGAGATGATCGGAAGAGCTACCTGGGACGCGACCAGCGGCAGCAGCACGAGCGTCGACGCGGCCTTGGCGCTCTTGAACCCACCGCCCTCRACACCCTCGACGACGAGGCCGTCCACCCCGGCATCGGCGGCCTTGAGAGCGTTGCGCAGGCTCCCGACGACATGGAACACCGTCAATCCCGCGTCGTGCAGGCGGTCGGTCAGCGCAGTCGGGTCGCCGGCCGAGGTGAACACCGCGCTGATACCGGCCTCCACCAGGAGATCGATGACGCTGGGATCCTTGCGCATCGCGAGCGCGACGTTGGCGCCGACCGGCTGGTCGGTGAGGTCACGGACCCTCTTCAGATCCTCACGGCCCTGCGGTGAGGTGGTCTCGATGATCCCCAGCGCCCCGGCGTTCGACACCGCTGCGGCGAGCCTCGCTCCAGCGATGTAGGTCATCGGTGCCTGGACGATGGGGATCCGCACGCCGAGCAGCCGGGAGACCCGGTTGGGTAAGGGCACAGGCGAAAGAGCGTCTGTGGGCAAGAGAGCATCTGTGGACACGGGCGCCTCCGCGGCGGCTTGGCCGCGGCTCCCGGATCACCGGCCGAATGGGACGCGGCACCTTTCGACAGGATGACGGGTGAGCGCGTCAGGTGTTGCAAAGGCGGCTGGCGGTGGGTGGCAGAGTGGCGCACGTGCCTACTGGTCCGCGTCGCCACTGGAACCACAACACGCACTACCACCGGCTGGTCCTGGCCGAGGTGGCGCCAGCTGCGAAGACGGCGCTTGACGTCGGCACCGGTGATGGCCTGCTGGCGGCTGACCTTCGGGAGCTCGTTCCGAACGTGACGGGCATCGATCGGGACGCCGCGGTGGTCGAGCGCGCGCGCCGGTCTGGCGCGGACGTCGACTGGGTGGTGGCGGACGTGATGAGTTGCGCGCTGCCCGAGAACCACTTCGACGTCGTCGGCTCGATCGCGACCGTTCACCATCTGCCGGACCTGGGCGCCGGCCTGCAGAGGCTGGCCGCCCTTACGGCCCCGGGAGGGGCGTTGATCGTGGTCGGGTGCGCGCGGAGCGGGAACGTCGTCGATCTCGCCGTGGATGGCGTCGGCGTCGTCCAGACCCAGGTGTACAGGCGCACTCGTGGGCTCTGGCGCCACACGGCGCCGGTTCAGCTGGACTACCCCCACACCTACGCCCAGGTACGCAAGATCGCCTCGACCGTTCTTCCCGGGATGCGCTGGCGGCGACTTCCGCTGTTTCGCTATGCGGTGACCTGGCGTAAGCCCGCCTGATCCCCTCCAGGCTCGCGAGGTCCGCCTCCGGCCCGGGACCGGACCCGACGTCCCGTTGTCACTCTGTCCGTTGTTCGGTCGTCCAGGCCGTCCGCGCGTCGGCGTCGGTGGTGACGGCGGCGCAGGCCGCGAGCCGCTGGCCGTACGAGCGCATCAGCTGGCGCAGCTCGTCTGGTCGCTCGATGACGAAAGGCCGGCCCAGGCTGGCGATCATCTCGGGGAGCCAGTCCAGCCGCTCGGCCCGGATCCGAACTCTGACCCACCCGTCGGCCGGTTCGTCCCCGCCGGTCGGCCCAACCACCGCGATGCCGGTCGGGAGCCGCGCACGCACGCGGTCCGCCGTCCCCTGGACGCGCAGCGAGACCTCATGTCGCCACGGCGCCCGGGCGATCCCGGCCAGGACCTGGCCGGCCGGATCGAACCCGGCAGGGACGTCGAACGACCCGGGCAGCGCCCGCGGCAGGCTGATCCGGTCCAACCGGAAGGTGCGTACCTGTCCGCTCTCGGAGTCGCCTCCCGTCACGTACCAGCGGCCGGAATGGGCGACGATCCCGTATGGATACACCGTGCGCGCGCTGTGCCGACCGTCGGAGGCCGTGTAGCTGATCGAGACCGGCTGGCGTTCGCGCGCGGCCTCGGCCAGCAGCAGGAGGACACCCGTCTCGGTCGTGGTGACCGCCGGGCGGGCGGGTGCCGTGAACTCGACGGTCTCCAGCAGCGCGGCCAGCCGGCGGCCCAGCGCCTCCGGGAGCACGCGGCGCAGCTTGCCGGCGGCGCTGTCGATCGCCGCCGTGCTGTTGATCGCCTCGGCCCCATCGATCGCCTCCGCCCCATCGATCGCCGCGGCGCCGTCGGCCGTCGCGTCGGCAGTGGTCACCAGGCCGGCACGCTGGCCGGCGACCAGGCCGAGCAGGACGGCGAGCGCCTCGGAGTCGGTGAGCATCAACGGCGGCATGCGGTATCCGGGGGCCAGTCGGTAGCCGCCGTGTCGGCCGCGCACGGAACGCACCGGGACATCGAGGTCGAGGAGATGGCCGACGTAGCGGCGCACGGTGCGCTCGTCCACCTCGAGCCGGGCCGCCAGCTCCGCGACGGTGTGCGTTCCTCCGGACTGGAGGGTCTCGAGCAGGGCGAGCACGCGCGCGGTCGGACGGGCCATGCCGAGGATTCTCCCCAATACCGGGCGGAATCTGTCCGGTATCGCTCCTAGCGTCGCTGTCGAGTCTCACAACTGACCCGACGACGAAGGAGATCATCATGCGGTTCGTCTCGATTCGGATCATCACCGACGACGTCCCTCGACTCGTCGCGTTCTACGAGCAGGTCACCGAGACCACGGCGACCTGGTCGGCCGACGTCTTCGCCGAGCTGACCGTGTCGTCGTTCACGCTGGCGATCGCCAGCTCGCGCACCGTGCCACTGTTCGGACCGGGCTGCGCCCAGGCCGCCGCCAACCGCACGGTGATCACCGAGTTCATCGTTGACGACGTCGGTGCCGAGTACGAGCGCATCAAGGGCATCACGACCGACTTCGTCAACGAGCCGACGACGATGCCGTGGGGCAACCGCGCGCTGCTGTTCCGCGACCCCGACGGCAACCTGGTGAACCTCTTCACCCCGGTCACCCCGGACGCCATCGCCAAGTTCGGTCGATAGTCCCCAGCGGACAGGCCTCAGCGGCGAGCGGATCGGCGTGGCTCGCGGACGGTCCGGCGAGTGCGGCGACGGCGGCGGTTCTTGGCGGCGTACATCGCCTGGTCGGCGCGGTGGAGCAGCTCCTCGGTGCTGGCGACCGGGGATCCGCCGTCGGCCACGGCGACACCGACGCTGGCCTGGACGTCGCGCCGCCGCCCGTGCACCTCGAACCCCGGGCGCATCGCCTCCCGGATGCGCCAGGCGGTACCGTCGCCGGTCGCGCGCGGATCGTCGGACGGGTCCCGCATCAGGACGGCGAACTCGTCGCCACCGAGGCGGGCGGTGAGGTCCTCCTGGCGGACGGCGCCGCGCAGCCGGCCGGCGACCGCGCGCAGCAGCTCGTCGCCGGCGTTGTGCCCCAGGGTGTCGTTGACCGTCTTGAAGTCGTCGAGGTCGCAGAACAGCACCACGAGCGGCCGGCCGTCGGCCTGGTGCGCGGCGACGGCCTGGTCGACCTCGGACGTGAACAGGGCGCGGTTGGCGAGGCCCGTCAGCGGGTCGTGCAGCGCCTGGTAGCGCAGTCCGCGCTGGGTCGCCCGCAGGCTGGCCATCAGCCGGGTGTTCTGCGCCACCGTGATCAGCTGCCGGATCGCGACCAGTGTGGCGAGGGCGATCGAGAGCTGCAGGGTGAGGCCCTGCAGCGCCTCCCCCCGCACGGCGGGCACGACGACGAGCAGCGAGGCGACGCCCAGCGGCAGGTACGGCAGGTAGGCATGAGCCCACAGGGACAGGTCCTCCCTGCCAACCCGGCCGAAGCCGGTCTGTCGCGTGCTGGCGGGTCCCGGCGGGATCACCATCCCCAGCGCGAGCACCGGCGGCCCGATGACGGTGCCGACCCAGTACAGCGCCGTGTCCTCCACGTGGAACGGCCCCCGCGCCGTCAGGTACACCAACGCCGACTCCGAGATGGAGAAGAACAGCAGGCCGGCGGTGATCAGCCACATCGCCCGGCCGTTGCGGGGCCGTCGGAACGTCAGCAGCAGGAGGGCGACCACGACCAGCGCCACCTCGCTGAGCGGGTAGGCGAGCGCCACCACGAACGGCCAGCCGCGCAGGCCGCTTTCGGTGACGTGTTTCAGCACCGCGACCCAGGCGATCAGGAACATCGACACCACGATCATCAGACTGTCCAGCGCGACCACCACCGCGGCGACCCGGCGCCCGTCGTCATCGGATGGGGGCGCGCGCTGTCCGGCTGACCTGTCGGCGGGCCCGGTCGGGATGCTCAGCAGCCCCACCAGGCCCAGCAGGGGGGCCACGAGGTAGACCGCGTCCTCGGCGCGCAGCCGGAGCGAGGTGCGGCCGGCGACCGCCCAGCCGATGCTCCAGTACAACGCCCCGATCAGGGTAGTGAGCAGGCCAGCGCTCAGCAGCAGCCGCCAACGGCGCTCGACGCCTCGGCTGCGCACGATGGAGAAGACGGCCAGGGCGACCGCGAACGTGCTGGCGGCGACCAGGGTCACCCCCTGGAAGACCACCAGCTGCCGGCCGGTCAGGAAGTCCAGCGGCACGAGCGCCGCCAGCACCAGCAGCGCGGTCCCACCGGCCAGCCGCCAGTACGCCCGCTCGCTCACCGTCCCGGCCTTGGGCGCCACCTGCGCGCTCGCCGCCTCCGCCTCGGTCGGACCCGGGGCCGGGTCGGCGGGGCGGCGGTGTCCGGACGCGGCGGGCGGGCGGCGGCCCGCCGTGAGATCACCGTCGTGCGACACCTCATCCCTCCTTTACTCCAGGGTCGCCGCCCGCGCGAGCCCGCACACGTCAGAACCTTTCGTTCCGTGACTGGGGCCGTGATCGAAGCGGTGACCGGGGCAGTGGCCGACGAGTGCTCGGTGGCCAGCGCGCACTCGTCGGCGGCGGGTCAGCGCCGGACCGGGCCGCTCCCGGTGGACGCCTCGTCGGCTGAGGCGGGCCTCCCGCAGGGTCGCCGCTCCGAGAAACCAGTGTTGTGAACTGCACGTTCATCATGTTGAATGGCGGTTCAGTGGATGGCTCGCCACAGCCCGCCGCCAGCCAGGACCGGATACCTTATCCGATCTTGCTCCGTCTCTCCCCGCGCGCACCTCTCTGGGAGGCAGCACATGACGATCTCCGGCGAGACCAGGGCCAGCCGGTCCGGCCTGACCGGTGTCTACGGGACGTCGGCGGTCGCCGCGACGGCCGCCGACGACCTGGTCGGCCTGCCGATGCCGCAGCGGCCGGACACCCTCTATGACCTGTCCCTGCGTACCCGGGTCCGCCGGGAGCGGGCGCCGCGTTTCCCGTTCCCGGTCCCGAACGGCTGGTTCATCGTCGCCMGGGCCGACGAGATCGAGCCCGGCCGCACGAAGACGCTGTTCTACTTCGGCAAGGACCTGGTGCTCTTCCGGGGCAACGACGGGACTCCTTACCTGTTCGACGCCTACTGCCCGCACCTGGGCGCGAACCTCGGCGTCGGCGGGAAGGTCGTCGACGGCAGCCTGCAGTGCCCGTTCCACGGCTGGCGGTTCGACGGCGCGAGCGGTGCCTGCGTCGAGGTGCCGTACGACGACAACCCGTACATCCCGAAGACGGCCACCGCGCGCTCCTACCCGGTGGTCGAGCGCAACCACATGATCTGGGCCTGGCACCACCTGGAGCGGGCGGAGCCGACGTACGAGGTGCCCGAGGTCGCCGAGTTCCACGACGCCGACTGGCTGCCGATCGTGGTCAAGGACTTCGAGGTCGCGACCTGCTGCCAGGAGATGGCGGAGAACAACGTCGACACTCCGCACTTCCTGTACGTGCACGGCACGCCGTCGATCCCGGAGGAGGAGTTCCAGACCGACGGGCATTACAAGCGCACGGTCGGCATGAACGGGAACTTCGTGCGGGAGGGCTTCGGGCTGGGCCTCGGCGTGCTGCGGGTGAAGGGCTACACCACGTTCGTCTCCTCGACCACGCCGATCGACGAGGAGAACGTGCACGTCCGGTGGATCTTCACGGCGCCCCGGTCGCTCGGCGACGACGCCGCCGAGAAGGCGTCGCTCAGCTTCACCGCCGGCGTCAGCCAGGACCTGCCGATCTGGGAGAACAAGATCTTCAAGGACCCGCCGGTGCTGCGGCCGTCCGAGAAGGCCGTGACCGAGCAGCGCCRCTGGTGCCAGCAGTTCTACTCCTGGCCCGAGGGCGACCCCCGCCGCCGCTGACGGCACCCGGCACCGCGCCCGTCCCGGCGCGCCGATCGACCAGCCCGGCCGCCGTCCACCGCGGCCGGCTGGTCCGCGTCTTCCCACGTCCGGTACGTCAACGAGGAGGGTCCTGATGGGGAACCGTTGGGTTCGCACCGTCGAGAAGAAGTCCGAGGCCGAGGCGAGCATCGGGGCGGGCCTGCCGCCGATCCCGTCGCTCGAGGTCGTCTACCTGACCGACCCCGCGGTGCTCGCCGCGCTGCTGCCGCCGCCGCTGACCCCGCCGGCGCAGCCCCGGGTGCACGTCCGGGTCACCGACATCGACCTGCACTTCGGCGAGTACCACTACAAGGAGCTCGTCGGCTACATCGCCGTCGACGCCGTCTACGACGGGGTGACCGGCGAGTACCCGCTGCTGATCCCGATCGACCTGGAGTCGGCGATCTCGATCAGCCGGGAGAAGCACGGCGAGCCGAAGAAGCTCGCCGACCTCGAGCTCACCCGGGACGGTGACCACGTCGAGGGGCGGATCACCCGGGGCGGCGTGACCTTCGTCGAGATCATCGGCGACGTCACCGAGAGCCTGCCGGTGCCGGAGCCGTATCCGGCCACCCAGTGGTGGTACAAGTTCATGCCCGCCGTCTCCGGTTCCGGCTTCGACGGCGACCCGCTGCTCGTCCGCCTCGACCAGACCCGCACCCCGGCGACCGTCGAGAAGGTGGAGGGCAAGCTCGTGCTGCGCGACGAGCCCACCGCCCCGGTCGTCGACCTGCCGGTGCTCGAGACCGTGTCGATCCACTACACCACCCGGTCCTCGGTGAACCGCGCCAGCGTCGTCGGCCCGGTCGACCCGGTCGCGTTCGAGCCGTTCGCGCACGCCCGCTACGACCACTGACCCGGGCGTCGGCGTGACGTCCCACCGTCCGGCAACGCCGGCTCCGTCGGCGGTTCCGTCGGCACGTTCGGCGAGCCCGGGCATCCGAAGCACGTACGACCCGTTACCAGGAGAAGGGTCATGAGCGACAAATACCTGCTCATCTCCACGGACACGCACGCCGGGCTGCCTCCCGAGCAGTACCGCGAGTACATCGATCCCCAGTACCGGCCGGCGTTCGACGAGGCGCTCGCCGCGGACGTCACGGCCGCGGCGCTGGTGAGCGAGGACGACCACCAGAAGTTCCTGGCCGAGTGGAACTCCGAGATCGGTGACCACGGCGGCATGGAAGGCGCCTGGGACGCGACCATCCGCACCAAGGAGATGGACGCCGAGGGCGTGGCGGCCGAGGTGGTCTTCCCGGACGCGGACGCCGCCGGCGTCGGTGGGGTCTCGGCGTCCCCCTTCGGCTCCGGGCTCGGCTCGTCCGGGGACAGCGACCCGGTGCTGGTGATGGCCGGCGCCCAGGCGCACAACCGATGGGCGGCCGAGTTCTGCCAGCACGACCCGGAGCGGCGCTTCGGCATCGCGATCGTCCCGGCGCTGCACGACGTCGCGGCGGCGGTGGCCGAGGCCGAGTGGGCGGCCGAGCATGGTCTGCGCGGCGGCATCATGATCCCGACGAAGTGGGGGAGCTACCCGGCGTACAACGACCCGGTGTACGACCCGCTGTGGTCGGTGTGCGCCGAGGCCGGTCTGGTCGTGCACACCCATTCCGGGGTCGGGCCGACGGACTACACCTGGGCGCCGGGCTTCCTGTCGATCTACGCCACCGAGGCGTACTGGTGGGCGGCGCGGCCGTTGTGGGCGCTGCTGCTCGGCGGTGTCTTCGAACGCCACCCAAAGCTGCGCTATGCGCTGGCGGAGAACGGTGCCTGGTGGGTGCCGGACATCCTGACCCGGATGGACGCGAAGTGGGAGGGCGACCACTCCACCCGCAAGTTCGGGCCGAAGACGTTCCGCGACGGGATGACGATGAAGCCGTCGGACTACTACAACCGCAACGTCTGGATGGCGTCGTCGGTCATGGGCCGCGTCGAGGTGGAGCGGCGTCATGAGATAGGCGTCGAACGGCTGATGTGGGGGCACGACTACCCACATCCGGAGGGCACCTGGCCGCGCACCAGGGAGTGGCTGCGCGACCGGTTCAGTGATGTGCCGGTGGCCGACACCCGCCGCATCCTCGGCCTGAACGCCGCCGAGCTGTACGGCTTCGACCTCGAGAAGCTCGCCCCGGTGGTCGACCGGATCGGATTGACGGTCGAGGACATCCACGGCCAGGGAGCCGCCGCGTGACCGCCCACATCACCGACTTCGCCGGCAAGGTCGTCGTCATCACCGGCGGGGCCGCGGRCATCGGCCGGGCGCTCGCCGAGGCCTTCGCCCGCGCCGGCGCCGTCCTGGTGCTCTCCGACATCGAGAAGAACGCGCTCGACGCCACCGTCGCGGCCCTCGCCGGGGCGACCGGCGCCGAGCTCAGCGGTGTCGTCGCCGACGTGTCGGACGCGGACTCGGTCGAGGCCCTCGCCGAGGAGGTGTTCCGCCGCCACGGGCGCACCCACGTGCTGGTGAACAACGCCGGTGTCGGGCCGCCGTCGGCGAAGGTCTGGGAGACGACGCCGAACGACTGGCGCTGGACCTTCGGCGTCAACGTCTACGGCGTCGCCAACGGCATCCGCTCGTTCGTCCCGCGCATGATCGCGTCCGGGGAGCCCGGCCACGTCGTGAACACCTCGTCCGGCGACGGCGCGGTCGCGCCGATGCCGAGCGCGTCGGTGTACGCGGCGAGCAAGGCGGCCGTGTCGATCCTCACCGAGTGCCTCGGCGCGCAGCTCGCCGAGGAGGGCCACCCGATCGCGGTGTCGCTGTTCCTGCCGTCCGGCAAGGGTCTGCTCGACACCGGCCTGTGGACCTCCGATCGCAACCGCCCGGCGGAGCTCGCCAGGGAGAAGCCGCGGTCGACGCCGGCGATGACGGTGGCGACGCTCGTCGAGTCGGCGGCGAAGGTCGGCAAGGAGATCCCGGTCCAGCCGCTCGAGGAGCTCGCCGACGATGTGCTGCGCGGCATCCGGGCCGGCGAGTACTGCCTCATGCTCGGCCGGGACGAGGCCACCGCCACCCTGCGCGAACGGGCCGAGCGGTTCGGCGCCGGCCAGAACCCGACCGAGACCGGCCACAACCTGCTGCCGGTCTGACGGATGCGAGGTCGGAATGGTGGCCGGGTGCATTGCTCGGTCACCACTCCGGCGCTCCGCCGCGGCAACGCCCGGGACCGGGACGGGCTCAGGGACTGTTCCGGTTGGCGTTGTCCGCCGTGCGAGGCCGCGGGGCGGCCGGGGCGTCGTCTGGTGCCGTTCGCGGGTCGCGGGTGGGGTGGGCGGCGGTGGCCGCCTGGCGCAGGTCGGCGCCGAGTGTTCCGACGGCGTCGACGAGGTCTCCGTGCGTGATGATGTAGCGCTCGCCGGCGAGCAGGGCGTCGACGATGTTGCCGGCCGCCTCGTCGGGTGTGACCGGGTTCTGCACCATGCCGGGGTTGCTGGCGACCATGGCCTCGAAGTCGTCAGGGTCGCCGATCGCCCGGCGCAGATGCTCGGGCTGGGCGGCGGCGCTGGTCTCCAGGTGCCGCGAGGCCATTCCGGACGGGAAGATGACGGACACGGCGATCCCGTCGGGGGCGAGTTCGAGCCGTAGGGTCTCCGCCAGCCCCCAGACCGCGAACTTGCTGGCCTGGTAGACGCCCAGCCGGGCTGCTGGCGACAGCACGGACGACGAGGTCGTGAATGCCAGCCGGCCGCGGGGAGCCGTCCGCAGGAGTGGCACGAACGCCTGGGCGGTGCGCGCCGCGCCGAGCACGTTGACGTCCAGCACCCACCGCCATTCGTCCTCGGTGAGGCGTTCCACCGCGCCGAACAGTTGGACCCCGACGTTCGACACGACGACGTCCGCGCGGCCGAACCGATCGGCGACGACGCCGGCGGCCGCGCGCAGCGCCTCCCCGCTCGCGACGTCCACGCCGAGGCCGATCGCCGCGACACCGTGCCGCGCGGCGATCGTCGCCGCCTGCGTCTTGGCCCGTTCCCCGTCGCGGTCGAGCAGCGCGATCCGCAGACCGCGCTCGGCCAGGCGCTCGCCGAGCGCCTGGCCGAACCCCGACGCGCCCCCCGTGACGACCGCGACCTGCGCGGCAAGGTCCTCGGACTCCATGTCGTCCTCCTCCGGTCGATTGCCGATGCCGCCCGACTTGCCGACGCCCCCGCGCGCGGGGCGTTGGTGCCTCAGCTGGTCAGGCGGTGTCCGGCTTGCTGAAGTCCATCCGGAGCCTGGTCAGCTTGGAGGCCTTGATGCGCCAGCCGTCGTCGACCTTCTCGTAGGTCTCGTGGTAGTGGCCGAAGCCGGTCAGGTCATTTCCGTCGGGGAAGCGGACGCGGTCCTCCATCGCCCAGATACCGGTGGCCGATGCTGGCGAGGTGATGGTGATCTCCGGGGTGTGGCACTGGTGGACCGTGACGGTGCCCGCGAGCGCGACGCGCAGGAACTCCAGGAACGCGTCCGCGCCGTCGACGATGTTGCCGCCGGAATCCTCGGTGTCGATGACCACGTCATCCGTGAAGATCAGGCGGTAGCCGTCCCAGTCCTTCGTGTCGAGTAAGCGGCAGTACCGGGCCTTGAGCTGTTTGATCGCCTCGATGTCGTCCACGTGTGTCATTGCGACCTCCGTTCGTGAGATGAGCTGGCAGCTGGAACCGGTTGCCGGCGGCCGAGAACCGCGGCGCGATGCGGGAGCCTTCCAGCGGTTGACTGGGCGCGGAGCCATCGGTTCGGTGGAGGCCGCGGACGCTGCCGCCGTCACCCTCGAACGATGTCCGCCGGAGTGCGCAGACGGTGGGATGTACTCGGCGTTCGGGCATGAGGACCTGAAGGCGTGTGGTCTCAAGGCATGCAGGGCCGTCGATGGCGGTAGGAGCGCGCCCTACACCGGCAACACGGCCGGCGTAGGCGTCGTTTTCCCTACCGAAAGGCATACACGACGACGAACTCGCCTCGAGCACGTGCAGCTCGTCGGGGAAGCCAGCGTCGACCGCCTGGTCGGCAACTTATCTGCCAGGCGGCAGGCAAGTCAAAACTTGTCGAGCGGCAGGCATCTTCCGTAGGTTGTCAGGTATGAGTGCGTCAGCCAGCGGACTCCGGCGGACGCAGGCCGAGCGCCGGGCCGCGTCCGAGGCCGCACTGCTGCGGGCCGCGGCGGAGCTCATCGCCGAGGTCGGCATCGAGCGGACGTCGCTGCGCAGCGTCGGGGAACGCGCCGGCATCAGCCGCGCGATGCCGGCCTACCACTTCGGCTCCAAGGACGGCCTCATCGGCCGCCTCATCGGACACGCCTACGGACGCACCTACGAAGCGACGGCAGCCGCCCTCCGCCCAGCCGAGGGCGACATCGGGCAACTCTCCCGACTGGATCTCCTGCGCGCGATCATCGAAACCTTCCTTGAGATCGTCGAGTCGGGGCAGAGCATCGAGGAACGCGCCGTCCTCGTCATGTGGGGCGCGACCTTCCCCTCCGGCTACGACCTCCCTGCGATGGTCCAGGCCGACGATCTCACCCACCGGGCCCTCGCCGACACCATCCGCGACGGGCAGCACGAAGGGTCGATCCGGCGGAGCGTCGACGCCGACGCCGCGGCCCTGCTCATCATGGGCATGGCCCGAGGAACCGCGGCACTGTCCCTGTCCCACCGCGACGCGGCGGACCCGAAGCAGGTCCGCGAGCTGTGCGGACAGGTCATCGCCACCGTCCTGGGAGATCCCTAGCAGACCGTTCCGGAGCGGCGCTGGCGCGACGGCCAGATAGCCGTACCTCCAACTCGCTGAGCGGGGCGCCGTCACCTCCGGCGCAGCGCGTCATCATCCGCCTTCGGCCGCCTCACCGCCGTGAGTGCCGGGGAGCCCGCGTGACCACCGGGGAAGACGGGCACGGTCCGCTGTGGGAACCGCCGGGAATACTGGGTTCGATTTTCAGACTCAAGAGCGCTACCGTGGCCGATCGTAGGTAGGTCTGATTTTCCTACTGACAGGGGAAGCTCATGACATCCGTGCTGATCACCGGGGCCTCGAAGGGCATCGGCCGGGCCACCGCCCGCGAGTTCGCGGCCCGCGGTTACCGCGTCATCGCCACCGCGCGTGACCCTCGCACGCTCGCCGACCTCGACGTGGCACAGCGGCTACGCCTCGACGTCACCGACCAGACCACCGTCGACGAAGCCGTCGAGGCCGCCGGCCAGGTCGACGTCCTGGTCTCCAACGCGGGTGTGATCTTCCTGGCCGCGGTCGAGGCGAGCCCGGTGGCCGAGATCGAGCGGCTGTTCGCGCAGAACACCTCAGGCGCGATCCGGGTCGCCCAGGCGCTGCTGCCGCAGATGCGCGAGCGCCGGGACGGACGGCTGCTGTTCGTCTCCAGCGTGGTCGGCCGTCTCGTGCTGTCGGGCAACGCCGCGTACGCCGCCACCAAGTGGGCACTCGAAGCCCTGGTCGAGTCGCTGGCCATCGAGACCGCTGCGTTCGGGATCCGCGTCACGCTGCTCGAGCCCGGCGCGGTGAGCTCGGGCGCGCTCGACGAACCCCTGGCCTACCGGCTGCCCGACGATCCCTACCCGGACCTGCTCGCCGGCCGCTTCAACCCCAGCAGCTTCATCACTCCGGAACAGGTCGCCCACGCGATCGCCGATGCCGCGGAGCTCGAGGCGCCGCCGCTGCGGGTGCCGATCGGCGAACAGTCCATGACCCTGCTCGCGGCGCGCAAGGCCGCCCCCGAGAACGTCCCCTTCGTCGCCAGTCGCTGAGCGAGCCTTCCACCAGATCATGATTCGGCTCATGATCTGGTGGCATTTTCGGAGTCAGGACGCCGAAAATCCCACCAGATCATCGTCCGTCGCCCGGGCTGTTGCCGCTTCAGGTGAGGTTGGCAACCGGCGATGCCCATGCCAGGCAACGGCCCTGGCGGTCGAGCCGACGGCGGATGCGTCGTTGGTGGGTGCCGGCCCGAGGTCGACGGGCGCCACGGCGCGGCGCGGCGTTTAATCGGCGCATGCCTGTCACCGGTGACTACGAGCCGAGCCCCTCGGATTGGGTGCGCGAGCAGGTCGAGGAGTACGAAAGCTCCGGCGGCACCCGGGGCACGATGCTGAACGGCCGGCCGGTCGTCATCCTCACCACGGTCGGCGCGAGGTCGGGCAAGATTCGCAAGAGCCCGCTGATGCGGGTCGAGCATGACGGGCTCTACGCCGTCGTGGCCTCGCTCGGCGGCGCTCCGAATCATCCCGTCTGGTACTACAACGTGCGCGCGCACCCCGAGGTGGAGCTGCAGGACGGGCCCACCCGGCAGAGCATGGTGGCCCACGAGGTGACCGGCGACGAGAAGGCGGTCTGGTGGGACCGGGCTGTCGCCGCGTACCYGGACTACGCGGAGTACCAGAAGAAGACCAGCAGGCAGATCCCCGTCTTCGTCCTGGAGCCGGACAACAGATAGCCGCATCGTCGCCGGTACGGAGCTGGGCGAACCCGCTCGGTGGGCGTCAGGGACGAGAGGGCGAACCGTCCTTCTCGCCGAAGAAGCCGACGAGCTGGGTGGTCACCTCGTCGGGCAGGTCGTGCTGGATCCAGTGGCCCGCGTCGGCGTAGTGGATCGTCCGGGCGTTGGGGGCCAGGTGGGGCGGCGGGTCGGCGAGGTCGCTGCGCAGGTGGGGGTCGCGGTCGCCGAAGAGCACCAGCGTCGGGACGTCCGTCGGGCGCATGTGGTTACGCCGCAGGTCTCTCCCGTCGCGGATGAAGGCGCGGTAGTAGTTGATCGTCGCGGTCAGGGTGCTGTCGTCCTTGAAGGCGGCGCGGTACCGGTCGATGTCCTCGGGCGGGAAGGGCGGGTTGGGCTCGGTCTCGTAGACCTTCAGCAGGCCCTTGCGCCCGCTTGCCCCGAGTAGTTTCTCCGGGAGGATCGGCAGACAGAAGAAGAACATGTACCAGCTCTTCTTCAGCTGGCTCCAGGTGCGGAGCCCGGCGAAGAAGCTCTCCGGGTGCGGGATGTTCAGCACGGCGAGCCGGTGGAGCCGGTCCGGATGGCGCATGGCGAAGAACCAGGCGACGAGCCCGCCCCAGTCGTGCCCGACCAGATGGACGCGGTCCTCGCCGAGATGCTCGATCAGCCCGTCGATGTCGTCGCAGAGCACCCTGGCCTGGTAGTTCCAGACGCCGACGGGCTTGGTCGACAAGTTGTACCCGCGCATGTCCGGTGCCACCACCCGGAAACCGGCGGCGATCAGCGCCGGGATCTGCGCCTTCCACGTGTACCAGAAGTCCGGAAAGCCGTGGAGCAGGAGCAGCGTGGGGCCTTCACCGCCGATGACGTAGTGCAGCGTGACGCCGTTGACCGTCGCGTATTTGTGCTCTACCGACCCGTCGAGGTCGTCCGTCATCCGTGTCTCCTCGCCGCGCTTCGCCCCGCCCGTCCGTTCGCGACGGGTCCGCGGCGCGGACCTGCGTTCGGTCGGTGGGACCTCCCTCGCCAGCGCCACCCGAGAACATACGGGAGCCCTGGTCTCGGCCCGTTGGCCTGGGTACCGCCCCCCCCCGCACGCCGCGGACCCGTTGCCCGCCCGGTGTTCGACCTCACCCCTCGCCGCTGGGGATCGCCTCGTAGTAGGGGACGCGGATCGAGCCGTCGGGGAGGTCGGCGGTGAGCGGGGCCATCATCGGGTGGACGACGTCGGCGGCGATGGCGACGTCGAGGCAGGCGGGCCGGCCGCTCTCGCGGGCCCGCCGCAGCGCCGGCCGCACCTGCGCGAGGTCGTCGACCCGCTCCGCGTACAGGCCCATGGCCGCCGCGATCAGGTCGTAGCGGGTGTCGGGCAGTTCGACGGCGACGCTCGTCTTCTCGCCGTAGATGGCCTGCTGGCCGTGCAGGGACATGCCCCACGACAGGTTGTTGTAGACGACCGTCGTCACCGGGAGCCGGTGACGGGCCATCGTGTCGAACTCCTGCAGGTGGAAGCCGACCGCGCCGTCGCCGGTGACGAGCACGACCTGGGCGCCGGGGCGGGCGCACTGGGCGCCGATGGCGAAGCCCTGGCCGACGCCGAGCCCGCCCATCATGCCGAGGCCGAACCAGGACCGCGGCCGGTGGGCGCGGGCGAAGAAGTTGATCCAGCCGGCGGTCTCGCCGCCGTCGTAGACGACGACCGCGTCGTCCTCCAGCGCCTCGGTCAGCTCCCGCGCCACGTGGTACGGGTGCAGCCGCCCGCTGGGCGTGACGGCCGGGGCGTCCGCGTACATCAGCGCATGCGCGCCGACGGCGGCCCGGGTGGCGGTGTTCCAGTCCTCCCAGTCGGGCAGGTCCCCGGCGGCCGCGGCGAGGGCGAGGGTGCGCAGCGTCTCGCCAACGTCGGCGACCACCGACAGCTCGACCTCGCCGAGCCGGCCCGGCTCCACCCCGTCGACGTCGACGTGGACCACGGGCGTGCCGGGAGCGATCATCGAGCCGCTTCGGGCGCCCAGCGTGATGCCCTGGCGGGCGCCCAGCAGGACGAACAGGTCCGGGCGCTCGGCGAGGAACGGCAGCGCGGCGAGCGCCCCCGACCCGCCCAGCGCGCACGGATGGTCGGGGGAGATCTGGCCGTGCCCCCACGACGTCGTGACCACCGGGATGCGCACCTGGTCGAGCAGGGCCTCCAGGGCCGGCCGGACATCCCGGCTGAGCGCGGCGCCACCGCCGAGGACGAGCACCGGCCGGCGTGCGGTGCGCAGCAGCTCCACCATCCGGCGCAGGGCCGCCGACGCCGGCGCGGGCGGCGTCGGCATCGTCAGTGACGGCCTGGTCGCGACAGCCTCGTCGATCTTCCGGTACATGACGTCGATCGGGATGTCGAGCACGGCCGGCCCCGGCACCCCGGTGGTCGCGTGCCGCACGGCCAGCGCGACCAGGTCGGGCAGGCGCGCCGCGGTGGTGGCCCGATGCGCCCACTTCGCGACCGTGCGGGCCGCCGCGACCTGGTCGAGGCCGCCCTGCAGCACGTTGAGCTCCGCCTCGCGCAGCGGCGGCGAGCTGGTGAGCAGCAGGATCGGGATCCGGTCGATGTAGGCGTTCGCCAGCGCCGCGTACGCGTTGGTGAAGCCCGGGCCGGAGGTCGCGAAGGCGACGCCGAGGCCGCCGGTCGCCCGGGCGTAGCCTTCGGCGGCGTTGCCGGCGGCCGCCTCGTGCCGGGTGTCGACGAGGGTGACGCCGAGGGCGTCGAGCGCCGTCAGCAACGGGTCGAGATGGCCGCCGTGGACGCCGAAGGCGTGCGTCACTCCCAGGTCGACGAGCGTGCGGGCGACCAGCTCGCCGCCAGTAGTCGTGCCCACGGGTGCCTTTCCTGTCTGTCCGCTGGCCTGCGCCAGCCGGCCGTGTCCGGGCGAAGGTTGTCAGGAGGTGGCGGGGCTCGCGGTCATGAGCCGCTCGACCGCGGCGATCATGTCCGGGTAGCGCCTGGTCCGCGCACCGCCGTCGACGCCGTACAGCCCGCCGCTGACGTAGGACGCCTGGTCGGAGGCGAGGAACCAGACGAGGTTGGCGACCTCGTCCGGCTCGGCGAAGCGGCCGAGCGGGGCGTTGTCGACGAACTCCTCGACGAGACCCGGCACGCTCCACATCGGGCCCGTGGCCGCGGTCCGCACCAGGCCAGGCGCCACCGCGTTGACCCGGATGCCGTGCCGCCCGAGCTCCAGGGCGCTGACCTCGGTGAGCGCGACGACGCCGGCCTTGGCCGCGCAGTAGGCGCCCATGCCGCGGCCGGGCTGGACGGCGTTGAGGCTCGCGAGGGTGACGATCGCGCCGCCGCGGCCCGCGTCCCGCAGCGCGCGGGCGCCATGCTTGACCGTGAGGAACGCCCCGTGCAGGCACAGGTCCACCACCCGGCGCCACTCGGCGAAGTCGTGGTCGGCGATCTCGGCGGACGAGCCGCCGCCGGCGTTGGCGACCACGGCGTCCAGCCGGCCGAACCGGGCGCCGGCCAGGCCGATCAGCGAGGCGACGTCCTCCTCGACGGTCACGTCGCACCGCGCCGCGGCGAACGCGTCCGGGCCGAGCTCGGCCGTGAGCGCGGCGAGGCCCGCCTCGTCGACGTCCCCGCCCACGACCTTCCCGCCCTCGGCGACGAAGCGCCGCGCGACGGCCCGCCCGATGCCGTTCGCCGCCCCGGTGACGACGCCGACCCAGCCAGGCGGCATGCCTCTCGTCGGGGTCGGCTCCGTGCCCGCCTGCCGCGGTACACGGTCGGCGGCCGGTAAGCGGCCAGGGGCGTCGTGCGCCGCGTCGGTCATCGGCGTCTCCTCGGTAGGCGGCGGGCGGGGTCGTCTGACCCTCGCAGGATGCAGTGCCCAAATCAACGGTGGCATTATGCAAACGGCCGCCATGCTGGCCGGCTATCGTCGGGACGCCATGACCAGACCCTCGCCGCAGACAGAGCGGCTCATCGACCTGGTGGACCTGCTGGCCACGCGCCCCGACGACGGCTTCACGCTGGCCGACATCGCCCGGGCGGYCGGCGTCAACAAGGCCACGGTTCATCCGATGGTGGTTGCCCTGGCCCGCCGCGGCTGGCTGCTGCGCCATCCCCAGCGGCACACCTACCGGCTGGGCCCCGCGCTCGTCGCCACGGGCCGCGCGGCGGCCCGCGGCCATCCGGTGGTCGACAGCGCCCGGCCGGTCGTGCGGGAGATGGCCGAGGCGACCGGCCTGATGTGTCTCGCGCTGGTCGCCGGCGCCATCCCGGGCGAGCACGACGAGCTGCTGGTCGCGGAGATCGGCCGGCCGGTGGTGGACGGCGCGGTCGGCGGCGCGGCCCAGCAGCCGGTCACCACCTACTTCGGCCTGCGCCTGGGTCAGCGGATACCGCCCCAGCCGCCGCTCGGCTCGGTCTGCGTCGCCTGGGCCGACGACGGGGCCGTCGACCGATGGCTGGCGCGCCTCGGCCCGGACCGGCCGGCGGACGCGCTGGCCCGGGTGGCTCCGGGCCTGGCCGGTGTCCGCGCCCGCGGCTGGGCGCTGGAGGTCGAGAACCGGGTGCGGGAACGTCTCGGCACGCTCGCCGCCGAGCTCGGCGAGGACCAGCGCCACGCGGAGCATGCCGAGACGCTGCGACGGCTGATGAGCGAGATCGGCGGCATGTTCGACCTGGCGGACACCCTGCCCGCGACCATCGACCCGGCAGCGGGCTACCGCGCGTCCGCCGTCAACGCGCCGGTCTTCGACGCCGCAGGCACGGTCGTCGTCGTCCTGTGCCTCGTGTGCGCGGACGGCCACGGCGGGATGCCGGTGCGCCCGGGCGCCGAGATCCTCGGGCTCGGTGAACGGGTGCGGGCGGCCGCCGACGCCCTGACCGCCGCCACCCACGGCCGTCCGCCGGCCTCGCGCGCGGTTTGAGTGCGTCGCGGCACGACGCGTGTCGCTCCCGGTTGACAGACCCACCCGATTTCGGGATGTTCCAACCCGAAATCATGCCGTACCGGTCGCGTGGCTGACCCGGACGGTCGAGACACACGACGGCCGGGTCTCCGTCTCGGCAGGTGTCGCCCGGCGCAGGAGGTTCGGCGATGTTCATCATGCGGTTCGACATGCGGGCACCGGCGACGGGGGCGCCCGCGCGGGACCTGTACGCCGCGGCGACCGAGATGGCCGCGTGGGCCGAGACCCGTGGCTGCGTGACGGTGGTGCTCTGCGAGCACCACATGTCGGCGGACGGCTACCTGCCCGCGCCGCTGGTCCTCGCCGCCGCCATGGCGGCCCGGACCTCCGTCGTCCCGCTCTCCGTCGCCGCCCTGCCGCTGCCGTTATACGACCCGATCCGGCTCGCGGAGGAGATGGCGGTCCTCGACATCCTCAGCGGCGGGCGGCTCTTCTACGTCGCCGCCATCGGGTACCTGCCCGGCGAGTACGAGATGTACGGCGTGGACTTCCGCCGGCGCGGCCGGCTGGCCGACGAGCTGCTGCCGCTCCTGCTGCGTGCCAAGACCGGAGAGGCCTTCGAGCACGAGGGCCGCCGCGTCCAGGTGACCCCGACGCCGCTGACGCCGGGGGGACCGACGATCCTCTGGGGCGGCGGCAGCCCCGCGGCCGCCCGCCGGGCCGGCCGGCACGGCATCGGCTTCCTGGCCCAGAGCGACAACAAGGAACTGCACGTGGCCTACGAGGAAGCGGCGCGCGCGGCCGGCCACGAGCCCGGGATGTGCATGCTGAACTCGCCCGACGAGCCCTCGACGGTGTTCGTCGCGCAGGACGTCGACCAGGCGTGGGACGAGCTGGGTCCGTACCTGATGCACGACGTGCGCAGCTACGCCGCCTGGAACGAGGGCAACACCGACACCGCGAGCCTGTCGTTCGCGCGGACCGCCGAGGAGCTGCGGGCGGAGCGGCGCAGCCACCAGATCCTCGCGGTCGACGAGGCCGTGGAGCTCGTGCGTGGCGGCGGCATGCTCCGGCTGCACCCCCTGGTCGGCGGCCTGCCACCCGAGATCGGCTGGCGCTATCTCAAGACCGTGGCCGAGGAGGTCCTGCCCGCCGCCCAGCGGCCCGCATGACGGCCGGTCTCCGGTGCGCGGCCAGGCACGCAGGCGTCGCTCGTCGCGTCGACCGGCCGACCAATACGGAACACCTTCTCCCGTAATTGGTTCCCGCCATAGCATCTGTTCATGACCCCGGACCGGCCCCACGGGCGTCGGGGGCGTCCCCGTGACGCGAGCATCGATGTACGCGTGCTCGAGGCGGCCCGGCAGCTGCTCGTGGAGCTGGGGTTCGAGGCGACGACGGTGCAGGCGATCGCCGAGCGCTCCGCGGTCCACGCGTCGGCTATCTACCGCCGGTGGCCGTCGCGCATCGAGATCATCGAGCAGGCCGTCTTCCCGGGGCTGGCGCCGGTCACGGTGCGACCGACCGGCGACCTGCGCCGCGACCTGCGCCGGTTCATCCGCGCCTACGCGGCCACGATGGCGGGTCCGGCCGCGCGCGCCGCGGTGCCGGGGCTGCTCGCCGTCTATCAGTCGGCCGGGCGCGCGAACGCCGCCGAGACGTGGTTCGCGGTCTCGGCGCGGCCGCAGTTCCTCGACATCCTCCGGGCGGCGCCACCCGGCAGTGTGGACCCGGCGGCCGACCCCGACGACGTCTTCGACACGCTGCTCGGCTGCGTCCTGGCGAGAACCCTGATCCCCACCGTCGCCCAGCGCAACCGCCCCCTGGAGCGTCTCGTCGACATCTGCGCGCGCCTTCTGCGGCCGGCGACCGCGGACGCTCGCTCCTGACCGCTCGGCCCTCGAGCCGCCGTTCGAGCAGTCGGGGCCGCCGCGGCTACGGTCGGTCCCGGCCGGCCAGGACGGCGCGGGCGAGCAGGTCGACGATGTAGTCGCTGGTCATGTCCCGACCGGAGAACCGGCGGATGAACAGGTGGAACAGCACCGAGCCGATCAGCATGTCGAGGACGTCGTCGCTGTCGACGTCCGCGTGCGGGTGGTCGGGCACGGCCTTGGCGAGCATCTCGCGGAACGGCTCGCGGACGCTGCCGCCGACCCGCTGCCCGGCGAGCGCGTTGTTCTCGGGATCCGACTGGTAGACGCTCAGCAGGGCGGGCAGCGCGGCCCGGGCCGCCGGCAGGTCGAAGGTCGCGACGAAGGCGTCCACGTACCGCTTGAGGTCGCGCCGCAGATCGCCGGTCGGCCGCACCACGAGGCGGTCGAAGCCGGGGAAGATCGCGTTCTCGATCATCGCGGTCCGCGAGGGCCAGCGGCGGTAGATGGCGGGCGCTCCCACGCCGGCGCGGCGCGCGACGGCGGCGATCGTGGTGTCGGCGAATCCCTTCTCGCTCAGCAGCTCCAGCGTGGCCTGCCTGATCCGTTCGTCGACCTGGGGATCGCGCGGCCGTCCGCGCGAGGGGTCGGCGACGCCGGGTGTTGCCCGGGCCGGCGAACCGTCGCTAGAGTGCGTTTCGTTATATTGCGACACGTAATTATTCTAGCCTTCTGATCGACGGAGCGATGGATGAGCCACTCGTACTCGGACAGCGAGTTCGTGGAGCGGATGTTCCCGGAGCCGACGGAGCACGGGATCGCCGAGYCCGACCGCGCGGTGACCAACGTCCGGTCGGGCACCGACGCGCCCGACGCCGGCGCGGCCACGAAGTGGTATGAAGGCGGCGGCCGCATCGGGGAGAAGGCACACGCCGACATCGTCGTGTACCCCCCGACCCGCGGCCTGCAGACCCAGGGCGACGCGTTCGAGCCGGTGAAGATCGGCCTGCTCATGGACATCGAGAACGGCCAGCTCATCTTCGACTGGATCAACGCGACGATCCTTGCCTTCGAGGACGCGCTGAACGAGGGGATCTACGACCGGCCGGTCCGCCTCGTCGTCGCCGACGCCCGCGGCCTTCCCCGGGAGAACTTCCAGAAGACCCGCACCGGCTACGAGTGGCTCTGCGACCAGGGGTGCGTCGTCGTGCTCGGCCCGGAGGTCAGCGACAACTCGCTGTCGCTGCAGGAGCTGGTCAACCGGCGCAAGGTGCCCGTCATCGCCTGGACGGGCGCCTGGCGGTTCGCCAGCGAGTACTGCTTCACCATCGCCAACGGCGACGTCCCCACCGAGGGGGTGATGTGCGCCCAGTGGCTGAAGAGCCAGGGGCACCAGAAGGTCGGCATGTTCTGGGAGCAGGGCAGCTCGGGGCGTGACTACGCCGGCTTCTTCCGGGACGAGTGCAACAGCCTCGGRCTGACCATCGCCCGCGACATCAAGCTCGGGCCGAACCCGCGGGGCCTCACCGACCACCTCCGGTCGATGCGCGAGGACGGCATCACCGGCATCTACTACGGCGGGTACGGCTACTCCACCTTCCACTTCGCCGAGGCGTTCAGGACGCTCGACTGGGACCCGCCGCGGGTCATGGGCACGGCGTTCATGTTCTACTCCAACACCAACACGTGGGCGGAGGGCCTGGAGGGCTGGCACGGCGTCGACCAGCTCGGCGTGGAGGGCACGAACCCGAACTACGAGGCCATGGTCGCGCGGTTCGAGAAGCGCTTCGGCCGGGTGTCGAAGAACGTCGTCGTCGCCCTGGGCTACGACACGGCGCGGGTGGGCATCCACGGGGTCGCCAACGCCGCGATGGCCACCCCCGAGGAGGTCAAGGAAGGCATCGAGCGCATCCGCTGGATGCCCGCCACCAACGGCGGCCCGGCCACCTACATCCAGTTCGGCCCCTGGGACCACAAGGGCTACAAGGGCGACTTCCTGACGATCCGGGAGCTGCGCGGCGGCCAGCTGCGGTTCGACGGCTACCACCGTCCGCAGCACCCGATCAACAGTCTGTAGTAAACGATCGGGATGTATATAACCTGCAATATCTGATCCCTGCTCCTCGGGTGGTCTGGCTCAGGCCCACCCCTGCCTTCCTGGAGGCTCCGTGGGACACCCGTCGGTCGGGCTGGTCGGGCTGGGGATCCTCGGCGCGCCGATCGCGCGCCGGCTGGTCGGCGCGGGCCTGGTCACGACGGTCCACGACGTGCGGCCCGCGCCGGTCGCCGACGCCGTCGAGGYGGGCGCCCGCGGCCTCGCGACGGCCGCCGRGGTCGCGGCGGCCAGTGACGTCACGCTCGTGTGCGTCCGCGACGACGCCCAGTGCGTCGACGTGCTGTCAGGTGAGCGTGGCGTGCTCGCGGGCGCGCGTCCCGGGCACGTCGTCGCCATCCTGTCGACGGTGCACCCGGACACCGTCGCGGACCTCGCATCGGCGGCCGCCGGCCGCGGCGTCGACCTGGTGGACGCCCCGCTGACGGGAACCGGCGCCGAGGGCGTCCGGGAAGGGTCGATGTGGGCACTGGTCGGCGGGCAGCCGGCGGCGGTCGACGCGGTCGAGCCGGCGCTGGCGACGTTCACCGGCCGGCTGGTGCGCGCCGGGCCCCTGGGCAGCGGCGCCGCGCTGAAGCTGGCCCACAACGTCATGGTCTACCTCGACTACCTGGCGTCCTATGAGGCCGCCCAGCTGGCGCGCGCACTGGGGGTGGCCGACGGCCTGCTGGTCGAGGTCACCCGGGCCTCCGGGACGCTCTCGGCTCAGGCCGACGTCTTCCTGAACATCCACGAGCGGCGCCGCGGCCAGCCGGTGGACCCCGACCACGAGTACTTCGCCACCGTCTCGGCGCTGCTCGAGAAGGACCTGCGGCACGCGGTCGAGCTCGCCCGCGACCGAGGCCTCGACCTGCCGGCCGCGAGCCTCGCCGCCAGCATGGGCGACGCGCTTTACGCGGTACGCCCCTCGGTGGCGCCGGACGTGGACGAGGGCGGGGCCGGGCGGCTCGGTCCGGACCGGCCGCCTGAACCGGTCACGCCGGCGGGAGACGCGCGCTGGCGAGAAACAGTGCTAGCGCCGGCCCACCGTCACAAGCCGCTTCCCAGGCCGTGTCAGGCCGGGATGAGGCGGACCGGCATCGCCGTGACGCCGTTGACGAAGTTCGAGCGCAGCCGGGTCGGCGGCCCGAGCGGCTCGACGCGGCGCACCCGGGCGGCGAGCGTCCGGTACATCAGCTCGATCTCGAGCATGGCGAGGTGGCGGCCGAGGCAGAAGTGCGGGCCGCCGCCGCCGAAGCCGAGCTGCGGGTTGGGGCTGCGGCCGATGTCGAAGGTGTACGGGTCGTCGAAGACCGCCTCGTCGAAGTTCGCCGAGGCGTAGAACATGACGACCTTGTCGTTCTCGCGGATGAGCTGGCCGCCGAGCTCGACGTCCTGGGTGGCGGTGCGGCGGAATCCGTTGACCGGGCTGACCCAGCGGACGATCTCGTCGGCGGCCTTCGACGCCAGGCCGGGGTCCGCGCGCAGCCGCTCCCACTGGTCGGGATGGTCGATCATCGCCTGCATCCCGCCGGCGATCGCGTTGCGGGTCGTCTCGTTGCCGGCGAACATCAGCAGCAGGAAGAACAGGTCGAACTCCAGCTCGGACAGCTCCTGGCCCTGCTCGTCCTTGGCCACCAGGCGGCTGACGATGTCGTCGGCCGGGCAGGCGCGCTTGGCCGCGCCGAGGTCGTTGGCGTACCCGTAGGCCTCCATGACGGCGACCGCGGCGTCACCGTCGCTGTCCAGCTGCCCGTCGGTCGCGGCGGCGAGCCGGTTGGACCAGTCGAACAGCTTGCCCCGGTCCTCGACCGGCACGCCCATCAGCTCGGCGATCACGATCAGCGGGAGGTCGGCGGCACACAGCTCGATGAAGTCCCCGGAGCCGGCCGCCAGCGCCTCGTCGACGATCCGCTCGCAGGTGTCCCGCAGGTGCTGGGTCATCCGGCTCACCATCTTCGGGGTGAACCCACGGTTGACCAGGCCGCGCAGCCGGTTGTGCTCCGGCGGGTCCATGTTCAGCATCATCAGCCGCTGCTGGGCGATGCTCTCCTCGGTCATCTCGCCCAGGTTCGCGGTGCACCGGTTCGAGGAGAACAGCTCCGGGTTGCGGGACACCCGGGTGACGTCGGCGTGCCGGGTGACCGCCCAGAGGCCGTCGGGGCGCTCGTGGTCGGGATGGTGGAAGACGGGGGCCTGCGCGCGCAGCACCCGGAAGTCCTCGTGGGGGATGCCGCTCTCGTAGCGGGCGGGGTCGTAGACGTTGATGGTGTCCAGCGACGGCATGGGTCCTCCGAAGGGCACGGCGCGGCCGGCGGGGCCCCTCTCCCGTGGCACGGCGGGCGGAGCGACTGCCGGTTGATCGGGCGGACCGGCGCGTCGAGTCCGTTCGCGGCAGGGAGCCGAGGGCTCCGGCGCTTTACGGTATTGCCGAGTCTTGGCAAATGTGTGGAGGGACAGGACTGGCCCGAAGGCTCGTGCTTGGCCCGCCGTGACGGCGCGGCCGGCGGATCCGGTCGGCGGCCGTTGTCTGCCGCTCGCAGAAAGGATACTTTATGCAACATCTGGTCGCACGGCCTGCCGCTCGCGGCGGGCGTCCACCCCCGGYCGCGCCGAGGTGTTCGGGAGGAGCGCGGTGAGTACGCGCGGAACCGTTCATCGACGGCCCGGGGGCGTCTAGGCCTACCCGCAGTACCAGTCGGTCGGCGTGCGGCCGGCCGGACCGATCCGGACGGAGCGCGACGTGACGCCGAACCAGCCGCCCGACCAGCCGACGGGCAGTCCCCAGCTCACCGAGCTGGGTTTCTACACGTTAGCCGGGCACAGCTCGGCACCCCGTGACCTGGTCGACGAGGTACGCGCCGCCGAGGAACTGGGTATCGGCGCCACCTTCATCTCCGAACGGTTCAGCACCAAGGACGCGGCGACGCTGTCCGGCGCCGCCGGAGCGGTCAGCACGTCGATCGGCATCGCCACCGGCGCGACGAACCACAACACCCGCCATCCGATCGTGACCGCGACGATGGCGGCCACCATGCACCGGCTGACCGGCGGCCGGTTCGCGCTGGGCCTGGGCCGGGGCTTCGACCGGCTGTTCCAGGCGTTCGGGCTGAAGCCGATCACCGGGGCGCAGATCGAGGACTTCGTCGGCGTGCTGCGCCGGCTGTGGCACGGCGAGATGGTGCTCGGCCACGACGGCCCGGCCGGCGCCTGGCCGTACCTGCACCAGGACGCCGACTTCGACGACGACATCCCGGTGATGCTCGCCGCGCTCGGGCCGCGCTCGCTGGAGCTCGCCGGCCGCTGCCTGGACGGCGTCATCCTGCACACCTTCTACTCCGACACCGCGGTCCGCGAGGCGCTGGCCGCCGTCGCCCGCGGCGCCAAGGCGGCGGGCCGCGACCCGGCGAGCGTGCGGGTCTGGTCGGTGCTGGCCACCGTCTCCGACGAGGTCCCCGAGGACCGCCGGCTGCTCAAGACCGTCGGCCGGCTCGGCTCCTACCTGCAGGGCTACGGCGACCTGATGGTCCGGGTCAACGACTGGGACCCGGCGGTGCTGGCCCGGTTCCGCGCGGACGAGGTGGTCACCTCGGTCAAGGGCGGGATCGACGCCAAGGCGACGACGGAACAGCTTGAGCACATCGCCACGCTGATCCCGGCGGAATGGCTGGCGACGGCCGCGACCGGCAGCCCCGAGCAGTGCGCCCGGGCCGTCGCGCGCCAGTTCGATCTGGGCGTGACCGGAGTGATCATGCACGGCGCGACATCCGCGGAGCTCGCGCCCGTCGTCCATGCCTACCGCGGCGTCCGCCCGGCCGGCCTGTCCGGCCTGCCGGCCAACCCGGGGCGGTCGGCATGACGGCCGCGGACGGCACGGCCACGGCTGACGACACAGCCGCGCGGCGGGCGCCCGGTGAGGGCGACGACGTCGACGCCATCGGGACGGCCGCGCAGGTCGTCGACGACCCGGGCGAGATCACCCCGGCCTGGATGACCGCGGCGCTGCGCGGCGGCGGCGCTGGCGACGTCACCGTGACCGGCCTGCGCCACGAGGCGGTGGGCACGGGGCAGATGGGCTCCAGCTACCGCTTCCACCTGGAGTACGCGGACGGCGGGCCCGGCAGCGGCGGGCCCGATGACGCCGTGAGCACCGCCCCGCGCACGGTGGTGGTCAAGATGGGCGCGGGCGACCCGGACGGGCGCGGCGTGGTCCGGCAGGGCTACCGCAAGGAGGTCGGTTTCTACGCCCACCTCGCCGGTTCCGTGCGGATCCGCACGCCGCACTGCTGGCAGGCGGCCATCAGCCCGGACTCCCGCTTCTTCACGCTGGTACTCGCCGACGCGCACCCGGCCCGCGCGGGCAGTCAGGAGGCCGGCTGCGACGTCGACCAGGCCGCCGACGCCGTCCGCAACCTCGCCGGGCTGCACGCCCCGTTCTGGAACAGCGCGCTGCTCGACGCCGAGTCGTCCTGGCTCGCGCGCTCCGACGACGCCGCGCGGGCGTTCATGGGCGAGCTGCACGTGGCGGCCACCGCGGATTTCGTCGAGCGCTACCGGGCCGAGCTCGACCCGCGCGACGCGGACACACTGCGGCGCGCCGCCGCGCTGACCTACCGCTGGCAGAGCGCCTACGAGGCGCCCTACTCGGTACTGCACGGCGACTACCGGCTGGACAACCTGCTGTTCCCGGCGGACGGCCCGGGGGTGTGCGCGGTCGACTGGCAGACGATCTCGATCGGGCTGCCCGGCCGTGACCTCGCCTACTTCCTGTCCACCGCGCTGTCCCCGGACGTGCGCCGCGCGCACGAGGGCGAGCTGGTCGACGCCTACCACCGGCGGCTCGTCGAGCTCGGCGTCACCGGCTACACGGTGGCCGACTGCTTCGACGACTACCGGCGCGGCCTGCCGCACGGGCCACTGATCACGGTGCTCGGCTGCGTCTACGCCGCCGGCGTCCGGTCGGACAACTCCGACCGGATGTTCCTCTCGATGGCCCACGGCGCCTGCGCGGCCATCCGTGAGCTGGAGGCGCTGGAACTCATCGAGGCGGAGGCATGACCGAGCGGGCGCGGCGATCCTCGAGTCCTCGGCCGCCTTCGGGGCTTGGCACACAGACGCTGGAGGTCCGCTGATGTACCCAGGCTTGCACGCGGCCGCTCACCCGGCAAAGGCCGCCGTCGTCATGGGCACCTCGGGCGAGCGCGTCAGCTACCGGGAGCTCGACGAGCGGTCCATCCGCCTGGCCCGCCTGCTACGGGAGCGCGGGGTGCGCCCCGGTGACGCGGTGGCGATCGTCGCCGAGAACCATCCGCGCTACCTGGAGGTCGTCTGGGCCGCGCTGCGTTCCGGCTTCTACCTGACGGCGGTGAACTGGCATCTCGCCGCGGACGAGGCGGCGTACCTCGTCAACGATTCGGCGGCGAAGGCGCTCGTCGCGACGAGGCGGTTCGGCGAGCTGGCGACGCGGGTGGCGCAGCTCGCGCCGGAGTGCGGCATCCGGCTGATGATGGACGGCTCCGTGGACGGATTCGAGACCTACGAGGCCGCCATCGCCGCCCGCTCCGCCGAGCCGCTGGCCGAGCAGCCCCGGGGCGACGTGATGCTCTACTCGTCGGGAACGACGGGACGGCCCAAGGGCATCCGGCGCAGGCTGTCCGGTGACGCGGTCGACGAGCCGGGCCGGGGCGGGATCTCCACCCTCGCGCGGTTCCTGTTCGGGATGACGGAGGAATCGGTTTACCTGTGCCCGACGCCGCTGTACCACGCGGCCGGGCTGCAGTGGTCGACCGGCGTGCACGAGATCGGAGGGACCCTTGTCATCCTCGACAAGTTCGACGCGGAGCAGCTGCTGGCCGTCATCGAGCGTGAACGGGTCACCCATGTCCAGGTGGTGCCGACGATGCTGGTCCGGCTGCTGAAGCTGCCCGACGAGGTGCGGCTCCGGTACGACCTGTCCAGCCTGCGGCGACTGATCCACGCCGCCGCTCCGTGCCCGGTGGACGTGAAGCGCCAGATGATCGACTGGCTCGGCCCGATCGTCGACGAGTACTACTCGGGGACGGAGGGCGCCGGGCTCACCTACATCGGCGCCGAGGACTGGCTGGCGCACCCGGGCTCGGTGGGCCGGCCGCTGATAGGCACCCCGCACGTCTGCGACGAGGCCGGGCRGGAGCTGCCGACCGGCGAGGCCGGGACGCTGTACTTCGAACGCGACGAGGAGCCGTTCGAGTACCACCGGGACCCGGAGAAGACCCGGGAGAGCCGCCACCCACGCCACCCCACCTGGGCGACCGCCGGCGACATGGGCTACCTCGACAAGGACGGCTACGTCTACCTGACCGACAGGAAGAGCTTCACGATCATCTCCGGCGGCGTGAACATCTACCCGGCGGAGATCGAGGCCGCGCTGGTCATGCACCCGCTGGTCGCCGACGTCGCCGTGTTCGGGCTGCCGGATCCCGAGATGGGGGAGTACGTGCACGCCGTGGTACAGCTCGCCGACGGCGTCGAGGGCTCGCCCGAACTGGCCGAGGAACTCCGTACCTACCTGCGTCGCGGCATCGCCGGCTACAAGGTGCCGCGGGTCGTCGTGTTCCGCGAGGAGCTGCCGAGGATGCCCACCGGCAAACTCGCCAAGGGAAAGCTCCGGGAGGAGTACCTGGCCGACTCGCCGGCCTGACGAGAAAGGACTGGCGGCCGAGCGGTGCCCAGCTGGCGGCCGGCGAACGGCTCGGCAGGACCATGCCATTCGGAACGTCTCCGCGGGTAGTCGGATCAACAGTCCTCGCGTAGTAGTGCTCTCTTGYGACGAGGCGAGGAACCGAAATTACTCACCCTCAAGTGTGACGTCGGTCACTCAGTGGTGTTTGGTGATGTGTTCGGTGGGTGCTGGCTGTAGCTGCATCGTCGGTGGGATGATGTTTGTCTGAGTCACTGGCGTGCCACGGCTGGTGGCTGGTTGGTGACGGGGGTGGCTGTCGGTGGGTGGTTTGTCGGCGGATGAGGTTGGGGCGTTTGCGGAGGTGTTCCCGGACGCGCTGGCGGCGGGCCGGGTGTTGGTGGCGGCGGGTGTGCCTGTGAGTCGGCATCCGTCGTGGGTGGCGTCGTCGGATGYGCTGGGGTTCTGGTCGGCGGTGTCGTCGTTGCTGGCGAATGGGCTGATCGAGGACGGCCGGGCGGTCCTGTGTGCTGCGGCGTTGGCGCTGTATCCGGCGAATCCGGTGTTTCGGGCGGGTGCTTTGCCTTCGGGTGGTCCGGTGGGGGCTGGGGTGTGGTCGTTGCCGTGGCCGCGGAATCCGCATTTCACGGGCCGTGAACGGGAGCTGGCGGACCTGCGGGCCCGGCTGGTGGGGGATGGTCGTGCGGTGGCCGTACCGCAGGCTCTGCATGGTCTGGGTGGAGTCGGGAAGACGCAATTGGCGGTGCAGTACGCCTACCGGCACGCCGGTGACTATGACCTGGTGTGGTGGGTGCCGGCGGAGGATCCGGCGCTGGCGTTGGCGGCGTTGGCGGCGTTGGCGGAGCGGGTCGGGGTCGGGGTGGCTGGGCAGGCGGAGGAGTCCGCCTGTGCGGTGGTGGAGCTGCTAGGCCAGGGGGACCGTTTCGCGCGTTGGTTGCTGATAGTTGACAACGCGGAGGCGCCGTCCGATCTGTACGGGGTGGTGTCGGTGGCTGGTCGCGGTGGTCATGTGTTGGTGACGACGCGGGATCCGGGCTGGTCGCGTCTTGCGGGCACGGTGGAGGTGGACGTGCTGCCGCGGGACAGGTCGGTGGTGTTGTTGCGGGAGCGGGCTCCGCGGCTGTCGGAGGTGGAGGCGGGGGAGATTGCGGCGGCGGTGGAGGATTTGCCGTTGGCGTTGGAGCAGGCGGGGGCGTGGCTGGCGGAGACGGGTATGCCGGCGGGGGTGTACGTGGATCTGCTGCGGGTGCGGGTGTTGGAGGTGATGGCCCGGGGCACTCCGGCGGATCATGTGCCGGTGGCGGCGACGTGGACCGTGGCGCTACGTGGTCTGGATGAGTCAGCGGTGGTGCTGGCGCGGTTGTGGGCGCAGCTAGGCCCGGAGCCCATCCCCGTGGACTTGATCCGGCCGCAGGTCGCGCGCCTGCTCCCGCGACGACTCCGCAAGGTCGCCCATGATCCCATCAGGTTCCGGGACACCGTGAGCAGGCTTGCCCGGACAGCGATCGTGCGTCTGGTCGCTGATGACCAGGTGGTGATGCACCAGCTGGTCCAGGCCGTTTTGCGCGACGACACCCCGGAGGCGGCCCGGCCGGTGCTGCGCCGGGTAGTGCAGGGGCTGCTTGCCGAGGGCCATCCGCCGGACAGGTCGACTCCTGCGGGCTGGGGCCGGTACGCCCGGCTCTATCCCCATGTCCTGGCAACCGGTCTCCTGGACACCGACACCGACGCGGGCCGGGATTTCCTGATAGCTCTGGCCTCGGCTTTGCGTGATCAGGGTGACTATCCGACCAGCCGTCGTATTGGCGAACACGCCCACGGCCGGTGGGCCACGAGCCTCGGTGAGGATCATCCGGACACGATCGTCGCGGCGTCGAACCTCGCGGCCACCCTGGCGGACCAGGGTGATTACCTGGCCGCGCGTGTCCTGCAGGAGGACGTGCTGGCCCGGGGGCGGCGGGTGTTGGGTGAGGATCATCCGGACACGATCGTCGCGGCGTCGAACCTCGCGGCCACCCTGCATGAGCAGGGTGATTACCTGGCCGCGCGTGTCCTGCAGGAGGACGTGCTGGCCCGGGGGCGGCGGGTGTTGGGTGAGGATCATCCAGACACGATCCGCGCCAGGGCAGCACTAGCCGATCCTGACGGCTGGGGGCGGCTGCGGACTTTACCACCGGATTCCCAGATCGGCGATCTCGAGTAGCAGTGCTCTCTCGTGCTGAGGCAAGAAACCGAAATTACTCACCTTCACGTTGTGATGTCGGTCACTCGGTGGTGTTTGGTGATGTGTTCGGTGGGTGCTGGCTGTAGCTGCGCCCCTGGTGGGATGATGTTCGTCTGAGTCACTGGCGTGCCACGGCTGGTGGCTGGTTGGTGACGGGGGTGGCTGCCGGTGGGTGGCTTGTCGGTGGGTGAGGTCGCGGCGTTCGCGACGGTGTTCCCGGATTCGGGTTCGGCTGGGCGGGTTCTGGTGGCTGCGGGTGTGCCTGTGGAGCGGTTGCCGTCGTGGGCGGCGTCGGATGCTCTGGGTTTCTGGTCGGCGGTGTCAGGGCTGCTGTCGAACGGGTTGATCGAGGACGGCCCGGCCGTTCTGTGTGCGGCGGCCTTGGAGCTGTTTCCGGCGAATCCGGTGTTCCGGGCAGGTGCTGCACGTTCGGGCTCGGCGACGGCGGCGGGTGGTGGTGTGGTGTGGTCGTTGCCGTGGCCGCGGAATCCGCATTTCACGGGCCGTGAGGAGGAGCTGGCGGACCTGCGGGCCCGTCTGGTGGGGGATGGCCGGGCGGTAGCGGTGCCTCAGGCCCTGCACGGTCTGGGTGGGGTCGGGAAGACGCAATTGGCGGTGCAGTACGCCTACCGGCATGCGGGTGACTACGACTTGGTGTGGTGGGTGCCTGCGGAGGATCCGGCGTTGGCACTGGGGGCTTTGGCGGCGTTGGCGGCGCGGGTCGGGATGGCGGCGGCTGGGCAGGCGGAGCAATCGGCGCGTGCGGTTGTAGAGGTGCTTCGGCATGGTCAGCGGTTCCCGCGCTGGTTGATCATCCTGGACAACGCGGGTGGGCCGGACGATCTGTACGGGTTGTTGTCGGCAGCTGGTGGTGGGCATGTGCTGGTGACGACGCGGGATCTGGCGTGGTCGCGGCTGGCGGGCACGGTAGAGGTGGACGTGCTGCCGCGGGACCGGTCGGTGGCACTGCTGCGGGAGAGGGCGCCACGGCTATCGGTGGCCGAGGCGGGGCAGATCGCGGCGGCAGTGGACGATTTGCCGTTGGCGTTGGAGCAGGCCGGCGCGTGGCTGGCGGAGACCGGAATCTCGGCCCGGGAGTATGTGGATCTGCTGCGAGGGCGTGTGTCGGAGGTGATGGCCCGCGGCGTCCCGGCGGATCATGTGCCGGTCGCGGCGACGTGGACGGTGGCGCTACGGACGTTGGATGAGTCGGCGGTGTTGTTGTTGCGGTTGTGGGCGCAGTTCGGTCCGGAGCCGATCCCGGTGGACCTGGTCCGACCTGAGGTCGCCGGTCTGTTGCCTGCGCCGTTGGGYGAGGCAGCCCGTGATCCGTTGGTGTTGCGGGATGTCGTCGGGACGTTGGTGCGGACGGCGATGGTGCGTCTGGTTGCGGGTGACCGGGTGGTGATACACAGGCTGGTCCAGGCCGTTTTGCGGGACGACACCCCGCAGGCGCTTCGGCCGATGCTGCACCGGGCGGTGCAGGGTCTACTTGCCCAGAGCCATCCGCCCGATGGGACGATTCCTGCGGGCTGGGGACGGTACGCGCAGTTGTATCCCCATGCCGTGGCGACGGGTCTGCTGAATACCGACAGCGACACGGGCCGGAAATTCTTGCTGGCGCTGACTGCGGCCTTGCGTAACCAGGGCGACTACCCGACCAGCCGCCGCATCGGCGAACACGTCCACGACCGGTGGACCACCGAACTCGGTGTGGATCATCCGGACACGATCAGCGCGGCGTTGAACCT